>NZ_BAAJLT010000002.1:0-441301 GCF_057552975.1 Alteromonas sp. 5NW40-0090
CTTATTTTAAAAAAAGTGTCATATTCGTTTTGAACGCTCAAAATACCAACTATTTCCAGTATTTCAGCTTATTCCTTAACCTGAACTTGCGCCACAGGTTAAGCGGCTTAGCTTTTATCTTACCTTTATAATTACTATTAAAGTCATCGACTGCATCTAAAATACGTTCGCAATTACGTCCATCTCTATAGGCTTCATGATAATGGGCAAAGTCATTAACCTCTTTCATTAATGATGCGGGTCGCGTTAATGCAGTTTCAATGGCGTTTTCTACTTCGCTTACTTCTGTGACATTAAGTAGATGTTGTCCAGGGTTTGTATTGCGATAAGTGACAACAGGTTTGTTCATCATCATAAACTCTAAAATTATAGAGCTGCTGTCACACAACATGACATCTGATTGCTGAAAGTCTTCAAGACGCACATTATCGACAAAGGTAACATTACTATTTTCTTCTGCCAGCGCACGATATCTATTTAATAGTGCTTGATCGTTGAGTTTAGGATGAAATGTTAAACGCCAATTCCATTTCTTTTCTTTCACTAAACTACTTATTGTGTCGACAAGTACGGGAGCAGAGGTAATGCCTTTAGAAAAAGTGGTGGCATAGAGAATAGTGGGAACATCGTTTTCCCTCTTATATGGAGAAAAGTAGTCATCCACTTTCGCCCAACCTGTTTGGTACACTTTAAAAAACTGATGTTTAGCCTCAAGCTGCTTAAAATACTCTGTGCTACTTGGCCCCTGAGTACAGTACATATCAAACCACCCGCGAATAGAGAAGTGATCATCTGTAGCGCTACTCTTCTCCCCTCGCTTGCCAATCGGATAACCGTGAAATACTGATACCTTTATTCCCGGCAAAAAGTGATAGATGATATTTCCACACGCAAATATGGCTAAGGGATTGTATTCAACAACATCATTAATAGTGTGAAGGCGAATTTCATCAGGCTTCAAAAGATCGGGACATTCTCCTTCCAAAAACCAGGCTACTTCATCACCTCTAGCTCTAATGGCCTCTTGTAGTGGTCTATAAATAGGATAGGCATAGGGAAGGGCAGTGAAAAATACATAGCGCTTGGGCATTACAATGTCTCGATAAATTCTATTAGCAAACTACATTATCATTTTTCTCCTTGTGATTTACTACCCTCCTCTTCGCGTGTTGCAACGTACGGATAGTTACCTGTTGCTTAAAGCATGACGGGTAGGCTCAGTACACCCTACTAGTACCAACTCACCGGCATTGCTGTTAGAGTTTGTGTAATTCACTTTCTGCGCAATTCATATGAGTGTGTAATGCATAAATCGATTGATAGTTTTAAAGGTGTTTCTCCTACATTAGGAAAGAATGTCTATGTTGATGGCTCGGCAAGAATCGTCGGTGATGTAGTTTTAGAAGATGACGCGAGCATTTGGCCGCTGGTCGCTGCTCGTGGCGACGTTAACAAAATTCGTATTGGCGCCCGTTCTAATATTCAAGATGGCAGTGTTTTACACGTTACCCGTAAATCTGAGAAAAACCCCGACGGCTTCCCACTTATTATTGGTGAGGACGTCACCGTTGGGCATAAGTGTATGTTGCACGGCTGCCAGTTGGGTAATCGAATTCTCGTTGGCATGGGCGCTATTGTAATGGATGGTGTTGTTGTTGAAGACGATGTGTTTATTGGTGCAGGTACATTAGTACCGCCGAACAAAAGATTAGAAAGCGGATTTCTTTACGTTGGGAACCCCATGCAAAAGAAAAGACCGCTCAACGACGCTGAAATGGCATTCCTGAAACAGTCTGCCGTTAACTATGTTGTATTGAAAGATGAGTACCTTGAAGAAGCGAACTAGTTTCGCTTCTCACCTTGCTCAACGATAGCCCTGACACGTTTTACAATATCTGAAGTATCGGGGCGCTTTTGTGTCCATATGTAGAATGCTTCAGCCGCTTGCTCAACCAGCATCCCTAATCCATCGATTTGTGTCTTAACACCAAGTTCGGCCGCATCTCTCATAAAGCGCGTGGGTGAGTTTTTATAAACCATGTCGTACACCACTTCACAATTTTGTAAAACACCATCATTTAAACGGCACGGCAATTCATTGCTTAAACTGGCGGCTGTTGAATTAATAATAATATGAGGCGCAACATCTGCGATATCTTCAAGCGCGACCACCTGCACTTTAGCGTTAGAGGCAGCATTTACTACTTCCTCAGCTTTTGCTTTGGTTCTATTTGCAATGGTTAAAGAAGCGGCCCCTGCTTTTATTAACGGGGAAATGACGCCGCGAGCTGCGCCGCCGGCACCAATAAGCAACACGCGCTTACCCTTAATTTCCACTCCACTATTAAGTAAATCATTTACCAGGCCCACACCATCTGTGTTGTACCCAAGCACTTCATCATTGCCACTATTCATTAGTGTATTAACAGCTTGTGCATCTTTAGCCGCTTGGTCATCTACCTTTGCCAGGTTGAATGCATCTAGCTTAAAAGGCATGGTGACATTGCAGCCTACAGCACCTTTCTGCGCTAAAAACGCTTTGGCAGCTTCAATAAAACCATCTTCAGGCGCAAGTATCTTTTCATAAGAAATCTTTTCTCCCACTTGTTCAGCAAACATTTGATGGATAGTTGGTGATAAACTCTGTGCAATAGGATTTCCGAATACAGCGAATTTTTTCATGGGAATACGAGACTTATTTAATATAAAGAAGAAAAGCGATAATCGTGCTTCGCAGAGTACACCATATGAACGTATAGGTGGAGAGGAGAAAGTACGGGAATTAGCAAATACGTTTTACGACATTATGGAGACCGACCCACTTGCGAGTGAACTACTTGCTATTCATCCTCAGCCATTAGACAGAATTCGCCATGTATTCTTTTTGTATTTAAGCTTGTGGCTTGGTGGTCCTGATGATTATCAGCAGCAGTTTGGTCACCCGCGTCTGCGTGCACGCCACCTACCTTATACCGTAACACCGGAGTTAAAAGCGCAGTGGATGTATTGCATGCGAAAAGCCATGTTTAAAACGGTTGAAGATATCGCCTTAGCTCAACAATTGATAGACGCACTTGATCAACTCGCCAATCACATGGTGAATACAAAATAAAAAAGCGCGTTGAAAGGATTAACCTTTTAACGCGCAAGTCCCCTGTTACTGTCTACGCTCTTGTTGACGTATAAAGTAGTGCAATTATGAAAGCTTCAATTGTTAGGTTTAGGCCTTAGAAGGTGTAACCTACCGATATCGTGTATACCCAAGGGTCTATTTCAATATCACTCACCTTTCCAGCAGCATCACCCACTTTAAAGGTTGCTTCGGTATCTATATCAATAAATCGAACCGATGCATTAACATGCCATTTGGTATCAATTTGGTAATCCATTCCCACCTGTGCTGACAAGCCAAATGAATTATCAAGCGAAAGGTCGCTTAAGCCAGCTGTTTCATTCGCACCTGTAAACTCTTCATCAAAGATAAAGGTATAGTTGACACCTGCACCAATGTACGGCTGAAACGCAGAGCTGGCATCATTAAAATAGTAGTTTGCGGTAAGCGTAGGAGGAAGATGCGTGACTTCACCAAGCTGATTACCCGTCCCTAACGGATCAGCAACAGAAAAATTAACGTCGTGCTTAAAGGGCGTTGCGGCAAGCAGCTCGATATTAATATTGTCAGTAATAAAGTACGCTACATTAAGACCTAGTTGAGTATCGTTACCGATATTAAGGGCCACGCCAAGATCAGTTCCACCCGCGACGATGTTAGAAGTCGATTCGTCAGGAGCAACGGTAGTAAGACCGCCACGAACAATCCAGTCGCCCTGCTGGTGAGCGCTAGCTAAAGGTGAGAGTGCAGCAAGTGTAAGGCAAAGTGCAGATGCAGATAAAAAGTGTTTGCGCATGATGTGTCTCTTTTGTGTTTAACTAAGATGGCGCTACTTTACGCCTGTGGTTAAGAGAAACATTGATCCAGCGCAAGTTTGGTAACTCACTGAAACACAGTTGATATTCCACCTTGATGTAGATCAAAAAAACGCCGCATTAACGTTAATACGGCGTTTTTTAGTCATTAAAGATGAAAGCTGCTATCGGCGATCCGCTTAAGGATTTAAGCGCTGCCTTATTTAACAATTGATTACCAATCAGTAGGTTTTAACCAGTCTGTCAGCTTGGCCTCGGCGCTACCTGGTGCAGGCGTGTAACAATACTCCCAACGCGCTAGCGGCGGCATTGACATTAAGATAGATTCGGTGCGCCCGCCGGTTTGCAGTCCAAATAAAGTGCCCCGGTCGAATACAAGGTTAAATTCAACGTAGCGGCCCCGGCGATAAAGTTGGAAATCACGCTCTCTTTCACCGAAATCGGTTAGCTTACGACGTTCAACAATAGGAACGTAAGCATCGATGAAACCATTACCAACAGCCTGCATAAACGCAAATGACTGTTCAAAGCCCCATTCATTCAGGTCATCGAAGAATAAACCACCCACTCCGCGTGTTTCATTGCGGTGTTTTAGATAAAAGTAATCGTCGCACCACTTTTTATATTTAGGGTAGACATCATCGCCAAATGGCTTACATAATTTTTTAGCCGTATTATGCCAATGCGACACGTCATCTTTAAACGGATAAAATGGCGTTAAGTCGAAACCGCCGCCAAACCACCAGATAGGAGCTTCGCCCTCTTTTTCTGCAATAAAAAAGCGAACATTGGCATGTGACGTTGGGATATACGGGTTATGTGGATGAATAACGAGTGATACACCCATTGCTTGAAAGTTTCTTCCCGCAAGCTCAGGGCGATTAGCCGTTGCTGAAGCAGGCATTTGACTGCCAAAAACATGAGAAAAGTTAACCCCGCCTTGTTCAATCACCGCACCATTTTTTAGTACTCGAGAACGGCCACCGCCGCCCTCTTCACGCTGCCAGCTGTCTTCAACAAAATGACCTTTTCCATCGGCAAGTTCAAGGGTTTGGCAAATGGTGTCTTGCAGCCCAAGCAAATAGCGTTTTACTTGCTCTATTACTTCAGCGGCGTTTTTACCGTCCAGTAATCCTGCTGATGTCATGCTCTTATCACCTCTGCTGTGTCACCATCGCGAATGGTACTGGGTTTAGTTGCACCGCCTACTTCCCCTTCTACATAGAAAACGGAATCAGCGAATACGGCTTTTGCTTCTTCAGTGGTGGTGGCTGGCGGTTGGCCGGTCAGGTTAGCGCTTGTAGAAACCAACGGCTTACCTAACTTGTTGCACAATTCCACTACTACAGGGTGATTAGTTACGCGCACCGCTATTTTACTATGCTTGCCGGTTAACCAAACTGGCGCAGATGACGACTTAGGTAATAGCCAGGTATTAGGGCCTGGCCAGCTCGAAAAAATATCGGTGCGTCTGTCAGGGCGAATGGCGTTATCGTTAACATAAGGCAGTAGCTGACTGTAGTTTGCAGCAATCAAGATCACGCCCTTTTCTACCGGCCGCTGTTTTATCTCTAACAGCGCATTTACTGCGGCTTCATTGTCGGGGTCACATCCGATGCCCATTACCGCTTCGGTTGGATAAACGATTAAACTGCCAGCTTGGAATGCGGCAACAACAGGGTCTACTTCAGGTGAGTTAGCCTCAACGGGGGTAAACGTGTTTACGTTCCCATTTTGGATATCAGACATGGTTTTGATCTCTACGTATAGTTCTTTATGTAATTACTTTTTATAGCCGCAAGCCGGCTGAGGGCACTGTAACTGCCCTTTTTTATCTATTAATACTCCCCAACCGCAGTCTGGGCAGCTTTCATTTACCGGCGTGAAATTTAGCACATATCGACATTGTGGATAATGGTTGCACGCAAAAAACTGTTTGCCGTATTTGTTAGTACGCGAGATTAGGTGTCCTTTCTTACACTTTGGACAATCCACCAAAGTGTCTTCTTTTTCTTTAATGGGCTCTATGTGATGGCATGAAGGAAAATTAGTACAGCCGATAAACATGCCAAACCGCCCCTTCTTTATGGCTAAGTCGGATGCGCACTCAGGGCAGGCTACACCGTCCAAGGTTTTCAGTATGGTGGTTTGTTTGTCGTGAAGTGGCTTACTAAAGCTACATTCCGGATAGCCCGTACACCCGATAAAAGGGCCAGATTTACTATTCTTTATATGAAGAGGTTTACCGCACTCGGGGCAATCTCCGAAATTATCATCAAGAGCATGCTCGTGTGCTGAAAAGAGTGAATGGTCTATTTTAGACATGTATTGGACGTTAAGGCCTTAAATGCGCTGTAATTTTACAGCGCATTTTTAAGTAAAGATTCAAATACCAGTGACTACAACTGCATTAATGCAGAACACCATCTGGCTCTTCGAACAAAAGATCTTCCATTTGTGCGTAGGCTTTCTCTTTGCCTGGTACGTTGAATAGTACCATTAGCACAACCCATTTCAGGTCTTCTAAACAAAATTCATTGGAGTCAATTTCCATAACACGATCTATAACCATTTCGCGTGTGGAGGCATCCAACACATTGACCTGCTCTAAGAACATAAGAAAACCACGACATTCCACATCTAAACGCATTTGTTCTTCATGCGTGTAAATACGGCTTAAGCTAGTGCTAATGCCTTTACAAAAGTACGGTTTGATGTCCGTCTCTTGCAGTGCCGCTAACTTTTCTAACCATGCGAGGGCTTTATAAATCTCATCGTGATGAAATCCTGCGCGCACAAGCTCTTCCGTTAACTCGTCTTGGTCAACACGAATTTCCGTTTCACTGTGAATGAAGTTTTCAAACAGATACATGAGGATATCGAACATATTATTTTCCCCTCAATTTAACGTAACCACCAGGGACAGCGGCCACTAAACCACGCAACTCATATTCTAATAATGATGCCATTGCTTGCGATACAGATAAGGCATTGCGCTGGGCTATGACATCAATAGCGGTGATGTCATAATCCACACTAGCTAATAATTTATCGGTTGCCAAGCTATTCGCTGTACTTTTTTCGTTTTGCTCGTCAACATTCAAGCCTAGTTGTTCAGGCTGAACGCCAACTTCATCTAGAATATCGCTTATATTCGTTACTAATTTCGCGCCCTGTTGGATTAACCAGTGACAACCTTCAGCGTAAGCATTAGCGATATTGCCTGGCACAGCGAATACTTCTCGCCCCATATCTGCGGCCAAATTCGCAGTTATCAAGGTGCCACTCTTAATTTTTGCCTCTACCACTAAGGTTCCAAGCGATAACGCTGCGATAATTCGATTTCGCCTGGGAAAATGCCAAGGCTTAGGCCCCTGACCTGGAAAAAACTCTGTGACGGTGACACCTCCGTCATTATTAATAGCTTCATAGAGCTTACTATTTTTAGCTGGATATACCTTTTCAGGTCCCGTACCCATTACTGCAATGGTTCCAGTACTACCAGACAGCGCGCCTTGGTGTGCAGCACTATCAATGCCCATAGCGAGCCCGCTAGTCACCACAATGCCGTTTTCTGACAACCCAAACGCAATGTCGCTTGCTATACGCCTCCCCTGAAAGCTAGATCTTCTACTACCTACAATTGCTATTTGTGGACTTTGCAATAAAGCACAATCTCCTGTTGCCAATATTACAAGAGGTGGACTGTCTAACTGCTTGAGCGATTGAGGATAGTATGAAGACGAATAAGTAATAATATGTCTATTGTTACTCCCCTGTTTCCACGTAAAAGCTGCATCAACTAAAGGTTTTGATATTTGACATGTAAGCTGTTTTACAGTGTCGGGAAGTGATGATGTGTTACCGGCTAACTCAGCGGGAGATAGTTGATAATGTTTGATTGCCTGTAACCAGGTTTTAGGAGAAACACGTTGCGCAGAGGCCAGTGCTAACCATGCAGAGAGGTCGCCGTCTATATGAGAAGTTTGCTTGTTCATTGTCGCTCCTTTTAGAGCGACAATAAAACGTTAAGCATTTAAGGCTTAGCGACAATGAAACCGCGCTTAATCCCTCTGTTCGCTCGCGTTATTAATCCGTAACTTGCCGCATCAAATGTTTTAAACACAATCACTTCGCCTACTTTAAGCGCAGGCTGCGCTACTGTATCGATAAACCACTCACCACCACTTTTAGCACCGGGCTCATCAATATAGCGTGGGCTATCTTCATCAATAATTGCTGGACCTTGCGCGTACACGCCCAATACTGTGCCTGGCGCCACATCCATAGAGCCTAAATCAAGAATGACAACGTCGTACTTGCCGAGTAAATCATGGTCGTGCAAGTCACCCACCACAGCCCCTCTTTGTGAAGTCGCTGGAATGAGCTCAAAATCTTCAGGGTGGGAAAAACCACCAGCCATAAGTTTATCGCCGCGCTTTGCTTCTTGATTGGCATCGTCAATAAAAAGCAGCATGGTATCGTCTGCTTGGTCTTTTTCTACTAGAGAAGCGTTAGACACATGCGTAACCTGAATGCCCAACGTCTCGCCTTCAAGATTTTTGATAGTAGCGTGCTTTCTTATCACTCTGTACTGGTCGTCGGTACTGAATTGTTGCTGGCTTAGCACAAAGTCATCTGATGCGAATCTTACATTGCCGTCTTGATTACCTAGAAGCCTGGGTAATGCTGAGTAGCTCCCCTCGTCTATTAGCATATGATGTCTTATAAAGGGAGAAATAGTTATCCAGGACAGTACGTCGACAGGTTTTGACTTAATTCGCTTATCGGTTGAAGGTGACAAGTTGTAGGCGAGCTTATCTCTTTTAACGCTTAAGACAGGCTGACCGTCAACATATCCTACGACGATAACATCGCCAGGATAAATAAGGTGGGGGTTGTCGATTTGCGTATTCGTTCTCCACAACTCTGGCCATAACCAAGGTTCGTTTAGAAAAATACTTGCGATTTCCCATAAGGTATCACCACGCTTAACGGTATAGGTTTCAGGTGCACTGTCTTTTAATTGAAGTGCGAGCGCAGGCAATGACAAAAGCGCTCCAAGGATAAGAGTTGTTGCACAACGCGCGTAAGTTAATCGCTTTTTCAAATTAATCACCTGCAAATTATTCATTGTCACTTATTGTTGCTTTTTCAGACAATAGCACTATATCGGCATAACTAGGTATTCTAATAGGGTTTCGGTAAAAAACTGCACGAAACAACCCGATATACGTTAGAATAGTAACTTAATAAGCACTGTAAAGCGTGCTGGCAATTAGATCGTATATGAATTTATACAGCGAAAAGGTGAAGTAAGCGAGAAATGGCAATTTTAGACGTATTAAGTTTTCCTGATGAACGTCTTCGCACGGTAGCTAAGCCGGTTGAAGAGGTTAACGACGAAATTAAACAATTGGTATCGGACATGTTCGATACCATGAAAGACGAGAACGGTATTGGCCTTGCTGCAACGCAAGTTAACCGCCACGTTCAAGTTGTTGTAATGGACGTATCGGAAGATCAAAACGAGCCACGCGTATTTATTAACCCTGAAATCATTCGTAAAGATGGCTCCACGATTAGCGAAGAAGGCTGTTTATCAGTGCCGGGTAATTACGCGAAAGTTGAGCGCGCCGAAGCGATTACCGTGAAGGCGCTAGACCAAAATGGCGAGAGCTTTGAGTTGGATGCAGAAGGTTTGTTAGCGATTTGTATTCAGCACGAGCTGGATCATTTAAAAGGTAAACTGTTTATTGATTACCTTTCACCGCTTAAGCGCCAACGTATTCGTAAAAAGCTTGAGAAAGAAGCGCGTCTTGCTGCAAAAGCCTAAGGAATAACGTGACAACTCCATTGAAAGTGATTTTTGCCGGTACTCCGGATTTTGCAGCTAAACATCTATCAGCCTTGATAGAAAGTGAGCACGAGGTCATTGCTGTTTACACTCAGCCTGATAGGCCCGCTGGGCGAGGTAAAAAGCTTACTGCTAGTCCGGTTAAAGTGTTAGCAGAAGAAAACACCATTCCCGTATACCAGCCACAAACGCTCAAAGCATCAGAAGCCCAGAATGAATTAGCTTCGCTTAATGCCGATTTAATGGTGGTTGTTGCTTATGGGCTGATACTGCCTACCGCGGTATTAAATGCACCTAAACTAGGGTGTATTAACGTGCATGGGTCTATACTGCCCAAATGGCGAGGCGCGGCACCAATACAGCGTTCAATCTGGGCGGGAGACGCTGAGACAGGCGTAACCATAATGCAAATGGACGAAGGTTTAGATACGGGTGACATGCTGCACATAGCAACATTACCTATTACATCTGAAGATACCAGCGCCACCTTATATGAGAAGCTTGCAGAGCTAGGACCACAAGCGTTGGTTGAGGTCGTTAATGAATTTGATCGTTACACGCCCACCAAACAAAACGACTCTCAAGCGACCTACGCGAAAAAACTTTCAAAAGAAGAAGCCCTGATTAATTGGGCAGACGATGCAGAGCAAATAGAGCGAAATATCCGCGCCTTCAACCCTTGGCCTGTAGCGTGGATGCAGGTCGAAGATCAGAACGTTAAAGTATGGTCTGCCAGCGTTGTGCCGTTAGAAAAAGACGTTGAGCCAGGTACTGTAGTTAGTGCTAATAAAGAAGGCATTACTATCGCTACTGGGCGCGATGCTCTATGCATTACATCTCTTCAAATTCCTGGCAAAAAGGCGCTTCCAGCGTCAGACGTTATCAATGCCCGCCAAACATGGTTTGAAGTGGGCCGTTGTCTGACACAAGCGGACTAAACGTGAAACCATTACCCCTTCCCAAACAAAAGAACCTGCGCGCAGATTGCGCGTGGGTTATTTATCAAATTTTAGAGCAAGGCAAGTCATCTCGAGAGTGCCTAGAACGCGTTCAGCGCAGACATAACGCTAAAGACAACGCATGGATTCAGGAGATGTCGTTAGGGGTAATGCGTCGACTTCCCCTTTTACAGTATTGGCTGCGCTCTCTGCTTGATAGACCCTTAAAGGGAAATAAAAAGGCTATTGAACACCTCATTCTTCTTGGTTTGTATCAGCTTAACTTTTCCCGCGTTAGCAATCACGCTGCAGTAGGTGAAACGGTTGCTGCAGCGTCTTATTTAAACGCAGCAGCGCTTAAAGGCTTGGTGAATGCGGTATTACGCAATTTTCAGCGAGAGAACCTTGCCGACAAAAAAGTAGACGATGCCATTATCAACAGCGGTTTACCTAAGTGGCTGTTTAAGGCCATAGAAAACGCCTATGGTGACGATGCCGAGCAAATTCGTTACGAAACGAATGCCATGGCCCCCATTTGGCTTCGCGTAAATAAGTTGCAAACATCGTTGGCAGCATTTACTCAAGCGTTAGATAAAGCAGGGGTTGAATATACCCTTAGCGCAAACCATGCTGATGCCGTAATTCTGACTAAACGTGAAGACATTACAGCCCTGCCTGGCTTTGATAAAGGGCACTTTGCGGTGCAAGATGGTGCAGCTCAATTGGCCGCACACTACTTACAGCCACAGGCAAACGAACGTATTTTAGATTGCTGTGCAGCACCGGGCGGAAAAACAGGGCATATTGTTGAGTCAGCACCTGATACACAGTACGTATTAGCGCTTGATGCTGATGCTACCCGCCTAAAACGAGTAGAAGAAAACATGACTCGCCTTAAGCACATTGTCGATATTAAGCAGGGTGATGCTGCTAACCCAGAAACTTGGTGGGACGGAAAGCCCTTCGACAGAATTTTACTGGATGCCCCCTGCTCTGCTACCGGCGTGATTCGACGTCACCCTGATATTCGCTGGCTTCGAAAATCTAATGACATTGACAATTTAGCGCAGCTTCAACGCCGCATATTAGATACGCTCTGGGGCTTATTAAAACCAGGTGGCACACTACTTTATGCAACCTGTTCTATTTTACCAAAAGAGAACATGGGGCAAATACAGCAGTTTTTGTCCGACACACCAGATGCCACATTATCGCCCATACTAAAAACCGAAACCGTCGATAGACCTGGACGTCAGATAACGCCAGGGGAGCAACAAATGGATGGTTTCTATTATGCGAGGCTGGTAAAGTCGATAGACTGAGTTCAATAGTTGCGCAATGTCACACAGTTAAGACCAGCACGAATATGAAGGCAAAATAATAACGATGAAGATCATCATTTTAGGGGCCGGCCAAGTAGGCGGAACACTTGCTGAAAACTTAGTGGGTGAGAATAACGAAATAACGGTTATTGACTCTGACCCCACTATATTGCGCGCACTTCAAGACCGCCTTGATTTACAAGTAGTAACGGGCGTGGGATCACACCCTGATGTGTTGCGTAAGGCCGGAGCGGAAGATGCCGATATGCTGATAGCCGTAACCAATAGTGATGAAAGCAACATGTTGGCCTGTCAGGTGGCCTACAGCTTATTTAAGACTCCCACTAAAATTGCCCGCGTGCGCTCTGAACAGTACATCATTTACCAAGAGCAGCTATATAAGCAGCAAGACATTCCCGTTGACCACATTATCGCTCCTGAGCAGTTGGTAACTAAGGCCATCAAACGTCTTATCGACTACCCGGGTGCACTTCAGGTGGTTGAGTTTGCTGAAGGCAAGGCCAGCCTTGTTGCGGTTAAAGCCTATTACGGTGGCTTATTGGTAGGCCATGCGTTGTCTGCCCTTAAAGACCATATGCCGAACGTTGAAACCCGGGTTGCTGCCATTTACAGGCGTGGCCGCCCTATTCGCCCGTTAGGCACCACGGTTATTGAAGCCGATGATGAAGTGTTCTTCATTGCCGCTACCAAACACATTCGCGCAGTAATGAGTGAGCTGCAAAAGCTCGAATCAAGCTACAAACGAATTATGATTGCCGGCGGTGGCTTGATTGGTGCAGGCCTTGCGAAAAAGCTAGAGCATAATCATAACGTTAAGCTCATCGAATACAGTCCAGAAAGGGCCAAGTATTTATCTGCCAACTTAGATAAAACCATTGTATTTAGTGGTGACGCGTCTGACCCTGAATTGCTAAGTGAAGAAAACATCGAGCAAGTCGACGCTTTCATAGCCGTTACCAACGACGATGAAGCGAATATCATGTCAGCCATGCTGGCAAAGCGCATGGGTGCACAAAAAGCCATGGTGCTTATTCAGCGAAGTGCGTATGTCGACTTGGTACAAGGTGGTGAAATAGATATTGCGTTTTCGCCTCAACAAGCCACAATTTCGGCACTACTGACTCACGTGCGCCGTGGAGATATTGTTAACGTTTATTCATTACGACGAGGAGCGGCCGAGGCAATCGAAGCTATAGCACACGGTGATGAAAATACTTCTAAGGTAGTTGGCAAACAAATAGGCGATATTAAACTACCGCCAGGTACCACGATTGGGGCTATTGTTCGTGACGAACAGGTGATTATCGCTCACAGCGATACTAAGATTGAAGCAAACGACCATGTCATTTTGTTCTTGGTAGATAAGAAGTACATTAATGATGTGGAAAAGCTGTTCCAGCCCAGCGCATTTTTCTTTGGTTAGCGGTTTAGCAAAGCGACATAGGTGCCGCAAGAATAAAAGTTGAAGACATAAAATTAAAGGGCGATATTTATCGCCCTTTAGCTCGCATCAAAACTACCGGTTTATTTGTTAACTGCGCCAAAAAGTAGGCGAGAACAGCACCAGTAATGAAAAAACTTCTAACCGACCGAATACCATAGCAATCACCAGTATCCACTTACCAGCGTCTGTTACATCAGCATAGTTAGCCGCTACGCTGCCCAACCCTGGGCCTAAATTGTTTAACATAGCTGCCGTAGCAGTAAAGGCACTTAGATTATCTAAGCCCGTAGCAATTAAACCTATCATAATGATGACAAACACCACAGCATAGGCCGAAAAGAACCCCCATACCGCTTCAACGACTCTGTCGGGCATAGCACGGTCGCCAAACTTAACGCTGTATACCGCTTTCGGATGAATTAGCCTATCAACCTCGCGCTTGCCTTGTAGGAAAAGTAAGCACACGCGTACTACTTTTAAGCCCCCACCCGTGGAACTCGCGCACCCTCCAATAAAGCTAGAAAAAATTAGCATAATGGGCAGGAATGTAGGCCATACCGAAAAATCGGTTGTGGCAAACCCTGCGGTTGTACTAATAGATACCGCTTGGATCATGGCTTGATCCAAAGCTTGCTCAGCCGAACTGTAATAGCCTGAAAGTGTAAGTACTAAGAAACAAATCCCGATGAGTGAAGCTTGAATGATAAAGAACGCCTTAAACTCTGGATCGTTAAAATAGCCTTTAACCGAACGAGAGCTCACCGCCGCATAGTGTAATGAGAAGTTCAACGCAGCAATAAGCAAAAACACGGTACACACTACGTTAACCATCGGACTGCTGAAATAGCCTAAGCTGGCGTCGTGGTTTGAAAAGCCGCCAATAGCAACCGTTGAGAAAGAATGGCAAATAGCATCGAAAATACTCATTCCCGCAAGCCAGTATGCACCGGCACATGCAATGGTTATAGACAAATAGATGTACCACAAATGCTTTGCCGTATCGGCAATACGCGGGGTCATTTTATTATCTTTAACTGGGCCAGGCGTTTCTGCACGATACAGCTGCATACCTCCAACTCCAAGGATAGGTAATATAGCAACGGCAAGTACAATGATACCCATGCCGCCTAACCACTGAAGTTGTTGACGGTAAAACTGTACTGAGTGAGGAAGAAAATCTATCCCCTCGATAACCGTAGCCCCAGTTGTAGTCAAGCCAGAAAATGACTCAAAGAAAGCATCGGTCACCGTCATGCTTGGCTGCTCTAGCAAGATAAGCGGGATTGCCCCCACGCTTGCCAGCACCGACCAAAACAGCGCAACAATCAGAAATCCTTCTCGCGCTCTTAAGTCATTTTTCTGCTGACGGTTGGGGTACCACAGTGCCATACCGCCGATGACACAAAATATAAATGCGAGGATAAAAGGCAGGCCACTGCCATCTTGATAAATCAACGACACGATAGCGGGTGGGATCATGGTTACGCTAAAAAGCGCAATTAATAACCCAAGTATTCGTATGATGGCACGGTAGTGCATTGTTTGTTATGCCTTTATTTTTATAGTGCGCATAAGGACTACAGAGCCCTAGTTACAATGTGCTTTTTGATAAGGTTTCAAAAAGCGAATCTATCTACGTGAAACAAGGTAGATGAAATCCTATACGTTACGCATAGGGTTTTGATTATAGGACTATAATGAACAAGGGGAAACCTTTGTCTCCCCACTAGATTAGGCTAATTACACATAAAGGCACCTAGTCTTTTCACTGGGAAAAAACCAACCACTTTTATTTTTTTAGTTTTCTATTTCATAGCAAGCACGGTTTTGACCATCTGAGTAATACTCGCATTGGCTTCACTAATGCTTTGCGCCAGCATATACGCAGGTGTTGTAACAAGCTTTGCGTCATTATCAACAACCACCTCATCAACTGGGCACTCTACATGCGTTGCTCCTAAGGCATTCAACCCACCAGCCGTGGCTTCGTCATTGCCAATGGTCAGTTTAGTTTTATTGCCATACACTTTTGCTGCTAGCGCTGGTGCAATACACGCATACGCTGCGGGCTTTTTAGCTTGTGCAAAGGCTTTGCACACTCTCAGCACCTCTTCGTTAAAGGTACAATTTTCACCGTCTACAGCAAACGTACACAGGTTCTTCGCAGCGCCAAAGCCACCAGGTAAAATAAGTGTGTCAAAAGCAGTTACGTCGCACTCAGTCACGGGTTTTATATCACCTCGGGCAATACGGGCCGATTCTACTAACACATTTCGAGCTTCACCTTCTGATACCTCACCGGTTAAGTGATTGACTACATGCAGTTGGTTTACATCTGGAGCAAAACACTGGTAAGACGCGCCTTCTTGCTCAATGGCTAAAAGTGTCAATACCGCTTCGTGTAACTCAGCCCCGTCAAACACACCACTACCACTTAAAATAACGGCTACTTGTTTCATATTGTCCTCCTAGACGCTATGCCATCTACTTATTCAAAATTTGGCTATTAAACACCCAACTGTTCAAAAAAAGTTCTTAATAATACGTGTATACATTGTTAATGGTTATGCTACATTACTTGACCGACTTGGTTAAACCAAAAATAAAAGTACACCAAGTTATCCACATAAAATGGAATGGTAAGTAGCAGGTACGCTGTTTTCACACCTAAGTCTCATTCCCTTATTTTTCTTGATTTGAAAGGTGATCTTTAACTTGACAAAGATCATCCGGATCACTGTGCCTAAAATTTTAGATCACAAAGTTATCCACAGGCGAAATGCGATCCGCTATCGACCTTAATGTTCCTTCATGATATGGCGATCTGCCCTAGGCTGTGGCATCCTTGCGCTCATATTCTCTATTGGAAAATCGCCATCTATGCCTGATTCTAAAAAGCCTCCATTTATTCTTGTCGATGGATCGTCATATCTTTTTCGTGCCTTTCACGGTTTACCACCATTAACCAACTCAAAAGGCCAAGACACCGGTGCTATTTATGGTGTTGTTAACATGCTTAAAAGCTTGATCAAACAATACAACCCGACGCATATGGCGGTGATTTTTGATGCTAAAGGCAAGACCTTTCGCGATGACATCTATAAAGAGTACAAAGCGAACCGACCTCCGATGCCGGATGAGCTAAGAAGCCAGATCGAACCGTTGCACGCCATCATTAAGGCAATGGGTTTACCTGTTATTGTTGAATCGGGTGTAGAAGCTGATGACGTGATTGGCACATTAGCCAAACACGCCACAGAAAAAGGTATTGATACCCTTATCAGCACCGGCGATAAAGACATGGCGCAACTAGTAAATGAACATGTCACCTTAATCAACACAATGACAAACCAACTGATGGATGTCGAAGGTGTAAATACGAAGTTTGGTATTCCACCAGAGCTTGTGATCGACTTCCTTGCGCTTAAAGGCGATAAAGTCGATAACATTCCAGGTGTACCTGGTGTAGGTGATAAAAGTGCTCAAGCCTTGTTAAACGGTATTGGCGGTATCGACGACATATATAAGAACCTGGATAAAATTGCAGATCTGTCGTTTAGAGGCAGTAAGTCGATGGCGGCTAAAATGCAGGAATACGAAGAGCAAGCTCGTCTTTCTTATACCCTAGCTACAATCAGTATCGATCTTGACCTTGACTACGACGTTGAGACGTTAATGCCGTGTCAGGCCGATAACGAACAACTTCGCGATCTTTTTGCGGAATATGAGTTCAAACGCTGGCATGCAGAAGTAAGTGCGCTAATTGCTGGCGGAGATACCTCAGGTACCAATTCAAACGCAGACGAAAACAAAAGTGACAGCGTAGAAGATACCGAACAAAGTGTAGCGGTAGAAATAGATAAGTCGAAGTATGAGACCGTGCTAGATGAGGCGCGTTTTAACGCTTGGGTAGCGAAACTAGAAAAAGCCGAACTCATCGCTTTTGATACCGAGACAACCAGCCTTAACTACATGGATGCGGAGTTAGTTGGCGTTTCATTTTGTATAGATGAAGGTGAAGCTGCTTATGTGCCTGTTGCTCACGATTATCCAGATGCACCCGCCCAGCTATCACGGGAATTTGTATTAGACGCATTAAAGCCTATTTTAGAATCGGACAAGGTGATCAAAGTAGGCCAACACATCAAATACGATAAAAACGTATTAGCAAACTACGGCATTACTCTAAACGGCATCGGCTTTGACACCATGCTTGAAAGCTATGTACTAAACAGTACCGCACAACGTCATGATATGGACTCACTTGCCCTAGCCTACCTTGGTCATAAAACTATCCACTTTGAGGAGATTGCAGGTAAAGGCGCAAAACAGCTTACGTTTAATCAAATCAGCCTTGAAGAAGCTGGGCCTTATGCAGCAGAAGATGCTGACATCACGCTTCGCTTACACAACGCCATTTGGACTAAGCTAAAAGATATTCCTGAACTTAAAAACTTGTTGATAGACGTTGAAGTTCCGCTTGCGTGCGTCCTTTCTCGCATGGAACAAGAAGGCGTACTGATTGACAGTCAAAGACTGCGTCAGCAAAGCCAAGATCTTGCCACACGGATTGCAGAGCTTGAAAGTGAAGTACATGAGGAAGCTGGCGAGCCATTCAACTTAGGTTCTACTAAGCAGCTTCAACATGTCTTGTTTGAAAAGATGTCGCTACCGATCATTAAAAAAACGCCTAAAGGTGCGCCGTCTACCTCTGAAGATGTATTGCAAGAGCTGGCGCTTGAGTACCCGTTGCCGAAAAAGATCATGGAATACCGTGGCTTGACCAAGCTTAAGAACACTTACACCGATAAACTTCCAAAGATGATAAATCATCGTACGGGCCGAGTGCATACGTCTTATCATCAAGCGGTCACCGCGACAGGACGTCTTTCTTCAACCGATCCTAACTTACAGAACATCCCTATCCGCAATGAAGAAGGTCGCCGCGTACGTCAGGCATTTGTACCAAGAGAAGGAAATAAATTCGTTGCAGCCGACTACTCGCAAATTGAGCTGCGTATTATGGCGCACCTTTCAGGTGATAAAGGCCTACTTGATGCATTTGCCCATGGCAAAGATATTCATAAAGCAACCGCTGCGGAAGTATTTGGGGTACCTCTTGACGAAGTAACTACTGAACAGCGCCGCAGCGCAAAAGCGATTAACTTCGGTTTGATTTACGGTATGAGCGCCTTTGGATTGTCTAAGCAGCTTAGTATTCCGCGTAACGAAGCGCAAAAGTATATGGACCTTTACTTCGAACGCTACCCTGGCGTGCTTGAGTATATGGACTCAACACGTGAGAGCGCCAAGGAAAAAGGTTATGTAGAAACCGTATTTGGTCGCAGACTTTATTTGCCTGATATCAAAGCCAGTAATGGTGCGCGTAGAAAAGGCGCGGAACGCGCAGCGATAAACGCGCCTATGCAAGGCACAGCGGCAGACATTATTAAGATGGCAATGATCAAAGTTGATGACTGGATTAGGAAAAATGCATCTGATGATGTGACAATGATGATGCAGGTGCACGATGAATTGGTTTTTGAGATAAAAGAAGACAAAGTGGAAACCTATGTCTCTACTATTACTGCTCTTATGGAAAGCGCAGCTACGCTAAATGTTCCGCTGGTTGTTGAGGCTGGTGTGGGCGAAAACTGGGATGAAGCGCACTAGTTTGGTAATTAGATTACAGTTTTTACTTTAAAAGGCGCGTTATATTCATTAAATTTGGTAATTTAATTACATAACACCCTTGCCTTTTCTGTGCTTTGTTGTAATATTACACATGTAGGGTACAGAGGTGAGAAAGCTGTTTTCAAACCTTTGCTTTAACCCCGACAGTTTTGTCGGGGTTTTTTTATATCTGCGGAAAATAAATAATCCATAAATATCAACAACTTAAAAAATAAAGCGAATTTTATTTTAATTTTTCTGAACTTCTCTATTTATCACGACTCTATATCTACGGTTTTTATGTGTTTTCTCTCAGTTTACGCCTCGCATTAAGCGGGGCGTTCTTTTTTCTAAAACCCCGCTTCCATCTATGTAGTAAATCAAGCTAGTGGACTTATTACACATTATTAAGATTATTGAACTTCGTTGTCAGAGTCTTCAGCGTCTTCTTTTTTGTCTAAGCCGAACCACGTATCCAAAATACGCTCTAGTTCTGGTAAACCATGCTTATTCAATGACGAGAAGGTTTGCACGGTAACATCGCCCATAAATGCCATCGCCGCTTCGCGCGCCATTAACAGCTGCGCCTTACGTTTACCGCTTTTAAGTTTGTCGGCCTTGGTCAAAAGTGCCAATACCGGAATATTTGAAGCTACTGCCCAGTGAATAAGATCTTGGTCTAAATCTTTAAAAGGATGACGAATATCCATTAATACCACTAAGCCTTTTAGTGATTTACGCTTTTGAAGATATTCGCCCAGTGACGCTTGCCACTTCTTTTTCATAGCAACAGGAACTTTTGCAAACCCGTAACCTGGCAAATCAACTAAGCGCAAGTCTTCTTCTAACTCAAAGACATTGATTAATTGTGTACGCCCCGGCGTCTTACTGGTTCTGGCCAAGTTTTTTTGACGCGTTAATGTGTTAAGTGCGCTCGATTTACCTGCATTTGAGCGGCCAGCGAACGCGACTTCAATTCCTGTATCGTTTTTCAAATGACGAATGTCTGGTGCACTCGTAAAGAACTTTGCTTTGGTGTAATACGACATCTAGACTTACCTCCACATGCGTCTCAACCTTCGGTTTACAGTTTTTTAATGAATAAACCAACTAAAAACCATAGTTTTATCATGGAATAGGTTTTTCTGACGCGTTAAATGTGTAAAATACGCATGATATCACGTATATCACGCGAGCCGTTGGATCCATTTAAGAGATTTATTATGAAAAAACTGTGTTTGTTGGTATGTATGTCTTTAGGTTTAAGCGCAACTGCTATGGCAGAAGGCGACGCCGAGGCAGGTAAAGCGAAATCTGCAGTATGTGCAGCCTGTCATGGCCCTGATGGCAACAGCATGATTGACATGAACCCAAAACTTGCTGGCCAGCATGAGAAGTACATTGTTAAGCAATTAACCGAATTTAAACTTGCCTCTCAAACAGGTGGCGAGGAAGGTCGTAACAATGCTGTGATGAACGGCATGGCTGCCCCACTTTCAGAGCAAGACATGAAAGACTTAGCCGCCTATTTCTCGAGCCAAGAGCCGAAGGCGGGTGAAACACCAGAGCAATACGTTGAAGCTGGCCGTGCATTGTACCAAGGTGGCGACGAGTCTCGAGGCGTAACTGCATGTATCGCGTGTCACGGTCCTAAGGGCAACGGTATGGGCTTAGCAGGTTTCCCTGATATCAGCGGCCAACATGCAACTTACACTGCAGCTCAGTTGAAAGCATTCCGTTCAGGCCAACGTCACAATGACATGAATGGCATGATGCGCGATATTGCGATGAAATTAACCGACGAAGATATCGAGATTTTATCTAACTATATCGCGGGCTTACACTAAGCATTACCGTTTTTGCACATTGTTGTTAAATTTTTGTTACCGAAAAAGTTGTATTTTAAAATTATTCGTGTAATCTAACGGCGTAGTTTGTAGGTGCCTTTGAAAAGCTACAAGCTAAATAACAAGAATAATAATAAAAATGCAGCATGGAAGACGGGATAAAGAGCCACGAGGGCCAAAAACAACAATGCAGCTCTGCTAACAATAAAAATAAGGGGAGCACAGCTAGGGAAGCCAGCTACACATAGATGTGTATAACGGGAGAGGTGTCATCTGACACTCATACAATGTAAGGTGATGGCGAAAGCCATCACCTTTTTCTTTTTTAAGCCCCATATTATTGTTCACTTTCCTATGTACTGTCCTTTATGCAAAAGCGCTAACGCGGCATCTCACTATCACTCAGATAAAAAACGCGATTACCTTCAATGTAATCAATGCAAACTCGTTTATGTTTCTCCTGAATTCTTACCATCTAAAGAACTGGAAAAGCAGGAATATGACCTTCACGAGAATAGCTTTGAAGACGAAGGTTATCGAAAGTTTTTAAGAAAGGTTTTAACACCACTTACACCTTTTATAAGAGGTGCGAAAGACGTTGAGCTTGCCGGATTGGATTTTGGCTGTGGTCCAGCGCCAGTTTTAGCCAGTATGCTGGAAAAAGAAGGCGTTAGGATGAATATGTACGACCCCTTCTATGCAAATAATTTACAGGTGCTAGAGCAAAACTACGACATTGTAACGTGTACTGAGGCCATTGAACATTTTCACTCCCCTCACGTCGAGTGGGCATTATTCAATAAACTCGTGGCTTCTGGTGGTGTGCTAGCCATCATGACAAAGCGCGTACTCGATAAGGCCAGGTTTGTTAATTGGCACTACAAAAATGATATCACCCACGTAAGTTTTTTCAGCGAAGCAACCTTTCATTTTCTGGCACAAAGGGACGGCTATGATGTCACTTTCCCCGCTAATGACGTTGTTTTGATGAGAAAGCGCTGAAGTAAATTTGCGGAATACTTTAAGCGTGCCTTATTGATTTTACACAGCACACCCAAAGATCAATACGTACACGCTAATTCGCGCTATAATAGCGTTGTTTTTTCACTCTCTTTGTTTATTTGGAAATTATGGCACGTTCAAAGAAATCACGTAAAGTCGGCCTAATCGGCGTTCGTAAAGATCCTGACTTTAAACCAAGCGAAAACCGCAAATCAGACTCGCCTCGCCCTAAAAAGCATAAAGGTAAGCCCGCTGGTAATCGCCACAATGTTGAACAGAAAAAAGTGACGGGCAAAAAGAGTGCTGAGAATAAAGATCCGCGCCACGGCAGTAAAAAACCTATTCAGCTTGTAAAAGCAGTGACGCCCACCCCTGCTCAAAAGAAAAAGTACGCCACACCAGCCCAAGAACTGGCCGCGCTTGAAGCAGATCAACGCTTGTCGGATTTACTCGACAAACTTGACGACGATAAACCGCTTACCCGTGAGCAACAAGCTTATGTCGACGAGAAGATGGCACGCCACCGCATTCTTTGTGACCTACTAGGAATAGTAGAAGAGGATGATGAAGACGACGATATGGATCCGTTTAACGATTTAGACGCTATTAATATCGACGACTTTAAGCACTAATAAAAACGGGAAAGAGTCATGCTTTGGGTAGTACTTTCAGGCATCGCGCTACTAATTATTCTTGCGCTAGGTTTTTACGCAGGCAAACTGCTGTTTATGTTAAAACAACAAAAAGAGCGACAAGAAGCGGCAAGGCAGTCGCGCGTAGCCACTATAACCGACAGTATTATAGTAATAGCTAAGGCGATGGAGCAGCAGCAATGTGATTTGTCAGAAGGTGTAATTCGCATCGTGAACCTGCTTAACGCGCTTCCAATAAGTACTCCGCCTGATTTTAAAGCGCAGTATCCCAACATTCATGCATTATTTACAGAGGTAAGCGGATTTGCGATTTTAGAAGCAAGGCAACAGCTACCTAAGAATGAGCGAAGAAAGCAAGATATCGCTCGAGAGCAGATTGAATCGGAATACGAATCTAAGGTGTTGGACGAATTACCACCGCTGAAGGCTTATTGTGAAACACTCGTAGCCCCTAAATAACGAGTAAGCGCTACGCTGATTTAAAAGATAAAAACTGATGCAATCAATATCGAAAATGGCTGAGTACAGTATGTAGTCGGCCATTCTTTTGACCAGGTTACCTTTGCCTATGTCATTTTATCGCGAGCTCGCAGGTACGCTCGTAGCAATGACACCCTACTTCGTGGTCATTGACCATACCCACAGCTTGCATAAAAGCATAGCAAATCGTTTCACCTACAAAATTAAATCCGTGCTTTTTAAGTGCTTTTGACATTGCTTTAGACGCATCAGTTGATGTGGGTGCTTGCCTAAAGTCTTCCCACGCATTAATGACCGTACGTCCATCTGTAAATTGCCAAATAAAATCACTGAATGGCTGCGACGCTTCGATAGCTAAAAAACCCTTGGCATTTTTAATAATCGACTCTATTTTGAGCTTGTTTCTGATTATGCCGCTGTCCTGCATCAGCCTGTCGACATCAGCGGGGCCCATCTTCGAAATTTTCTCAGGGTCGAACTGATAGAATGCCTGTTCAAAATTCTGCTGTTTTTTCAAAATAGTCAGCCAAGATAAACCGGCTTGCTGTCCATCGAGGCATAATTTAGCAAACAACGCGCGACTATCTAGTTCGGGTATCCCCCATTCGTTATCATGATACGCTAAATAAATAGGGTCGCTGCTTACCCAACCACAGCGATGCAAAGGCGTATTTTTTTCTATTTTTGTTTGATTGGGCATGGCTTAAGATTAAATCCTTGTTGTGAAGTGGCATATTGGCTTTATTCGTGACGTTTTTTCACCCTTTACACCTACATACTATGCCTCACAAATTGTATACTATCCCACCTTTATTTTAAGTCAGATAACTAATAAGCAGCGGATGTATGCAGAAATACGATATTAAGACCTTTCAAGGGTTGATCCTTGCGCTTCAAGATTATTGGGCGCGTCAGGGCTGCGTTATTATTCAGCCTCTGGATATGGAAGTGGGTGCCGGTACTTTTCACCCTATGACGTTCCTACGTTCTTTAGGTCCAGAGCCAATGAGTAGCGCCTATGTTCAACCGTGCCGTAGACCAACCGATGGTCGTTACGGTGAGAACCCAAACCGCTTACAACATTACTATCAGTTCCAAGTAATGCTTAAGCCTTCACCTGACAATATTCAGGAGTTGTACTTGGGCTCTTTGAAAGAGTTAGGTTTCGATCCGCTGGTTCATGACATTCGCTTCGTAGAAGACAACTGGGAATCACCCACGCTTGGTGCATGGGGTCTAGGTTGGGAAGTGTGGCTAAACGGCATGGAAGTAACTCAGTTTACGTACTTCCAGCAGGTAGGCGGCCTTGAATGTAAGCCTGTTACCGGCGAAATTACCTACGGCTTAGAGCGACTCGCCATGTACGTTCAAGGTGTAGATAGTATCTACGACCTGGTTTGGACTGACGGCCCTATGGGCAAAGTGACCTATGGCGATGTATTCCATCAAAACGAAGTAGAACAATCGACGTATAACTTCGAACACGCCAACGTCGAAGCTTTATTTAGAACCTTCGACGAATGTGAAGCAGAAAGCAAAAAGCTCATCGAAAACAACCTTCCACTTCCTGCCTATGAACAGGTTATGAAGGCGTCACACGCATTTAACTTGCTTGATGCTCGTCATGCTATCTCAGTGACGGAACGCCAGCGCTATATTCTTCGCGTTCGAACGCTAGCCAAAGCATGTGCAGAAAGCTATTACCAAGCACGTGAAGCACTTGGCTTCCCGCTATGTAACAAGGAGGCATAAGCGTGCGTACAGAAAATTGTTTAGTTGAATTAGGTACTGAAGAACTCCCACCAAAAGCGCTTAAGTCTTTAGGTGAAGCCTTCGCCACGCAGTTTGAAGCTGCGCTTACACAAGCTGACTTAAGCTTTGATTCAGTCAGCTGGTTTGCAGCCCCTCGCCGCTTAGCCGTTTATGTTTCAGGTCTTGCTGAAGGTCAGGCTGACAAAGTAGTAGAGAAACGCGGCCCAGCAGTATCAGCCGCGTTTGACGCCGACGGTAACCCCACTAAAGCAGCACAAGGTTGGGCTCGCGGTAACGGCATTGACGTTGCTGACGCAGAGCGCCTTGTAACTGACAAAGGAGAGTGGTTACTTCATAAAGCCCACGTTCCAGGGCAATCAGTTGCAGAGCTACTAGAAGGGCTGATAAACCAAGCGGTAGGCAAGCTACCTATTCCAAAGCCAATGCGTTGGGGTAATTACAACACTCAGTTTATACGCCCGGTTCACACCCTTTGCGTGCTTTACGGAAGTGAAGTGGTTAACGTTTCTGTATTGGGCTTAACAAGCGGCCGCGTTGTTCAGGGTCACCGATTCCACGGCGAAGGTCGCTTTGAACTTGATCATGCTGACAATTACGCCTCTGCCCTAGAGCAACAATATGTGCTGGCAGATTTTGAGGCGCGTAAAGCTAAAGTGCGTCAGCAGCTTGAAGACGCAGCACAAAGCTTGTCGCTTAAGCCAGATTATAACGAAGACTTACTAGAAGAAATCGCGTCACTTGTAGAGTGGCCGGTTGTACTTCAAGCTGGGTTTGATGAGGCTTTCTTAGCAGTACCGAAAGAAGCACTTATCTATACCATGAAAGACGACCAAAAATATGTTCCGCTGCTAGATAGTGATGGTGCACTTTCAAACACTTTCTTATTCGTAACGAATATCGAAAGTCGCGATGCGTCTCAGGTTATTTCTGGCAATGAAAAGGTTATCCGCCCTCGTCTTGCGGACGCTGAGTTCTTCTTTAACAGCGATAAAAAGACGACATTAGTAAGCCGCCTTGAAAGCTTAGAAACCGTGTTGTTCCAAAAACAGCTAGGTACGCTAAAAGAAAAGTCTGAGCGTATATCTGCCCTATCGGCGTTTATCGCGTCGCAAATAGATGCGAATGAAACACAAGCTGCACGAGCAGGTCTTCTCGCCAAAACCGACTTAATGTCGAACATGGTTATGGAGTTCCCAGACGTTCAAGGTGTTATGGGTAAATACTATGCGCTAAACGACGGTGAAGATGCACCTGTTGCAGAAGCACTATACGAACAATACATGCCGCGTTTTGCTGGTGATGCACTTCCTAGTTCAGGCGTTAGCGCGTCAGTCGCACTTGCTGACAAACTAGATACTCTTGTGGGTATTTTTGGTATTGGTCAGTTACCTAAGGGTGATAAAGACCCATTTGCGCTTCGTCGTGCAGCTATCGGTGTATTACGTATTGTCACTGAGCTGTCACTGCCGCTAGATCTTGAAACGCTAGTGAGCAAAGCTATCGATGTGTATGGCGATAAGTTAACGAATACTGAAACGCAATCTCAGGTTGTTGATTTTGTATTGGGTCGATTTACTGCGCTCCTACAAGATCAAGCTATTGCCATTGACGTTATTCAGGCCGTTGCTGCTCGTCGCCCTACTAAGCCAGCCGATTACTTAGCCCGAGTTCATGCGGTAGATAAGTTTAGAGCATTGGAAGAAGCCGAAGCGCTGGCTGCCGCTAACAAGCGTGTAGCAAACATCCTTGCTAAGCAGAACGTTAAAGTGACAGACACAGTAAATATTGATGAGTCACTGTTAGCTGAAGAAGCTGAAAAAGCGCTTTACGTTGAGCTGAAAGCCGCACAAAAAGAGGTTGATATTGCTGTTCCTTCACAGGACTACACGCGCATTCTTACTGCGCTTGCAACCTTACGAAATGTAATCGATAACTTCTTCGATAACGTAATGGTTATGGCTGATGAAGAAGCAGTTAAGAATAACCGACTTGCTTTACTGTCGCTTTTAAGGCAACTTTTCCTTACTACCGCAGATATATCTATTCTCGCGAAGTCGTAGGCTAGTGAAAGTTAACGCGGTTTAATGCCGCGATAAACAAAGAGCCCAGCCTTAACGTTGGGCTTTTTTTATTAATGGAGACGCTGTGAAAAAGTTATTAACTATTGCTTCTATGTGCGTAGCACTTTCTGCATGCTCAAGCAGTGGAAGCTTTAAAATTCCAGAAATAGCACCGGACGTGCCTCGCATTCAATTCGAAAACATGTTCCTAAGAGGCGTATTTAACTGGTGGGAGGCGGACCCAAGTTATAAGTTCAAACGTTCAAGTTCAGGTTGGACTGTAGACGTTGAACTCATTGCCGACGGACAACCCTACGACTTTAGATTGTCAGATGCAAAATGGACGCCCTCACAAAGCTGTGGCGGCAAATATAAAGGGCAGCCTGTCATGTTAGGCTCTACTGTTTATTTAGTCTGTGAACAGGGCTCAGAGAACTTGCAATTTACTCCCTCCTCAACTGGCACCTACCGCTTTACAGCAACAGCAGCAAGTGCGGGGGAAGTCGCCTTGGTCGTGTCTAAATTGTAGTTAGCATAGGTTTGACTTTTCACCTTCTGCGAGAAAGATCAGTTTTGGTCTTTCTCGCAGCAGGTATTCAAAAGAACTCTATTTCAAGTTCGGCTAGCATCATTGTCCCATCATCGTTTTCCACGAAATATAGTTCGTACTTTGCATCATCTAAAAATACCTGCCAATAATCGTCATTACCCATTACTTCATCACCGTAAAGGGCCATAACCTCAGTGCTAGGTTGTTCAAAATAATGTTCCGCAAACTTCCAATCTTCTAGATTCTGTTTGTTTCTAAACACACTTTCGTAAACAGATAACTTACTTAGCTCTTGATAACTAAAGTTCAGTACAAGATGGTTGCCATATACTTGAATGACATCACCGTTATCCGCATAAGCATCAAAAGCGGGACGAACCCCCTGCTCATCTAATAACTCTATCGTTATGGTATCGCCCTGTTTACGCTTACTGTCAACAAAGGCGATAACTTCATTGTATTGATGTGCCTTCTTAGTTTCATTGCTTGAATCTTTTATATAAACAGTATCCGTATATCCATACTCGAAACCGTTAACTAGCCATTCCTTTTCACCGTTTATAATTTTCAAATCTATTATTACATCAAGATTAACATCGCCTTCTTTGTTCAGAGTAGTTCGGTATTTGCCTTTTTCAATTTGATTCCCCTCAGGCAACTGTTTTAACAATTCCGCCTTTTTAGTCTCGTAGCCGACTTTATCTTCTATTAGCCAATCACTGTTAAAACGGTTATCAAAGGCAATAGAATTAGTGAGGGTTGTTGATACCCAGTGGTTTTCTGTAGTCACTTTTTTTACTATTCCTTTGTGCGTCACCACCCAAAGGTTTCTTCCGTAAGAATACAGCACTGTGTCTTCGTTAACGCTATACGTTGACGTAGGTGTACCGAGTACGCGCAGCATACTTGTTACGCTTTCATTGATTGTTAAGCCAAATACTCCATCTTGAAGGGAAATATTATTGTTCTGTAGCGGCGGCTGGGATTTATTGATACTTGGTGTTCGAGATATAGAAAACTTTACCTCGTCTTCAATGACTAGCACTGTTTCTTTTCCTGCACCTTTTGTCACTGTTACTGATTTATCGGCATTATCTACAGTTTTATAATTAGTTTGTGCTAAAGCGCTTGGTACAGTATGGAGCATTAGCAATCCCATGCATGCAATGACTGTTTTTACCATAATATTTTCCATCCCTTTATTTCCATTATTTAACGTTTATTTTCTAATTGAGTGTTTTTATATTGCTCACCTATCGCATTTATTTCATTTTTGTATTTCTTCGCGGTTTCAGGTTGCCTTAAGACGTTTGATAATCTTACCTCTACATTCGCAATCATTTTTCTTAACGGGTAATGCTCCAACTCGTCTACTTGACTCAAAAATATGGCGATATCTTTCAAATCAGATATACAACATGACTTAATATCAACGCTGTATTGCTTAGCCAAAAATTTCACCATGCCATCACTTGTCGACGTGCTATTACTGGTTAGTGGCTGTAATGGCATATCTTCTATGTCTTTCTTGAAGCTTACCGTCATATCTAATGACTGGTGCAGCAGCTTTACTGCTGTTAGGCCTGCACTATTTACATAAGAACCAATTCGATTATCAAGGGCTGCTAAGCTTTCGCTCTTAAGGTTAATTTTGGCATCAATAAATACTTGCTTAGCACGAAGTGCTATTTCACTCGCATAAGAAATGTGGTTTAAGTCTTCTAGAAAAATACCTTTAACTTTGGTGTCTAGAATGGTGTTCGCTTTTTCAATGAGAACAGCCTGGGCTTTCTTGGCCTCTGATAGTCGAATCTGAGACTCTGTAAGTCCAGCCTGTTTTGAACAGCCTATTATTAAAAACCCTACGATGATGGAAATAATACCCAAACGTCCTGTCATTTATATGTCCCTGTTTTAGTTGATAAGACTACTTATCAGCTTGTCACATAAATTTATATTAGGACAACTTTAACTCTTTGTAAGGCTCTTCAATATTTCGTTAAGATACATTTTCGTAAACAAAAAAAACGACCCTACCTGGGTCGTTTTTAAAATATGCATCATTATATAAATAATCTACACGTCTAAGTTTTCCACTTTAAGCGCATTAGCTTCGATAAACTCTCGACGAGGCTCAACTTGGTCACCCATCAATGTAGTGAACAGCTGATCACAACCAATGGCATCCTCAATGGTAACTTGTAGCATACGGCGGCTTTCAGGGTCCATGGTGGTTTCCCAGAGTTGCTCAGGGTTCATTTCACCTAGCCCTTTATAGCGCTGAATGTATTGGCCGCGTTTCGCTTCATTCATTAGCCACTCTAGTGCTTCTTTGAAAGACTCAACTGGCTGTCTACGCTCGCCACGCTGAATATAGGCGTCTTTGCCCATCATGTCGTTAATGGCAAGGTTAAGCTCTTTAAGGCGCTGGTATTCAGACGACTCGATGAACTCGTGATCAATAATGTACTCATAATCAATTCCGTGCATACGCATGATAATTGTAATGTAGTACTCGCTAAGTTCAGCATCAGTGCGAATTTCATAGCGGTATGTAGCACCGTCGTTTTCGCGCTCTGTAAGCTGCTCTACGAAGTGTTTAGCCACGTGCTCTAGTGCAGATTCATCTTTAAGGTCTTCGAGGTTTAGCGTAGGCGTGTAAAGCATTCTGTAAAGGATAGATGCAGGCATAAGACGTTTCATACGTGCAATCATTTTCTCTACCGATTGGTACTGCTTAACAAGGTTTTCTAGGCCTACACCACTAATACCTGGGTCCTCGTCGCTGGTGTGCAAAGACGCACCGTCAATTGCAATTGATGTGAGGTAGTTTGTTAACGCATCGTCATCTTTAAGATACTGCTCTTGTTTACCCTTCTTTACTTTGTAAAGCGGAGGCTGAGCAATATATACATATCCACGCTCAATGATTTCAGGCATTTGACGATAGAAGAACGTTAGTAAAAGTGTACGAATGTGAGAGCCATCTACGTCAGCATCGGTCATGATAATGATGCTGTGGTAGCGTAGCTTTTCAGGGTCATACTCGTCACGACCAATACCACAACCTAGTGCCGTGATAAGCGTCGCAACTTCTTGCGAAGAAAGCATCTTGTCGAAACGCGCTTTCTCAACATTTAGGATTTTACCTTTAAGCGGCAAAATAGCCTGGTTTTTACGGTTACGACCCTGCTTAGCTGAGCCGCCCGCAGAGTCACCCTCCACTATGTATAATTCACTTAGTGCAGGATCTTTTTCCTGACAGTCAGCTAGCTTACCTGGCAGACCCGCCAAGTCGAGGGCACCTTTACGGCGCGTCATTTCACGGGCCTTTCGTGCAGCTTCGCGAGCACGAGCAGCATCAATAATCTTACCCGCAATGATTTTACTTTCTGCAGGGTTCTCTAACAAGAACTCTGCTAGCTTTTCATTCATTGCCGACTCAACTGCTGGGCGAACTTCAGAAGATACAAGCTTATCTTTTGTCTGTGAGCTGAATTTTGGATCTGGAACCTTAACGGAAATAACCGCGGTTAGACCTTCACGCGCGTCGTCACCACTGGCATTCGTTTTAGCCTTTTTATTCAGGCCTTCCTTTTCCATGTAGTTATTCAATGTACGCGTCAAGGCTCCACGGAAGCCGGCCAAGTGAGTACCACCGTCGCGCTGAGGAATATTGTTTGTGAAACAGAACACGTTCTCTTGGAAGCTATCGTTCCATTGCATAGCTACTTCTACTGCAATACCGTCTTCTTGTTCACTGCTGAAATGAAACACTTTCTGGTGAACTGGTGTTTTCTTTTCATTCAAATATTCGACAAAAGCTTTTATACCACCTTCGTACATGAAGTGGTCTTCTTTACCGTCGCGTTCATCTTTCAAGCGAATCGACACACCAGAATTAAGGAATGATAGTTCACGGAGACGCTTAGCAAGAATATCGTAGTGGTAAAGCGTATCTGTGAAGGTGTCAGAACTTGGCCAGAAACGGATCATAGTTCCCGTTTTGTCAGTATCGCCAGTTACCGCTAGCGGCGCTTGTGGAACACCATGATGATATTCTTGTTCATGCGCTTTACCGCCACGACGAATACGAAGCTTCAGTCGGCTTGAAAGTGCGTTTACTACTGATACACCTACACCGTGCAAACCGCCCGATACTTTATAAGAGTTATCGTCGAACTTACCGCCGGCATGAAGAACCGTCATGATAACTTCAGCTGCAGACACACCCTCTTCTGGGTGCAATTCAGTTGGTATACCACGTCCATCGTCAGACACAGATACTGAGCCATCGCTGTGAATGAGCACAGTAATCTCAGAACAATGTCCAGCAAGTGCTTCATCGATAGAGTTATCGACCACCTCGAAAACCATGTGGTGTAATCCGGTACCATCATCAGTATCACCGATATACATACCAGGACGCTTTCTTACGGCATCTAATCCTTTAAGTACTTTAATACTGGACGAGTCGTAGTTGTTCTCTGCTGACATACTAGCTTTTACTCCTCTTTCACGCTTCCATGTTCCACGTGAAACATTTTCTTTTCGTTGTATTTTTGTATAAAAGCGAGTTGCGTGGATTCTATTGCAGTAACGAAAACCTGCGTATCCATTTTTAGCAACCCATCAATAAATTGTTCTCTTTTATCGGCATCTAACTCAGCGCCTACGTCATCAAGTAAAAATATACTTTTGCGCTGCGTTGCCGAGTTAAATAGCTTAGTTTGTGACATTTGAAGCGCTGCCACAGCCATTCTAAGCTGCCCTCTCGATAAAAGCTCTTGGGCATTTACCCCATTCACTTTAAGCCTTAAATCGGCTTTATGGGGCCCAGAAGAGGTATGTCCTATTTTACCATCATACTCACGTTTTTTAACTAGGCTTTCTGATAAACCGACATCTTTTTCCCACCCTTTATAGTAACTTAATTCCACATCGAAGTTAGGAAGAAATTCTTGCGCATATTGCTTGAAGATTGGAGTAAGGTTATCTACGTATTCTTGTCGGGAAGTTGTAAGAGACTCTCCAAGTTCAGCAAACTGAGATTCCCAGTATTGGTTTTGCGGTGCACTTAAATTTGCCTGCTGTTTCAGCAAGGCATTTCTATGTTTTAAAAATTTACCGTACTGATTAGCAAGTGATTGAAACTGATGTTCCACGTGAAACAATCCCCAATCACAAAATCTACGACGTTCGGAAGGCGAACCAATTATAAGGTCAGTACTCTGCGGAGTAAAAAGTTGAAGTGGTACTAGGCTAACTAAATCTGATAACTTATTTGAATGCTCACCGTTAATACTACAAGTGAATGTTTCATTTCTACTTCGTTGAAAGCCTAGCTTTAATTCATCCCCTTCTTCAGTTTTGCATGACGCGAAAACACTGAAGTTGTTCTTCTCATTTTGGATAACTGAACTGTGTTTATTTGTTCTAAATGAACGTCCAAAGCCTAGGTAATAAAGTGCTTCGATTAACGAGGATTTCCCACTCCCATTCACACCTTTAATAATAGTCAACGCTGGTGATGGAGAAAGTGATACGGAAGTAAGATTACGAAACTGTGTAATCTGGACGCGGTCCAGTTTCATGAGGTCACACTGATGAAAGAAAAGAAGCGAGGAGTATTAACACTCATCGCTTCTTGAATTGATAATTTAAATAACAAAATAACGTGGGTATGCGAAACGCTGCAAATACTAAATGTAGTAGTAACTACAGTCGCATTGGCATAATTACATATAACGCGGCGTCATCTGCATCATCTTCAATAAGCGCACTTGCGTTTGAGTCGGATAGGCTCACTTTAACACCATCAGATCCAAGCGCATTCAATACGTCAATTAGATAGGCAACGTTAAAGCCAATTTCTAAATCGTCACCTTGATATTGAACATCAACGATTTCTTCCGCTTCTTCTTGCTCTGGGTTATTCGCCGTTATCTTAAGCTCACCAGAAGACAAGTTTAATCGTACGCCTCTAAACTTTTCGTTAGATAGAATGGCCGCACGTGAAAATGCTTCTTTTAATACAGCTTTACTCGCAATAATTTCCTTGTCGCCATTTTGAGGTAAAACACGGCGATAATCAGGAAATCTACCATCAACTAATTTCGAAGTGAAAATGAAATCGTTTGAGAAAATTCGAAGATGGTTGGCGCCTATTTGCACCTTAAGAGATTTGTCATCTTCGCTAATAAGACGAGAAATTTCTAACACGCCTTTACGTGGAATAATTACCTGACGAGATGGCAACGCGGTCTCATAGTTTAGGCGGCAAAGTGCAAGGCGGTGACCGTCTGTTGCAACGGTACGAATAATATTCTCTTCCGTTTCAAGGGACATACCATTTAAATAATAACGTACGTCTTGTTGAGCCATTGAGAAGCTCGTTGCATCGATAAGACGTTTTAGATCACTGCACGATAATTCAAACTCAACTTCACCTTCCCAGTCTTCTAGATTTGGGTAGTCGTTGGCAGATAGAGTAGAAAGCGTATAACGACCTCGACCGGCACGAATAAGTGCTTTGCTGCCGTCTAACGAGAAATGAATATCTGTTCCTTCAGAAATACCGCGAATAATATCAAACAGCTTTTTAGCAGGAACAGTAATTTCACCTTCCGTGAATTCACCTTCTAATTTCACGCTAGAAATTAGTTCTACCTCTAAATCTGTACCAGTAAGCCAAAGTGCGTCCTCACTTACTTTGATGAGAACATTGGAAAGAATTGGCAGTGTGTGTCTACGCTCTACAGCACCAGATACCAACTGTAGGGGTTGTAAAAATTGTTCGCGGCTTATAGTAAATTTCATCGCAGTGCTATCTCGCCTCTAAGGTCGTAGTGTTAGGAAGACAAAGTCCTAATGAGGTTCTTATAGTCCTCTTTTATATCATGACTTTCTTCTCTTAGCTGCTCTATTTTTCTACAAGCGTGTAAAACTGTAGTATGGTCTCGTCCACCAAACGCGTTTCCTAGTTCAGGTAAACTGTGGTTGGTAAGTTCTTTAGCCAGCGCCATCGCGACCTGGCGAGGACGCGCCACACTACGACTACGTCGTTTAGACAAAATATCAGCTACTTTTATCTTATAATAATCTGCGACGGTTTTCTGAATATTATCAACGGTTACCAATTTTTCTTGAAGTGCGAGAAGGTCTCGAAGGGCTTCGCGAACGAAATCAATTGTGATAGGGCGACCGGTAAAGTTTGCGTTAGCAATAACACGGTTAAGTGCACCCTCGAGCTCACGTACGTTTGAACGCAACCGCTTAGCTATAAAGAACGCCACTTCATTAGGTAAGTGGATCCGGTTCTCTGCCGCTTTGCGCATCAAAATAGCCACTCGAGTTTCAAGCTCTGGTGGCTCTATAGCAATGGTTAAGCCCCAACCGAAGCGCGATTTCAATCGATCCTCTACCCCATCAATCTCTTTAGGATATCTATCAGAAGTAAGGATGATTTGTTGGTTACCTTCAAGAAGTGCATTGAACGTGTGGAAGAACTCTTCTTGTGAACGCTCTTTATTAGCAAAGAATTGAATATCATCGATAAGTAACGCATCAACGCTGCGATAGAAGCGCTTAAAGTCCTCTATAGCGTTATTTTGTAGTGCCTTAACCATATCCTGTACGAAACGCTCAGAATGCATATATACAATTTTAGCATCGCCATTATTTGCTACGATGCCATTACCCACAGCATGTAATAAGTGAGTTTTACCTAAGCCCGTTCCGCCATAAATAAATAATGGGTTGTAAGAACCGCCTGGGTTATTTGCAACTTGAGTCGCAGCCGCACGTGCAAGCTGGTTAGATTTACCTTCGACAAAGTTGTCGAATTGATAAGTCGGGTTAATATTACTTTTATGCTTCATCGCCTCAGGGATCGGGATCACTTTCGGCGGTGTAGACGATCTTGGCGCTTGATCTGCGTATGCATTATATCCATTACGGTCGTGGTTTTGCGTACCGCGATCATTTAGATCCATAGCCTGTGTATATGAAGGTGATTTTGAAAACGCGTTGTTTTGTCCTTGATCACCCGCTTGGCTCGCCGTTGATGGCATACCGCTATTCGACATTGGTGAATAAGACGATGTGTGCTGCCCATTACTGCCGCTTTGAACAGACTGATTACCAGTATTATAGTTCTGATACCCTTGACCGCCCGCAGGCGCACTAGGCTTACTTGGTTGATTATTATTAGGCGTATTTGGAGCAGGCGAAGATCCACTGGTACTTACAGGCTGACTACGGCTTACACTATGACGATTCATCACTTCTAAACGCAATTGTGGTGCGTCACTACCGGCAAACTCTTTTAGTAGTGCGGTAATATTATTCAGGTACTTGTCTCTTACCCAATCAAGTACAAAACGATTGGGGGCATAGAGTGCAACCACGCCTTGTTGTTCTTCACAAACAAGCGGTCGTATCCACATACTAAACTGTTGCGTTGGTAATTCTTGACGCAATCTTTCAAGGCATTGGTTCCACAAGGACATGGTACGTAGTTAGCTCCCGTAACTCGCTAGAAAAACCAACTCCTGAAAAGCCAAGCATAGAGAAAGCAGGCACTAAAAAGCGCCATTAGAAGAAAATAGCGTTGGAAGTGTTGGGTAGCAGCGAGAAATTAAGTTATCGTTTTAATCGCTGTGGATTATCTTACGTTATCAACACAATGTAAATGGCGATCCCGATCGATCTTTTCGATCAAAACAACAAACTACTGATTAATATAAATTTTTCTTTTAGATCAAATCAAACTATAACGAGAAAAATTCATTCTAAATTTGTGCTAAAAATCCGTTAGATCACCTTGCTTTTTATATCCATCTCTGGGTTTTTCACAACACACTGTGGATAACCTAACCAAATTTTACACGTTATTCACAGACGATTTGTACGAAAACAGCGTTATCGATTAAGCTATCGGTTAAAAAAAGCAAAAATTGTTCACTTATTCATCCGAAAAGCGAGAATATGCATTGACAGCACGCCCCGAGATCTCTAGAATTCAGCGTCCTTTTTCGATGGGCTTTTCTGGTGAAAACACCACATTGTTCTGGCAACAGCATAATGTGTTACCAAAAACGCCTATGTTTAACTAAATATAAGTGAGACTTTGGTCATGAAAAGAACATTTCAACCGAGCAATCTAAAGCGCAAGCGTTCTCACGGTTTTCGTGCTCGTATGGCGACTAAAAATGGTCGTAAAGTACTAGCAGCTCGCCGTGCAAAAGGCCGCGCTCGTCTTTCAGCTTAATTGAAAGACGCCAAAGTGGGCGAGAATAATTTTTCTAGGGAGTTACGTCTGTTAACTCCCACCCACTTTACCTATGTGTTTGATAACGCAACCCCAGCTGTATCTCCCTCTTTTACTGTTCTAGCCAGAAAAAATACACTCTCATCTCCTCGTTTAGGCATTACGCTCGCGAAAAAACGTATCCGTAAAGCTCACGATAGAAATCGTTTGAAGCGATTAGTCAGAGAAAGTTTTAGGCATAAACAGCACAACTTACCCAATGTCGATATTATCGTTATTGGCAAGTCTGGCGCTGACAACCTTAGCAACCAAGAAGTTTTCGCTACATTGGACAAGCTATGGAAAAAATTAAACAAGCGTTGCGGCAACTCTTAATTGTAGTGCCTTTGGCCTTGATAAAATTTTATCAATGGTTCATTTCTCCTATGTTAGGGCAACGATGTCGTTTCCATCCTTCTTGTTCTTGGTATGCTATAGACGCATTAAAAACGCATGGATTAGTAAAAGGCGGTTGGTTATCTATTAAACGCATATTAAAATGCCACCCTTTGCATGCCGGCGGATATGATCCAGTGCCGGAAAAACAACAAGATAAACACTCAAAATAAAGAGACCTCTATGGAATCGCAACGTAGTTTTCTGATAATTGGCCTTGCGCTAGTTAGCTTTTTGCTTTGGCAATCATGGCAAAAAGATTATGGGCCACAGCCAGTTGTGCCTGTTGAGCAACAACAAACGCAAGAGACATCACAAGGCGTACCGTCATTTAATGAAAATGGCAGCGAAGATGTACCAAGTAGTGATAGCGTTCCTGCTGCACAACCTGTCGCAGCGGCGCAAAGCTCAAACCGCATTATTGAAGTTAAAACCGATACGCTAGATTTACGCATCGATTTGCTAGGCGGTGATGTAGTATCAGCAGACTTACTTAAGTTTCCGGTAGAGCAAGGTTCGGATATTCCTTACAGCCTACTTCGCTCTGGCAACGGTCTATATGTAGCGCAAAGTGGCCTAATCGGTGCTCAAGGGCCTGATGCCAGCAGCAGTGGCCGCCCTGTTTACAACGCGCAAAGTGAATTCTATGAAATGACGGGAGACACCCTTGTTATTCCTCTTACTTGGAAAAACAATCAGGGCCTGGCTATCACCAAAACCTTCACTTTCACTAAAGGTCAGTACGACGTAAACGTAAGCTATAGCGTTGAAAATGGTACCGGTAGTGCAGCAACGGTTCAGCCGTATGCACAGCTTAAACAAGTGATGGAGTTTGAAGACGACAGCAACATGTTTATGCCAACGTACCGTGGTGCTGCATATTCAACAGAAGATGACCGCTACCAGAAGTACTCGTTTGACGAGATTGAAGATGACAACCTACGCGAAACCACTAAAGCGGGATGGGTTGGCATGCTTGAACATTACTTTGTGTCAGCATGGGTACCTTCACAAGAGCAAACTAACACGCTTTATTCTCGTAATCTGAAAAATCAGTATGCGGTAATTGGTGTATTGTCACCGTCTGAGAGCGTAGCGCCTGGTGAAACCAAAACCCTTGCGTCTACCCTTTATATGGGTCCTAAAGATCAAGAAAGCCTAGCGAAAATTGCGCGCGGCCTAGACCTAACCGTTGATTACGGTATTCTTTTCTGGATTTCACAGCCGCTGTTCGCCCTTCTTACCTTCCTTCATAGCCTAGTTAATAACTGGGGTGTGGCAATTATCCTTATCACTATTGTAGTGAAAGGCGCGATGTACTGGCTAACTAAGAAGCAATACGAGTCAATGGCACGTATGCGCAACTTAGCACCTAAGATGCAGCAGCTAAAAGACCGTTTTGGCGACGACAGACAAAAAATGTCTCAAGCTATGATGGAGCTTTACCGCAAAGAGAAAGTAAACCCAATGGGCGGTTGCTTACCTCTTCTTCTGCAAATGCCTATCTTCCTTGCGCTTTACTGGGTACTGATGGAAAGTGTTGAACTACGTCATGCAGACTTTGTTCTTTGGATCACTGACCTTTCTACAAAAGACCCATACTTTGTGCTGCCAATTCTAACTGGCGCAAGTATGTACCTATTGCAAAAACTTCAGCCAACCACCATTACTGATCCAATGCAGCAGAAAATCATGCAATGGATGCCGGTAGCAATGAGTGTATTCTTCCTGTGGTTCCCTGCAGGTCTGGTACTATACTGGCTAGTCAGTAACGTGATTACCTTGGTTCAAGCCAAAATGATTTATGCTTCAATGGAGAAGCGGGGCATCAGCAGTAAATAACACGCTGATCAATGAATTATACAGCCCGCCTATGCGGGCTGTTTTGTCTTAAGAGGAATAACCTGTGCCATCATTTGATATTGTTTCTGAAATCAACATGGAAGAAGTACGCAACGCCACTGAAAACGCAAGCCGTGAGCTATCAACGCGTTTCGACTTTCGCGGTATTGACGCGAGCTTTGAGTACAAAGATAAAACCGTGGTCATGAAGGCCGAAGCTGAATTCCAACTTCAGCAAATGGAAAGCATGTTTAGAACGGCGATGTCTAAACGTAACGTCGACACTTCATCTATGGATGTTAAACCCTACGATGCCCATGGAAGAACTTACCGTCAGACCATTACCTTTAAAGAAGGTATTGAACAGCCGATGGCGAAGAAGATTGTGAAGCTGGTGAAAGACGCCAAAATCAAAGTGCAAACGGCAATTCAAGGCGAAGAACTTCGCGTAACAGGTAAAAAGCGTGATGATTTGCAGCAAGTGATTTCGCTGGTTAAAGAGTCGAACTTAGGCCAACCTTTCCAATTTAAGAACTTCCGCGACTAATTATGGAATCACTCACCCTTTCTACCGACACCATTACCGCACAAGCGACAGCGCCCGGTCGTGGCGGCGTAGGTATTGTACGTGTTTCAGGTCCTAAGGCTAAAGCCATCGCAGAGGCGTTAGTACCAAGCGCACTAACACCACGTCTTGCGACCTATACGCCGTTTGTTGATGCTAACAACAGCGTAATAGACCAGGGCATAGCACTGTTTTTTAAAGGGCCTAACTCATTTACCGGTGAAGATGTACTTGAACTGCAGGGACACGGCGGTCAAGTTGTCATGGACATGCTGATTGATGCCGTGCTTGCAACGGGCCATGCTCGGCTTGCCAATCCAGGTGAATTCAGTGAACAAGCCTTTTTAAATGATAAATTAGACCTTGCGCAAGCAGAGGCCATTGCCGACTTGATTGATGCAAGCTCTAAACAGGCAGCAAAAAGTGCGCTGCGCTCGCTACAGGGTGAGTTTTCTACACAAATTCAAACGCTATCTGACCAAATCGTGCATCTGCGTATGTACGTAGAGGCGGCCATCGATTTTCCTGAAGAAGAAATTGATTTTTTATCTGACGGGAAAGTATCAGGTGACTTAAGCGCAATTATGGAAAGCTTAACCAAAGTGCGTGAACAGGCTAAACAAGGCACCTTGTTGCGCGAAGGTATGCAGGTGGTGATTGCAGGGCGACCTAACGCCGGTAAATCGAGCTTATTAAACGCCCTGGCAGGACGAGATAGCGCCATTGTTACCGATATAGCCGGTACCACGCGAGACGTGCTTAAAGAGCATATTCACATTGATGGTATGCCGGTGCACATTATCGACACAGCAGGACTTCGAGAAAGCCCAGATAAAGTGGAACAAATTGGTATTGAGCGCGCGTGGCAAGCTATCAATGAAGCTGACCATGTGTTATTTGTTGTGGACTCTACCGCAACCGCTGTTATCGACCCTTATGAAATATGGCCAGAATTTATGGCCCGATTGCCACAAGGCATCCCCGTTACCGTAGTTCGCAACAAGGCCGACCTTAGTACCTTAGATATTGGACAAAGCACGGTTGCCACCGAGCAAGGTGATATCTCAGTTATTAATCTATCAGCCAAAGAAGGTAGCGGTGTCGACACGCTAAAAGCACATCTAGCCAAAACCATGGGCTTCGATACTACAACGGAAGGCCAATTTATTGCGCGCAGACGACACATAGATGCACTCGATCAAGCCTACAGTTATGTAAGCACCGGCGAACAACAACTGAATGACGCCATGGCCGGTGAATTACTCGCTGAAGAATTGCGCTTGGCGCATCAGGCACTATGTGAGATAACCGGTGAATTTACGTCAGACGATCTACTTGGTAAGATTTTTTCATCGTTCTGTATCGGCAAATAGCGTGACCATAAAAGTAAGAAGGTGAATAACCTACGGAATAAGCCGCACTTACGTTAAGACGACAATCGTAAATAGAGAAGCAACCCAATAATGAGCAAGCATTTTGAAATCATCGTTGGCACCATGTTAGGCGCCGCAGAATACGTGGCAGATGCCATTGCGGAAAAACTTGAAGCGAGCGGGCACACCCACACTATTCATGCTGAACCAAATTTAGATGAGATTAAAACAGAATCAACGTGGATCGTGTGTACGTCTACCCATGGTGCAGGCGAATTACCTGACAACATCCAGCCGTTCGCAAAACAGCTAGAGGGCGCGGATTTAAGCGCGGTAAACGCATACGTTATTGGGCTAGGTGACACCAGTTACGACACCTTTTGTTTCGGCGCAAAAGAAATGGAAAAACACATTAAAAATGCAGGTGGCACGTTAATTACCGACGCGCTATACATTGATGTACTAGAACACCCTATCCCTGAAGATGCCGCCGTAGAATGGTTTGACGAAAAGCTGGCCAATGCTTAACAAGCGTTTTTACGTGGAACCAATGCGATGAACAGCAACCTTACCCAAGCTGAACTAGCGGCGTTGCAATCTCCCCTTTCTAACGATTGCCGGGTACTGTATTTACTTGGGCTTCGAACAGGTGCAAATTCGGCAACGACATCGTCAGCACCTATTGATTATAAGCAATTATTGAATTTGCTAAACGGCGACAGCAAAGATGAGCCTTACCAACGCGGTCGTCAAATCAATAGCTTGGTGAAGCAGCTTGAACAAGTGGGTTTGGTTGCCCTCCCCCTTGAACTTGATCTTGAGCATACAATCAACGGGAAAACCTTACTTCTTCCGCTTCTAAGCGAGCCGCAGTCAGACTTCGACCAACTACATGCCCGTCATAGCGCCATGACCCCTAATTGGGCGCCCAATGAGGCGTTGTTTGAAGAAATGGCCTCGCTACTTGGTATTATCGATAAAACATTTGATGACAACGAGGTGGGTGAATTCATTGCCTATTGGTTGGGAAGACCAAGTTCAGTGTTTAGCGAATTTCAATGGACACAAAAGTTTGCCAACAATATCAAGCGAAAGCGGCTCGCTTCAGGCTACGCCCCAACAAAGGTGGTGGGAACGCAACAAGTGAAAGTTGCAGCCGGCATAGAAGCAGATGATAATGCTAGAAAGCTGGTGGAAAAGTATGCCGCAACTAAGAAGAGTTAATTCGTTATGGATCGTATAACCGACAAAATTGCTAATTTAGCGAGAGCGCTCAACAAAGATGTCGATCCCAATCGTGAATACATCGACTATAAAACGCTGCGCAAGCAGTACGAGGCGAAAGCGAACGAAGAAGTATCACAACTACAGCAGCGTAGTAAAAAAGCACGTGTAGAGGCTATTCATGGCCGTTCTGATCTGAATCCTAAATGGACCTTCGCCAACTTAGTTGAAGACAGTGACGATGTGATTGAAGCCGTATCGATAGCTCAGTCTTTTATTGCTGCCCATGATGACCCTGCGTGGCGTCAAAGCGGCTCCCATATGATGCTATTTTACGGCGATTACGGACGCGGTAAATCACATATCGCCGGCGCCATAGCCCATCAACTTATAGAGCAGTACGAAATTTCAGTGCTTTATCGTCAACTGTCTACACTGCTTGAAATGCGCAATTTCTCATTTGATTTTGGTGCTTCAGACAATGCAGGACAGCGCTTCAGGGAGATCAATCAGGAATTGCTAGACGTTGATCTGCTTATTCTTGATGAGGTGTGTGTAAACGAAAGCGTGTTAAAGAAAAATGCGCAGAGTTGGTTTGGTAACCTGCTAAGACAACGCTTGGTAAACAAGAAAAACTGTATTTTGATCACCAATCACAATTTAGCCGAACTTGAAAATGCCCTTGGCCCCTATTGTTTTGAGTCGATTAAAGAGTACGACACCTATAAGGTTAGGTTCCAAGGCCCAAGCCGCCGTGAAGGCTTAACCATTGAACAAGAAGACATGCAAGGCTCTGTTTCACAGCCGCGCTATCAACCCAACCAGGTGCGCTAATAGCACCTGGTTTCCTCTCTCTAAAAACCTTGCCCTTACTCTGCTAGGTCTTTTCCTTCATTAAACCTTATTGCATGTTCCTGTTGTACTAAATAATAGCGAATCACTTAGCCTATTGATCACGCTTTTTTACTAAAACGATACGTTTCAATTCATAGATACACTCAACGATCTCTTTCAGTTAAACAAATAACCATTCTTACAGACCGACTTCCCCCTTGTAAAAGTGACTGTATTTTGGTCATCTCCTATGTTTTTCTCCTGAAAAATGGGCTGTTTTGAAAAAATAATCTCGTCGTTTATAAAAACGTGCACTTTTTTTGAAGGTGTTGATAAATGCGATCGGGCGATCTAATCACAGCTTTTAGAAAAGATCTCCTCCACAATGTGATCACGCTATAACACACGTATCTACACGATCTTTTGATCGCGATACATAAATAGCAAACATTTTATCCCCAGTTGGATCACATCTTGATCACCCCTGTGGATAGGATCCTACAAACCACTGTGCATAAGCTTTGATCGAAAAAAGAATAACTTTCCAAACGATTCGGGGTGTGGATAAAAAGGCCATTTATACACAAGTTTGAGGTAGGGTTATGGATCGGGATTTCCCAATGTTATTGATCGCGTAACTTGATGATCTTTATGTGCTTTGATCGGTTACCCACAGATCTTGACGATCCTAATAAAAGTAAAAATAAACAGATCTAAAAGAGATCTTAAGATCTTATAATTCGATCACACCTTTACAAAAACAGGTTTTGAGGAAAATTTAATCATTTTCTTTATCCAATAAGTCAGATAAAATACGCGCCCTTTTTTCAGCAGTCTCTGCGTGAAAAAAATTAGTTTTTAATCGGCTTATCGTAAGTTAATAGTGAGGTTTAACCATGTTTTATGCTGAAGCATTTGATGTCATCGTTGTAGGTGGTGGACATGCAGGTACAGAAGCGGCACTTGCAGCTGCTCGCATGGGTGCAAATACGCTGTTGCTCACTCACAATATTGAGACGATAGGCCAGATGTCGTGTAACCCTGCAATTGGTGGGATCGGTAAAGGTCATCTTGTAAAAGAGATCGATGCGTTAGGCGGTGCAATGGCACTGGCTATCGACAAAGGTGGTATTCAGTTCAGAACATTGAATTCTTCTAAAGGCCCAGCTGTTCGTGCAACGCGTGCGCAAGCGGACCGTACGCTTTACAAAAACGCTATTCGCGACATTGTTGAAAATCAAGAAAACCTAACCTTGTTCCAACAGAGCGTTGACGATCTGATTGTTGAAAACGATCAGGTATGCGGTGTTGTTACGCAAATGGGCTTGAAGTTTAAAGCCAAGTCAGTGGTACTGACAGTGGGTACTTTCCTTGGCGGAACCATACACATTGGTCTTGAAAACTATCGCGGCGGTCGTGCCGGCGATCCACCGTCTATCGCACTTGCAGATAGACTACGTGCCCTTCCGTTTCGTGTTGACCGTTTAAAAACTGGGACACCAGCAAGACTTGATGCGCGCTCCTTAGATTTTTCTGTAATGCAGCCTCAGCCTGGTGACAATCCTACGCCGGTATTCTCGTTCATGGGTGATAGAAGTATGCACCCGACACAGATCCCGTGTTACATCACCCACACTAACGAAAAAACCCACGACATCATTCGCGGTGGGTTAGATCGCTCACCTATGTTTACTGGGGTTATCGAAGGTATTGGACCGCGCTATTGCCCAAGTATCGAAGATAAGATCACTCGTTTTGCAGACAAGACATCGCACCAAATTTTTGTTGAGCCAGAGGGTTTAAACAGCATTGAAGTTTATCCAAATGGTATTTCAACCAGTTTACCATTTGACGTACAGATGAACCTTGTCCGCTCGATCAAAGGTTTTGAAAATGCGCACATTGTTCGCCCGGGTTATGCGATTGAATATGATTTCTTTGATCCACGCGATCTGAAACAAACACTTGAAACCAAGTTTATTCGAGGTTTGTTCTTTGCTGGCCAGATTAACGGTACCACTGGCTATGAAGAAGCGGGTGCGCAAGGGTTAGTAGCAGGTGCGAACGCAGCGCTACAAGTTCAAGAAAAAGATCCGATGATTTTACGCCGCGATCAAGCATACATGGGCGTACTTATCGACGACTTAGCTACCATGGGTACGAAAGAACCGTACCGCATGTTCACTAGCCGTGCAGAATACAGACTACTGCTTCGTGAAGACAATGCAGATAGCCGCTTAACCGCGATGGGCCGAGAAATTGGTCTTGTTGATGATGCGCGCTGGGCGAAATTTAACGACAAGATGGAAGCGGTAGAAAGTGAGCTACAGCGTTTACGCGGTCAGTGGATCCATCCTGATCACGCGGCAACGCCAGAACTTAATACCATGCTGAAAAATCCGGTGAGTCGTGAACATTCTCTTGAAGAGCTGATCCGCAGACCTGAAATGACTTACGGTCAGTTAATGGAAATTGAAAGTGTCGGCCCAGGTCTTGAAGATCCGATTGCTGCAGAGCAAGTGGAAATTCAAATTAAGTACGCCGGCTACATTGCCCGTCAAATGGATGAAATCGCGAAAACGCAGCGACACGAAAATACCCTGTTGCCGGTTGATATGGACTTCAGCAAGATTTCCGGCTTGTCGAACGAGGTTGTAGCCAAGTTAACCGAAGCCAGACCGGAAACTATCGGTAAAGCATCGCGTATTTCGGGCATTACCCCGGCGGCCATTTCATTGCTGCTGGTTTACCTTAAAAAACACGGCATGTTGCGCAAGCAAGAGAAAATTAGTGCGTAAAACACGCGCTTAACTCAACACATGACTCGCAGCGCTTAGTTTTTCTTAATTATTCGCGTATTATGATAATCATAGTCGCTTAAATTATGCGAAAACTAGAAAAACTCGGCGCTTTTCATACCGTCCCATTACACCAATTTATGTTCATTGCGTAGCTTTGATAAATTGCAGCGTTAATTAATTCAGGTGCCTTCTTCAAGCGCACTTGTATCGAGCATGAAGAGCTGCATTAAGAAACGGCTGTAAATGAGCAGCAAATAACGATTCGCCGCGCGTGTTCATGGTATGGACTGTGTAGAGCAAAAAACATTAACGCGAACAGACAGATTTTTCGATGACGATACAGCAAGAATTGCACACCATTTTGGTGTCTGGACTCGATGCCCTTTCACTAGATTTAAGTGATAAGCAACAGCAGCAGTTAGTTGACTATGTGCTGCTTATGGATAAATGGAATAAGGCGTACAACCTGACTTCTGTGCGCGATCCTAAGCAAATGATGGTGAAACACATTCTAGATTCGCTCGCGATTGTGCCCTTTCTTGATGGTAACAATATCATTGATGTTGGAACGGGCCCTGGCCTTCCAGGTATGCCGTTGGCAATCGCGTTTCCAGATAAATCATTCACATTGCTAGACTCATTGGGCAAGCGTGTACGGTTTATGACCCAATGTGTGCACACGCTTGGTCTAACTAATGTTACCCCTGTGCAAAGCCGCGTTGAAGAGCACAATGGCGATACGCCTTACGATATTGTGCTAAGCCGAGCTTTCGCTTCGCTAAAAGATATGTTGCACTGGTGTCAGCATCTGGTAGATTCAGAAGGTCAGTTTTTGGCGCTTAAAGGTCAGTTTCCACAAGATGAGATAGACGAAGTGAGTGATCACTTCCATGTGAGCAAAACGGAAAACCTCACTGTGCCAAATTTGGTAGGCGAACGACATCTGGTTTGGCTAAAAAAGAAATAGCCGAAAAATAGAAATAGACGAGAACAGGATCTAACGTGGCTAAGGTAATCGCGATCGCGAATCAAAAAGGTGGTGTTGGAAAAACAACCACTGCAGTTAACGTGGCAGCGTCAATGGCAGCAACCAAACGTAAGGTGTTGCTGATTGATCTCGATCCACAGGGTAATGCGACCATGGGAAGCGGCGTTGATAAATACGACGTTGAATCTACGGCATTTGAATTGTTGATTGAAGAAAAGCCAATTAACGATGTTATCGTTAAAGCGACAAGCGGCAAGTACGACCTCATCGCAGCGAACGGTGACGTGACCGCGGCAGAAATTAAGCTGATGGAAATGTTTGCCCGAGAAGTAAGGCTTCGCAACGCGTTGAAGCCTGTCATGGATTACTACGATTTTGTCTTTATCGACTGCCCGCCTTCACTTAACCAGCTAACAGTGAACGCCTTAGCTGCAGCTGATTCAGTGATGGTACCTATGCAGTGCGAATATTATGCGCTAGAAGGCCTTACTGCTCTTATGGATACCATTCAAAAACTGGCATCTGTAGTGAATCCAGAATTGAAGATTGAAGGCGTATTGCGTACTATGTACGACCCGCGCAACCGCCTTGCTAACGACGTTTCAGAACAGTTGAAGCGCCATTTTGGTGAACAGGTTTATCGCACGGTTATTCCGCGCAATGTTCGTCTAGCTGAAGCACCAAGCTTTGGTACGCCAGCGATGTACTATGATAAGTCATCGACAGGCGCTAAAGCCTACTTGGCACTGGCGGGTGAAATACTGCGTCGTAGGGACAAAACAACGCCTGCACAGGCAAAAGCAAGTTAAACGACAATAAGCTGATCACTATCAGCACATGCCATAGAGGACACTATGTCAGCACGTAAAAGAGGCCTTGGCCGCGGTTTAGATGCGCTACTCGCAACCAGCCAATCATCTGCTCAAAAAGAACAAGATGCCGCCGAGGTAAATTCAACCAACGGTGAGTTGAGTAAACTCCCTATTGAATACTTAGTGCCGGGCAAGTATCAGCCTCGTAAAGACATGTCACCTGAGGCATTAGAAGAACTGGCATCGTCCATTCGTGCGCAAGGTATTATTCAGCCTATCGTAGTGAGAAAAGTCGACGAGCACCGCTATGAAATCATTGCCGGTGAACGTCGCTGGCGAGCTTCACAACTGGCACAGCTAGACGAAGTGCCTTGTTTGGTTAAGAACGTGCCTGATGAAGCGGCAGTGGCCATTGCCCTTATCGAAAATATTCAGCGTGAAGATTTAAATGCCATGGAAGAGGCGCAAGCCCTCGACCGTTTAATGAATGAGTTCGCGCTTACCCATCAAGAAGTGGCGGAAGCGGTGGGCAAATCACGCACTACTGTGACAAATTTACTTCGCCTGAATAATTTAAACGACGACGTGAAACTGTTAGTCGAACATGGCGATATTGAAATGGGTCATGCTAGAGCGCTGTTAGCACTAGAAGGTGATACCCAGTCGGAAACTGCGCAAGTAGTATCGGGCAAAGGTCTTACCGTGCGCGATACAGAAAAGCTTGTTAAAAAGCTTTTGGAGCCAGCTAAACCTAAGCCTGAGAAGAAAGTTGATCCCGATGTGCAAAACCTTATGACACGACTTTCAGAAAATTTAGGCACTCCTGTGAGTATTGACCACAATGCGAAAGGCAAAGGCAAGCTGACGATTAGCTTTAGCGACCTTGAGCAATTAGATGGAATTATCTCTAAAATTCAATAGTTTATAATAATAAAGATTTAGACGGTTCCTTTGCCTACCCGCAATTGATACGCTGTTCGGTGCTAACACCGGACACTCTCCTTTCCGGTTATAGCAATAGAAAATTTTCAGAATAACTTTCAAAAAGCGTTGTACTGTTGAAAATTGTCGGTAAAACAGTATACTTCTGACGCTTTTTGTAAGACGTGAACAAGCTGCGAGTAAAAGTGACGAACAAGTTAGCAAAACGCGGGTTAGACCTCGCCAAGAAAGGGCTACTTTTTCAGGCTGTCACGGCCCTATTCGTTACCGCTTTCGCAGGTGCCGCAGGAGGAAGTCATTCCGCCATGTCGGCAGCGGCAGGTGCCTTAATTAGCATACTGCCGAACAGTGTTTTTATGGCTTTCGCGTTTCGTTACGCAGGTGCAAGTAAAAACGACCTTGTTGCACGGAGTTTTAGCCAAGGCTCAAAATTGAAGCTGGCACTGACAATCATTTTATTTGTAATTGCTTTTAAAGGCTTAAACGCCGCGCCATTAGAGATTTTCATGGCATTTGTGATTACAACTGCTAGCCACGGGCTAGCCATGTTTCATTACGGTACGAAAGAATAAAGACAGCGCGAGGCGTTGCGATAACGAAAACAACGTATTCGACCGATTGAGACTAAAAAACCAGTCACCAAATTTTTACACTTTACAACTTGGGTTAAACAATGGCATCTGAATACACTACCTCAGAATACATCAAGCACCACTTGACCAATGCCACCATGTGCTCAACTGACAACGGAATTGCTTTTAACAAAGCGTGTTCTGACGCCGGTTTTTGGGCATGGCATGTTGATACACTGGCATGGTCTATCGGTCTTGGTCTTCTTTTCCTAATTATCTTTAGAAGCGTTGCTTCAAAAGCGACAACAGGCGTACCTGGCAAAATGCAGGCGTTTGTTGAGCTTGTTGTTGAGTTTGTTGACGACAACGTTAAAAGCACTTTCCATGGTAAGAGCGCACTTATTGCGCCACTAGCGCTAACTATCTTTGTATGGGTATTGCTAATGAACCTTATGGACTTGGTGCCAGTTGATCTTATTCCATGGGTATCTGGACTTATTGGCCAGGCGGCTTTTGGCATGGATCCACACGACGTTTACAACAAGGCAGTTCCAACCACTGACCTTAACTTAACGTTCGCACTGGCTTCAGGCGTGTTTATCCTTATTCTTTTCTATTCAATTAAGATGAAGGGTATTGGCGGTTTTGCGAAAGAGCTAACTATGCAGCCTTTCGGTCACCCAATCTTTATTCCGGTGAACTTCATTCTTGAGACGGTTACTTTGCTTGCGCGTCCGCTTTCACTAGCGCTGCGTTTGTTCGGTAACCTGTATGCCAGTGAGCTAATCTTCATTTTGATTGCTACAATTGGTTATTTCCAGCTTCCACTGCACTTCATGTGGGCTGTGTTCCATATTCTGGTACTTCCGCTTCAAGCGTTTATTTTCATGATGCTAACCATCGTGTATTTAAGCCTGGCGTGTGAAGACCACTAAGCATTAACGGGTGTCGGTTTTTATTTATAATCGGCACCGTTTTTACAGAGTTTGACTTTTAAACATTAACTTTAAATTTAACTTAAATCGGAGACGTAAATGTTATACATCGCTGTTGCACTACTGATTGGTCTTGGTGCCCTAGGTACCGCTATTGGTTTCGGTCTACTAGGTGGTAAATTCCTTGAATCTGCTGCTCGTCAACCTGAACTAGCACCTCAACTACAAGTTAAGATGTTCATCGTAGCGGGTCTTATCGACGCCATCGCGATGATCGGTGTTGGTATCGCTCTATACCTATTGTTCGCTGTTGGTGCCTAATTCTACTAAACACTTTTTTAGCGAACTTTAAGAGGAGGGGCGATTGTGAATTTTAACGCCACTTTTATTGGTCAATTAATCGCCTTCGCTGTGTTCGTGGTGTTCTGCATGAAATATGTATGGCCTCCACTAATGGCAGCGATTGAAGAACGTCAGAAGAAAATTGCCGATGGGCTTGAAGCTTCTGAGCGTGCAGAGAAAGACCTAGAGCTTGCTCAAGCGAAAGCTACTGAGCAATTGAAAGATGCGAAAGCGCAAGCAGCTGAAATTATCGAGCAGGCTAAAAAGCGTGCCAACCAATTGGTTGACGAAGAAACGCAAAAAGGCCATGCGGAACGCGAAAAGATTATCGCTTCTGGTTATGCCGAGATTGAAGCTGAACGCAATCGTGCCAAAGAAGATTTGCGCAAGCAGGTTTCTGCACTTGCAGTAGCTGGCGCACAGCAAATCTTACAACGTGAAATCGATGCAAACGCACAAAACGACATTGTTGAAAAACTTGTCGCTGAGCTTTAATAGGGAGATGAGCCATGTCTGAATTGACAACCGTTGCTCGTCCTTATGCTAAAGCTGCTTTCGATTTTGCTGTCGAGAAAGATGCCGTTGCAAAATGGCAAGAAATGCTAGCCTTTGCAGGCGCTGTAGCAGCGAACGATGACATGCACCAGCTTTTGTCTGGTGCGGTTGCCGCTGACACGCTTGCCGACATTTTTAACAATGTTTGTGGTGAGCAACTCGACGAACACGGCCAAAACCTGGTTAAGGTTCTGGCTGAGAATAAACGTTTAGCCGCGTTGCCTGAAATTTCTACTTTGTTTGATGCATTTAAAGCAGATTACGACAAAGAAATAGAAGTGGACGTAACCTCAGCATCTACGCTGACTGATGCACAACAAAACGAGTTGGTTGCATCTTTGGAAAAACGTTTGGCACGTAAAGTGAAGCTTAATTGTAACGTGGACCCTGCCCTGATCGCTGGAATGGTAATTAATGCCGGCGATACAGTTATTGATGGTTCCGTAAAGTCGAAATTGAACCGTCTAGCAGACGCGTTGCAAGCATAACGGGGATAAGAGCATGCAACTTAATTCCACTGAAATTGCTGAACTGATCAAGAAAAGAATTGAACAGTTCAATGTAAGCAGTGAAGCACGTAATGAAGGTACTATCGTCGCAGTAACAGACGGTATTATCCGCATTCACGGCCTTGCAGATGTAATGCAAGGTGAAATGATCGAGCTTCCTGGAAGCCGTTACGCAATTGCACTAAACCTTGAGCGAGACTCTGTAGGTGCAGTTGTTATGGGTCCTTATGCGGACCTTAAAGAAGGCGATAAAGTACAATCTACTGGTCGTATTCTTGAAGTACCAGTAGGTAACGCACTACTAGGTCGTGTTGTTAACACACTAGGTGAGCCTATCGATGGTAAAGGCGCAATCGACGCAGCTGGTTTCGAGCCAGTTGAAAAAATTGCACCTGGCGTAATCGAGCGTCAATCGGTAGACCAGCCAGTACAAACTGGTTATAAGTCAGTTGACGCCATGATCCCAGTAGGTCGTGGTCAGCGTGAGCTTATCATCGGTGACCGTCAGTGTGGTAAAACAGCAATGGCTGTTGACGCTATCATCAACCAAAAAGGTACAGGCATTAAATGTGTGTACGTAGCGGTTGGTCAAAAAGCATCTACTATCGCTAACGTAGTACGTAAACTAGAAGAGCACGGTGCACTTGACCACACTATCGTGGTTGCAGCATCTGCATCTGAGTCTGCTGCGCTTCAATACCTAGCGCCTTACTCTGGTTGTACTATGGGTGAATTCTTCCGTGACCGCGGTGAAGACGCGCTAATCGTATATGATGATTTGTCTAAGCAAGCTGTTGCTTACCGTCAAATCTCACTACTACTTAAGCGTCCACCAGGCCGTGAAGCTTACCCAGGTGACGTATTCTACCTTCACTCACGTCTACTAGAACGTGCTGCACGTGTAAACGAACAATACGTTGAGCGTTACACAAACGGCGAAGTGAAAGGTAAGACAGGTTCATTGACTGCGCTTCCAATTATCGAAACGCAAGCTGGTGACGTATCTGCATTCGTACCAACTAACGTAATCTCAATTACCGACGGTCAGATCTTCCTAGAAACTGACTTGTTTAACGCAGGTATCCGTCCAGCGGTTAACGCTGGTATCTCGGTATCTCGTGTTGGTGGTGCTGCACAGACTAAAATCATCAAGAAGTTGGGTGGCGGTATCCGTCTAGCCCTAGCTCAGTATCGTGAACTTGCGGCATTCTCGCAGTTTGCTTCTGACCTTGATGACGCAACTCGTGAGCAACTTGAGCACGGTGAGCGCGTAACTGAGCTAATGAAGCAGAAGCAGTACGCACCACTTTCAATTGCTGATATGGGTGTATCTCTGTTCGCGGTAGAAAAAGGTTTCCTTAAGGGTATCGAGCTTAACAAAATCCTAGATTTTGAAGCCGCTCTTCACTCTTACATGAACAGCGAACACGCTGACCTTATGAAGACTATCAACGAATCAGGTAACTACAACGACGAGATTGCCTCTAAGTTGAACGACGCTTTAACAAACTTTAAAGCGACACAAACTTGGTAATCAATGGTGCTGGTGTTTAACCACCAGCGCAATTCGTTGAGTAATCGGAGAGATAGTCATGGCCAGCGGTAAAGAAATAAAAGGTAAGATTGGGAGTATCAAAAATACTCAGAAGATTACCAGTGCGATGGAAATGGTTGCTGCGTCTAAAATGAAAAAGGCGCAGGAACGCATGGCTTCTGGCCGTCCATATGCACAAAATATGCTTAAAGTGATTGGTCACATTGCAAACGGTAACCTTGAATATCGCCATCCTTATTTGGAAGAGCGTGAAGTCAAGCGCGTCGGTTACATTGTGATTTCCACTGACCGAGGCTTATGTGGTGGCTTGAACACCAATGAATTTAAGCTCGTCACTCAAGACGTCAAAAAATGGCGTGAACAGGGTGTAGAAGTGGATTTCGCTGCATTAGGTTCTAAGGCGTGCAGTTTCTTCAACCGCTTTGGTGGCAAGTTGCTTGCTGCTGAATCTGGTTTAGGTGACAAGCCGTCTGTGAGCGATGTAGTGGGTGTTGTACGCGTTATGCTTAAAGCGTACGACGAAGGACAAATTGACCGAGTATTCTTGGTATTCAATGACTTCGTTAACACCATGACACAGAAACCTGTGATCAATCAGTTATTGCCTTTGCCAAAGTCAGAAGACGAAGAATATCAACATCGTTGGGACTACATCTACGAGCCAGATCCAAAAGAAATTTTGGAAGCACTAATGGTTCGTTACATTGAGTCTCAGGTGTATCAGGGTGTTGTAGAAAATGCGGCGTCAGAACAAGCTGCGCGAATGGTTGCCATGAAGGCAGCAACCGACAACGCCGGTAACCTCATTGATGAGTTACAACTGGTATATAACAAAGCGCGTCAGGCTGCAATCACACAAGAAATCAGTGAGATTGTGAGCGGTGCCGCAGCGGTGTAGGCAAAGGTTTAAAAGAGATAACGAGGACAAATTATGAGTCAAGGTAAGGTCGTCCAAATCATTGGCGCCGTTGTGGATATTGAATTTCCACAAGATGCGGTACCAAGAGTTTATGACGCACTACAAGTTACCGAAGGTGACTTGTCAGGTCTAACCCTGGAAGTGCAACAGCAATTAGGTGGTGGTGTTGTTCGTGGCATCGCACTAGGTACTACTGATGGACTAAAACGTGGTCTTGCAGTAGAAAATACCGGTAACCCAATCATGGTTCCAGTTGGTACGAAGACACTTGGTCGTATCATGGACGTATTGGGTAACCCAATCGACGAAGCTGGCCCAATTGGTGAAGAAGAGCGTATGTCTATTCACCGTGAAGCGCCTAGCTACGAAGATCAGTCTAGCTCGGTAGAACTACTAGAAACTGGTATCAAAGTAATCGACTTGGTTTGTCCATTCGCTAAGGGTGGTAAAGTTGGTCTATTCGGTGGTGCGGGTGTAGGTAAAACCGTAAACATGATGGAACTTATCCGTAACATTGCAATCGAGCACAGCGGTTTCTCAGTATTCGCTGGTGTTGGTGAGCGTACACGTGAGGGTAACGACTTCTATCACGAAATGAACGAATCAAACGTACTTGATAAAGTATCGCTTGTATACGGTCAGATGAACGAGCCACCGGGTAACCGTCTACGTGTTGCACTTACCGGTCTAACAATGGCTGAGAAGTTCCGTGACGAAGGCCGTGACGTTCTATTCTTCGTAGATAACATCTATCGTTATACCCTAGCAGGTACTGAGGTATCAGCACTTCTAGGTCGTATGCCATCTGCGGTAGGTTACCAGCCTACTCTAGCAGAAGAGATGGGTGTACTTCAGGAACGTATTACGTCAACGAAGACAGGTTCAATCACTTCAATCCAAGCGGTATACGTACCTGCGGATGACTTGACTGACCCATCTCCAGCGACAACCTTTGCTCACTTAGATGCAACGGTAGTACTTTCTCGTGATATCGCGTCTCTTGGTATCTACCCTGCGGTAGACCCTCTAGATTCAACGTCTCGTCAGCTAGACCCGCTAGTAATTGGTCAAGAGCACTATGACGTAGCACGTGGCGTACAGACTGTTCTTCAGCGCTATAAAGAGCTGAAAGACATCATCGCGATCCTAGGTATGGACGAACTATCTGAAGAAGACAAGCAAGTGGTATCACGTGCTCGTAAGATTCAGCGTTTCCTATCTCAGCCGTTCTTCGTAGCAGAAGTATTTACTGGTGCACCTGGTAAATATGTATCGCTAAAAGACACAATCAGTGGCTTTAAAGGCATTCTAGACGGTGAGTATGATCACCTTCCAGAGCAAGCCTTCTACATGGTTGGTTCTATCGAAGAAGCGCTAGAGAAAGCCAAGAAAGCATAATGACAGGGCTAGCAGTTGCTAGCCTAGCATCATGCTAACGTACCTAATCAGGAGGTTCACATGGCAATGACAGTACATTTGGACGTAGTAAGCGCGGAGAAAGCGATTTTCTCAGGTCGCGTTGAAGCGATTCAGGTGACAGGTAGCGAAGGTGAGCTGGGTATTCACCCAGGGCACGCGCCACTTATCTCTGCTATTAAACCTGGTATGGTGCGTTTGGTTAAACAGCACGGTGAAGAAGAAGTAATCTATGTTGCTGGTGGTGTACTAGAAGTACAACCTGGCAATGTTACCGTACTGGCTGATACCGCGGTTCGAGCTGAAGATCTTGACGAGCAGGCAGCACAAGAAGCCAAACGACGTGCAGAAGAGCACATCGCCAACCCAGGCGCTGACTTTAACTATGCAGAAGCAGCTCACGAGCTTGCAGAAGCGATTGCACAACTTCGTCTTATTCAGAAGTTACGCAAGTAAAAAGCACAGCTTTGAAAAAACCCGCCATTTGGCGGGTTTTTTATTGCAGTACGAAAAGTGGTCGTTCACATTCTCTTACGTTTATTTCTATTGCTTACACTGCTTTTAACGCTTAATGTTTGTCAGATATTTGTAGACATCTATGTGCTTCTTTAAATCTTGTAATATTATCTAAGCAAAAGCATAGCTTACTTAAACACTATTTTAGTAATGAAACTAAACCCCTACTCGAATTCACCTAGTGATGTATCTATAGGAGTGTACCCATTCATACTGGTCGCCGCCCTTCTACTAGTACACTACTTCAGCGGCGCTTTATCGCAGGTGAGCGTTGGAGGCATAAGAGCGCAGAGGGATTTTAACTCAGCACTAGGCATGACATTGCTTTCTGGATATTTTTGGCTTTGTTTACAACTAAATTGTAAAAATTTATTGAGTACATTAATTTCTATTCTGGTAAAAACCAACCAACTAAGTCACTTAAGCGAGCACAGAGAAAAACTTTTTTCAAAACTTCAGTTGCACAGTATCAATAGCCTTATAACTGCCATCTTTACCACCGTTATATATGTTTTTGTGGAAAATTTATTGTTCACTAACGTGCCCCTATATCAGTATGTCATTACGGTATGTGCAGTGCTCTTCTGGTTCTTATTCTTTCTTTTCTTAATACATTCCTCGTCGAGCGTAAGCTATTTGATAGATCACGTAATGAACCAAACAGATAGTTGCATTGATCATTTAAACTCGCTCTCTTCTCTTTCTCGTTTATCATTTATGAATGCCACTTTATCGATTGGTGCGTTTTCTCTATTTCCTGTTTTCTGGGTTAACAAAGATGTTCCCTTGTTTGATATTATGATGGCTTTATTATTCTTGTGCGTAGCAGCATTTTATTTGTTTTATCCTGTTTTAAAACTGCGTTCCCAGTGGGGAAGTGATAAGAGTAAACGTTGCGATGAACTTGAGAAATTAATTAATGAAGAAGAGTCATTAAATAAACTTGCGGGATACGAGCAAGAACTTGAGAGGTTAAACTTGCTTTCCATCAGACTTTTTAGATTGAAAGATAATTTAAGGCTGATTGCTTGTGTATCGTTAGTAGCAATTTCTTGGGCGACGGTTTTACTTTTCTCTTTTAACATCAAAGGGTAGTAATAAAATCCTTTATTAGATTTCGTCCTATGAAAAAAACTGACTTTCTAGCAAGTCTCACGTATCCGGTATTACTCGTAATTTTTATGATTGTTTTGCATATCATAGGAGGTACAGTACAGCTAGATATTGCATCTAAAGATGCACAAAGAGATTTCAATACGGCAATTGGCACATCACTTCTTAGTGGAGTATTTCTACTATCTATCAGAATAATACAGAGAAGTCTTGCTAGGCACCTTTCGCTTATTCTCGGTTTAACTAAACGACACCAAAATTTTTGGATACACCGGAAAATCTTGTCAGATCAGTTTAAAAAGCACCTAGTATGGTCGGCTTCATTTGGTTTTATAATGCCCCTTTTGTATATGATGACTGAAGGGTTAATCTCAAGAATTAACGAGAAAGAAGTTTTCATCGTTGCGGTAGGAGCGATACCATTCTGGTTACTGCTGTCCTTATATCTGTTTCAGATAACGACAGTAAATCGACATTTAAGGAGATTTTTAAATACTGATGATATAGAGCTTATTGTTAAGATAAAAATGTATGAAAGTGTTTTGTCTGTTGCCACTTTAACTATAACCACTTCATTACTGATATTTTTGGTTATGCCCGTATTTTGGATAAATTTGTCGATTCATCTATTCGATATGATTTTTATCTTCGCGATATGTCTGTTTTTAGTAATATTACTTGTATCTCCTTTGATCAGCTATTATGGAAATTTACGTGAAGCAAAGCAGTTGTTGGCTACTGATTTAGACAAAAGAATAGAATATTTAATTAGAGAAAGCGTAATATCAGAGAGAAGCAAAGAAATAGAATATTTGCTTGGTTTGAAGGAAAGGTACTGCAATGTTTAGGTGTGCTGCTTATATTAATAAATGTATATTTATTAAGTGTTGTAGCAAACGGAAGCCTATTTATAAGTAAAGGGACTGGAATGCCGTCTTTTCCGTGAGCGTATGGAGATTACTATTGTGAGAATATATGGCGATAAACGCTCTGGAAATTGCTACAAACTTCAACTGCTTCTTTCTTTATTAGGGAAAACTTGCGAATGGGTTGATGTAGATATAATGAAGGGAGAGACAAGAGCACCGTCTTTTTTAGAAAAGTCTCCCAACGGAAAAATTCCGTTGCTAGAACTCGATGATGGCAGGGTGTTGTCTGAATCTAATGCCATCATGCACTATCTGTCATCTAACACACCTTTAATCCCCTCGTCTCCCTATAGTTTTTCGCAGCTTTTGCAGTGGCAATTTTTTGAACAATATAGCCACGAGCCATACATTGCTGTTGCTCGCTATATTAACATTTATTTAGGGCTTCCTGACGAGCGGAAAGCGGAATACGAATCTAAACAAGCCGGTGGTTATCGTGCTCTGGCGGTGATGGAGCATCAACTCAACACGACACCGTTTTTACTTGGTGATGCTCTAACTCTTGCGGATATTTCACTGTTTGCCTATACCCACGTTGCCCATGAGGGTGGGTTTGACCTTTCCGCTTACCCTGCCATTCGAAATTGGATAAGTTTAGTCAAAGATCAAAAGGGCTTCGTTCCCATGAATGCGTAGTGTGCTTTAAACGAAGTTCTACGCTACAAATGCCTTCTATGTGACATAGGGCCTTGCCACTTATCTTGTAAGGCTCTTTGGGCCTCGTAAAGCCCAGAAACATCGTTTTGATCTAAGCGCTGCAATGCATAAGCGGTTGCTTCTAGCGTAGAGAGTGCGTTACTTAATGTCGTATGACGAATAGCATAGTTAGACGACGGTGCAGAAATGAAGTGAAACGCTCGCAACTTTGCTAGCCATGGATTCTGTTTAACTAAGCCAAATGCTTGTTTCCAACTACCATCTATAAGAATCAATTTGCTGATTTTAGAACGTTCGTCGGCTCTTACATCTTCTATAGGTGTGCTATGTTCACTCGGGTAAATTAACACTGAATGCTGAGGTAAGCAGTGCTCGGATAGAGATTGCATAGCAACAACATCATTAGCAAGAATGATCCGCGCTGATGGAATACACAAAGAAACTAAGCGCGCTGTGTTTTTTGCATGGAGCGTTTCTTTTTCATGTTGAATTATCACAATCTCTAGTGATGTGTTTACGGTGTTGATATGAGAGCAAATACAGGTTTTCTTTGGGTATTTACAATATTCACAATAAAGACGCATAACCTATTTTTTTGACTCTCTTTCTATATGTTTATAGCTGTTATTACTTAAGTAACTCAATAGATAGGATAATATACAACATGCCACATGAAGCAGTACAATCTCGAGTAGAGAAAACACTTTCTTTAGTACCAGAGGGACAGGTAATAAGTTACGCTTTGCTTGCTGACTTGTGTGGATTACCTGGCAGAGCAAGAATGATGGGTAAGTGTTTAAGAGAAATTGATTCTGACTGCCAATGGCATCGCGTCCTGCGTGCTGATGGCAAGATTGCTTTTCCTGCTGGTTCTGAAAAAGCGGATGAGCAGCGAGAGCGATTAGCCGAGGAAGGTGTGGTCGTTAAAAACTACCGAGTGAATATGAAGAAGTTTGGTTGGAAGCCAGATTTACACACTATACTAGTAGAGTTAGAGTACTAAGCTTTCACTTTTTATATGAGAGCAGTTAGCAAATATATGGCGATTAATATAGTGCAGTGCATATAAGATGATAAAAAAGATTACTATTGATCAGTTAGTGCCAGGCATGTTTGTTCATCAAATTCTAGAGCAAAAAGGTGCGTTGACCGTTACGAGTCAGGGCCGTGTTACGTCTGGTGATGTGGTTAAAACGCTTAAAAAGCGAGGAGTAAAGACACTCGCCATTGATACAGATAAGGCGTTTAACGTTGAGCAATCTAGTTCATCGACCACTGTGGAAAAGCACCAAAACTCGCCTTCTGATCAGCCGGTAAAATCAAAAAAAGTATCACTCGAAAATGAGCTGGTGAGAGCCGCAAAGCTTCACGAGCAAGGCAAGGAACTTCAAAAGTTGTTACTTGCCAATGTACAAAAAGAGACGCCTTTTGATGCAAGTATTCCTAAAGCATTTTCAAACAAATTAGTTGAATCGGTAGATAGAAACCCCGACGCGCTGCTTTGCCTGACTAAAATTCGCGAGAAAGACGACTATTTATTAGAGCATTCTCTTAACGTTGCTATTCTATTGGCAAATTTCGGCAAATTCTTAGGCATGTCAGATGAGGAAGTCCAAGACCTCTCTTACGCTGGCTTTCTACATGATTTAGGCAAGATAAAAATACCAGATGAAATTCTCCACAAACCGGGACGTTTAACGGATAGCGAAATGGAGATTATGAAAGGTCATGTAAATTACGGCGTAGACTATTTAAAAGACACAGACATAGCGCCTCCCCTTATACAGGCCATAAGTGAGCACCATGAACGATTGGACGGGCTAGGGTATCCTGCTGGAACAAAAGGTGAGGATATTAGTAAAGCGGGACGAATGTTAGCGATTGCTGATATGTACGACGCTCTTACTGCTGACCGAGTTTATAAAGCGGGTATGTCGAGCCAAAAGGCGTTCACCATATTAATGAGTGATGCACCAGCACGTCTCGATCAATCGCTTGTTCAACAGTTTATCAAATGCCTAGGGATTTATCCGGTGGGAAGCCTTGTTTTACTCTCAAATGAGAGGCTAGCTATGGTGATAGAACAAAAAGCGTCCCCGCTTACACCTTTAGTTAAGGTGTTCTATTCAGTTCGAAATAGTCATTACTTAACGCCAAAAGACATCGACCTTTCTGTAGATAAAACTGTAAGTATAGAGAAAGCGGTTATTGCTTCAGACTATAAAATCGATGTAAATGGATTTTTCGAACGGTCAGTTTCCGTAGGATAAAGCGTCACTTATTAGCAACACAGTGTAGAGTTTACATTGTGCTGGTGCTACTCCCTCTTACCTTCCCATATAAAATTGCTCATTCATTTAGCTTACGTTCAGCATATGACTTATATAATTGAGCGACGATAACGACAAAATAAGCGAGGAATTCACCTTTTAGTCTTTGTTTTTAAATTACTATTTAATTTCAGATTAAAAGGGAGATTAGCGTGCATAAAGCTTTACTCGTTACCCGACCTCCAATGGATGGAACGTTAATTGCTAACATCCAGGGTAATTAATACATATTTTTACACAAAGCTAGTTGAAAGTGGTAAAGGATATTGGCCACTTTTCAATGTAGAGCTTTTAATCGAAATAAGAGGAAGTTATGAAAAAGACTCTTGCTGTAAGTTTAATTGCTGCATCATTAACGGTAGCAGGTTGCGCAACCGATCCGAATAATACGCAAAAAGGTGCCGCTATTGGTGCGGTAGTAGGCGCATTGCTGGGTAAAGCGACAGGTGATAACGACAAAAGTCGTTATGCGTGGGGCGCTGCGGTAGGTGCAATCGCAGGTGGTGCGATAGGTAACTACATGGACAAACAGGAAGAAGAGCTTCGAAATGAGCTTTCTGATACTGGCGTTCAAGTTGTGCGAGAAGGCGATAATCTACGATTAATCATGCCGGGCGACATTACCTTTGCTACTGACAGTTCTAGCATCAGCCCTAACTTCAATCCGGTTCTTCAAGACGTTGCCAAAGTTGTAAACAACTACGAAAAAACCGTTCTTATGATTAAAGGCCATACGGATGACACTGGCTCTGAGCAGTACAATCAGTCTTTATCTGAGCGACGTGCAGGAGCGGTTAAGAATTTACTTATCAACTATTCTGTTAACCCGACGCGTATCACGACGGTAGGTATGGGCGAATACGCACCTAAAGTACCTAACAATAGTGCAGCAAACCGCTCGATGAACCGTCGAGTAGAGATGGAAATTCAACCACTCACACAGTCTAATACCTAAAGGTAGTTAAGACCTAAAGAGAAACAAAGGCCCCGTTATGTCGGGGCTTTTTTTATTGCATGGTTTTAATTTGATTAGCAACGCTATCTGCAAGCGCGTTGGGGATAGGGATCGTTAAATGGTATTGGGTTACTTTCCACTTCGCTCTCTCTTTTATTAAGACACCCGTGCCTCGTGTTTCTCCCAGGCTTTCATTATCGAGCAGTTCATCGAACCAGGCTACGTCGTGATTAGGGGAAAAATAGATATGCCTGTCTCGCGGGTGGTATGTCCATCCTCTGCCCTTGTCAAAGTGAGGTTTGGCATACGCCTTAAACGCTTCTTTGGTCCATACCTCAGATGCGTCGGTGCCAATAAAGATCGCGCTGTCGTGATACAAACCAAAATACTGCTCAAAGTCTGCAATAGACGCATTGTGATGTAGAGCATTAAGTGTCTGATTCACTGCGTCGCGGTCGTTGTTCGCAACGGCCGTCGTCGCAACAGCAAGCATGACCAGACCTAACAATAGATATTTCATAGTGACTCCGTTTTTCTTCTAGTATTTCTTATTATGCTGTTGAACGCATCATTAGTATATTCGAAGCAAATAATTGCCACTGTTTACTGCAATGTTATAGCATTGGGTTAATCGTTTAACTATCGATGCTGTAAGTGGCTAAAACTACCGCGAAATTCTGAATGAAGTTGTGTTGATAGCAAATATTTCCTCCTTGATATAATGGCTAAAATGTCTTCTAGTATTCAACGAAACCGTATTCGAAGCATCGATATGATGCGTGGCTTTGTCATGCTGATTATGCTTATTGATCACGTGCGAGAGCGCTTTTTTCTGCATTTGCAGGTATCTGATCCTATGGATATCGATACTACGTCACCTTCTCTATTTTTCACACGGTTAGCCGCCCATTACTGTGCACCCACATTCGTGTTTTTGACGGGGCTGTCTGCATGGCTCTATGCCAATCCAATGGACTCAGCGAATAAGGCCAAGCCGACACGCAATGTCAGAGAGTTCTTAATTAAGCGTGGATTGTTTATTTTGTTCTTAGAGGTCACATTTATTACGTTTAGCTGGGGGGCAAGTTTCCAAACGCTTTATCTTCAGGTGATGTGGGCCATAGGTATCAGTATGATTGCTCTGGCTGTATTGAGTTATCTTCCAAGAACTCTGTTGCTCATTTTAGGCCTCTTAATTGTCTTTGGACATAATGCACTTACGTCAATTAGCTATGTTCCACATGAAACAGGCTATACGCTTTGGACAATGCTACACGATAGAGGATATATACTTCAGTCAGCCGCCTTAAACATTAAAGTGAGTTATCCCGTGCTTCCTTGGATAGGGGTAATATTCCTCGGTTATGTATGTGGGCCCCTTTACAGTCAACAACTTAATAAAGCGCGACGCGGTCGGTGGTTGCTTGGTTTATTTGCTGTGTCGCTCAGCCTATTTTGCCTACTTCGCGGTTTAAATATTTACGGTGAGACTTTGCCTTGGGAGCTACAACAAAGTGCTATCACTACGTTGATGTCATTACTTAATTTGACTAAGTACCCCCCGTCGCTAGCATTTTTGCTCTTTACGCTGGCCGGCATGTTTCTATTGTTGTTTGCTTTCGAGCGCGTTAAGGATACGCAGTTTGCGTTTCTTGACACCTTTGGCTCGGTCCCGATGTTTTTCTACATCCTCCATCTGTACGTATTGCTGGTGATGTACGGCATTGCTTTCGTTATTTGGGGTGCGAACAAAGGAAAATACGTGGGCGTAGACCACATTTATCAAATATGGCTAATAGCTGCTGGTCTTAGTTTAGTGCTTTATTTCCCTGTTAAATGGTTTAGCGCCTACAAATCCAAACACCACTCGCCTTGGCTTAAATACTTATAAGACAGGCCTTTACGTCTATAGTGAGTTCTACCATCACATTAAGATGGATAGCAAAGTGCGCCATTGGGAGCGAAAGGCACTTAATTGAAAGTTTCAATTAAGAGTTTAGGTGAAAGTCGGTTTACGACTTACCAGCTTGGCTTCATCCTCAAAGCTCTACCGTAGACTCCCGAACAACCAAGGACGGTTCGAAATACTGCTGAACATTATTAGCCTGACCATATACTTTATTAAGTATGTACTTGGCTGACATTTCAGCCATTTCCACAATGGGGTTACTGACTGTGGTAAGACGAGGAAAAACATGGTGGGCAAATACCACGTCATCGAAACCTACAATAGATAAGTCTTGGGGAAGGCTCATGCCTAAATCTCTCGCGCAGCTTATCGCACCCGATGCCATCCAGTCGTTGGCGCACACTAAAGCCGTGAAGGGCACATCGCGCGCCATCAGCTCTAACAGGCCAATCTTGCCGTCATCTTCAGAATAGTCGCCTTTAAAAATCAACAGTGGGTTTGTGGGCAACCCTGCTTCCGACAAGGCGCGCTTATGTCCTTCCAAGCGCAATCTCGCGTCACACTTGTCAGTCGGTCCAGAGATATATGCAATGTCTTTATGGCCAAGCTCGAGTAAATGGCGGGTTGCCAAGTACCCACCTTTTTCGTTGTCTAAGGTAGTACAAGCTTCGGGAAGCCCTTCTACCTGTCTGTTAACCAAAGCGATTGGAAGTTTGTTGTTGTTTATTTCTAACAAATATTCGTCTGATAATGCTTCGGCATGCATAATAAGGGCATCGCAGTTACGGCTAATAAGAAACTCTACTGCATCTTTCTCAGTTTCAAGGCAATTCCCACCTACCGAAATAATAATGTGTTTATCGGCCATGCGTAGTGTCGACTCTACAGCTTGCATTAGATCGCCAAAAAAAGGGGCGTTGGGTTCCGGTACAAGTACTCCGACGCTGTCAGTGCGGTTATTTGCCAATGAACGAGCGACAGAATTTGGGCGGTAATTTAGCTCTTTAACCGCTTTCTCTACGCGCTCTTTCAACGCTGCGTTTACTGAAGCTTTTCCGTTTAAAACACGGGATACCGTAGATAAAGAAACACCAGCGCGTTCGGCAACTTGATAAATGGTGGGCACGGGTCAAAACCTCGTTAATTAAAACAATCATTTAACGTTTTTGCATTATGCCGCTATATACAGTAGTTCGCTATGAAAAGCACGGGGAAAGCTCAATGATTTGCGACTCGTCATTTTTGGTCTATGTTATCTACCAATAAACGAACTCTGTAGATCAATGAATCTTAGAATGCCTCTTGGGAAAGCGGTTTCTCACGAGACTTAAAAATATAACTGAATATAAGAAAGCGCTTTCTGCGTTATGTTTGCAAGTGAATAGAAATACGTCCTCTTTGTGATGATACTTGTTTATTTTGAAGTATCTAGTGAGCTAACCAACGATAAGCAGGCGCGAAACACGAGCACACTTAAATGCGAATTCAGTTAGTTTAATACTTAAGTTTTCTGTTTGCTTCCAGCAAAATAAAGCCCCGTATTTACAAGCAAAATACGGGGCTTTTTAGCATTATAGGTGGAATAACCTGCTAGCTAGGAATCTATTCGATATTCTGAATTTGCTCGCGCATCTGCTCAATCAGTACTTTAAGTTCAACGGCCGATTGTGTGATGTCGGTGCTAATAGACTTTGAACCTAACGTGTTCGATTCGCGGTTAAACTCCTGCATCATGAAATCAAGACGGCGGCCCACTGCTCCACCCTTTTTAAGGATATTGCGGGTTTCCTTAACGTGAGCATTTAGACGATCTAACTCTTCTGCCACATCTACTTTTTGCGCCAGCATGATCATTTCTTGTTCAAAACGGCCTGCATCAAGTTCAACCTTTGCCTCTTCAAATCGGGCCTGTACTTTTTCTCGTTGCCACACCATGATTTCAGGCATACGCGCGGCCACTTTTTTAGCTTCCACTTCAATAGCGTCTAGGCGCTGCGTGATCATACCTTTAAGGGCTTCCCCTTCTGTAGCGCGAGCACTGATGAAGTCGTTTAATGCCTGATCGAATGCCGCCATTACGTCACCGTGGATGGTATCCATGTCAGCTTCTTCTGCAGCAATTACGCCAGGCCAGCGCAAAACGTCTAGTGGGTTTACACCCGTGGACTGGCCATGGGATTGCACCCAGTCGGCAGCGTGAAGCACTTGCTTAGCCAACTCTTCGTTTAAGCTAAGCTTGGTTACAGCAGCATCGTTCGCGGTAAAGCGTAGCGCACATTCCACCTTACCTCGGGCTAGCTTTTTACGAAATCGTTCACGTAAAACCGGCTCCAATGAGCGGAACTGTTCCGGTAGGCGAAAATAGGTTTCTAAAAAGCGTTGGTTGACCGAGCGTATTTCCCATACGGCTGAGCCCCATTCTTTTTTGGTTTCTACGCGCGCAAACGCTGTCATGCTGTAAATCATAAATATCCTTTAAATTGAACTGAAAGCCTGCAAAAACAACCCGAACGTCGTGTTGTATACGTGAATATCTACAGCAGGTTTTCTTGTATTTTGTATATTAGCGCACATTTACGCAATTCAATAAGCAAACATGTAAAGTTCGTTTTTAACGGCCGCGGGTATTGCGTTATACTTAGGCGCAATTTCGTAGCGACATCGAATTTATAGGTTTTGACCGCGAATTGGGCTTTCTATTCACATATCGTCAATAAAACCTTTAAAACGCTACCCATTTTTAAGCACTTACGTTGTGGAGAACACTATGCGTCCAAGCGGCAGAACCGCCAGTCAAATTCGCCCTGTTACTATTACTCGCCAGTACACTTGCCATGCAGAAGGCTCCGTTCTTGTAGAGTTTGGTAATACTAAGGTGTTGTGTAATGCGACGGTAGAAGAAGGTGTACCACGCTTTATGAAAGGCCAAGGTAAAGGTTGGGTTACCGCCGAATACAGCATGCTTCCACGTGCAACCCATACGCGTAGCGGTCGTGAAGCAGCGCGCGGTAAACAAGGTGGACGTACGCTAGAAATCCAGCGTCTAATCGCGCGCTCACTTCGCGCTGCGATTGATTTGAAGCTCCTAGGTGAAAACACAATTACACTAGATTGTGATGTTATTCAGGCCGATGGCGGTACGCGCACAGCGTCAATCACCGGTGCGTGCGTAGCTTTGGTTGATGCCCTTACTTACATGCGTGCAAAGGGCATTATCAAAACTAACCCACTTAAACATATGATTGCCGCCCTTTCGGTAGGAATTTATGAAGGTACGCCAATTGCTGATCTTGAGTACACTGAAGACTCTGAAGCAGAGACAGATATGAATATCGTAATGACCGAAACAGGCAAACTGATCGAAGTTCAAGGTACGGCAGAGGGCGAACCCTTCTCGTTTGAAGAGCTTGATGAATTGTTGAAAATTGGTAAGCACGGCTTACGCGAACTGTTCGATATTCAAAAAGCGGCACTTGCGTAAGCGAGACAATTAAGCGTATTTAACGCCTACATATTAGTTAGCAATTAAGAGGTCATCATGAAAGCGTTTCAGCGTGATTTTATTGAGTTTGCCATTGAGCGTGGCGTACTGAAATTTGGCGAATTTACCTTAAAGTCAGGCCGTGTAAGCCCTTACTTTTTTAATGCAGGCTTGTTTAATCGCGGTGGCGATCTGGCCAAGCTAGGGCGTTTTTACGCTGACGCGCTAATGGATGCAGGTGTCGAGTTCGATGTACTGTTCGGTCCTGCCTATAAGGGTATTCCTATTGCGACTACTACCGCAGTCGCACTGGCAGATAGCCACAATCTTGACGTGCCTTATTGCTTCAATCGTAAAGAAGCGAAAACCCATGGTGAAGGCGGCAATCTAGTTGGTAGCCCGCTTGATGGCAAGGTTATGCTGGTGGATGACGTGATCACTGCGGGTACGGCTATTCGCGAATCTATGACACTCATTGAACAGCAGCAGGCTAGCTTGTCTGGTGTGTTAATCGCATTAGACAGACAAGAGCGCGGTACTGGTGAACTGTCAGCTATTCAAGAGGTGGAGCGCGACTTTGGCACTCAGGTTATCTCTATTGTATCGCTTGCTGATGTGGTGGCGTATTTGACCGAGAAAGGCGGTTTTGATAATGAAATCAGTGCTATAAACACCTACCGTGAAAATTATGGCATCTGATTTTGATAGCGCATTTAGCGCGGCTAGTCAGCATTTAGATGCGATAGGATTGCGTTGCCCAGAGCCGGTGATGATGGTGCGTTTGAATATTCGTAAGCTGGCCGATGGGGAAACCCTATCGGTCACGGCTGACGACCCATCAACTGCCAGAGATATTCCTAGCTTTTGCCGCTTTATGGATCATACGCTGGTTGCGTCTCAAACCGAGACCTTACCTTACCAATATGTTATTAAAAAAGGGCGCGCTTAAGCGCCCTTTTATCTCTCAAATTTAGGCTGTTTGCGCCTTTTTTTAAGTCTCTACTCTACTTTTCTGTATTTTGCTTCTAGCGCACAATAAAGGCCGAACATAACAAAGCCTGCGCCTATTGCGGCAATGAGATAAGGGCCGAAGGGCTGCTTCATTAAGGTTTCTAGTGCTTTTTGTAATCCACCTGCTTGTGATGGGTTACTTAATATGGCGGCAAGGATAAAAAATCCACCTACTAAGGAATAAACGACCCCTCTTGCGGTATACCCCAGGCGACCAGTTACTTTCACACTTTTTCTAATGCGCTGATTTAAAGCGTGTAGTGAAAACTTCTTTAAAAAGTCTGCAGTGTAAGCATGTTTGAACTGCACAACGGCAAATATTATGATGCAAAGCCCAATTGCGGCCACAAGCAACAGCCCCCATTCGTATTGCATTAGAAATTCACTCAGCTTCTTTCCACTACCTTGAGATGAAGCGCTACTTTGTACTTCTAATAAGGTTTTACCCCCTGCATAAGCAGCAATAAAATAAATTGCGCCCGATACAAAATAGAAAAGCTGATTGATGATGTAAACGAAGGTGTTTTCGTCGTCCGATTTATCAGTAATAAAAATCTGCAACCAACGCCAACAGGCATAACACGCTAGTCCAATAACAAGAATGCTTAATAAGATCTGCCCGAGTGGTTGTTCTTTAAGTGTAAGAAAGACATTGGACTGAGAGGCTTTTTCACGGTTAAGCGCAGTAAATACAGATGTTAGAATGAAGACACCAAGCATAACGTACATGACGGTTTTGGCACTATATCCCGCTCTAGCGGTTATCTCTTTCCATTTAGACGAAGGTTCCACGGTGTCCTCTCATAGCTTGATTGCAAAATAAAATGTTAAGTTAATAATTTGCCTATCAAGTTACGTTCCGTTTTGCTATTTCCTTTAATCTTAGTGCTGAGTTAGCGCTCCGAACTCTCTGTTACAGCTTGAAGGAGAAGCTTTTGCAACATGCGTTTGCTATTTGCACAGGTACAGTGAATATCTGTCATGTGCAAGACTTCTCCATTAAGCATTTTTTGAAGTACAGATGCTCTGACGTTTAGTGAGACAAAGCCGTCTTCGCTTGAAATTTGTTTCGACGCCATAACTATCTCCTTTATCTAAAGTATTTAATGCACGGCAAAAGAGGCAAGCTGTTTACTTGCTTGGGGGACATAAGTTTGCTCAAGGGTATGCTGAATGGACGTTATCAATCTGCACACGGAAGGATTTGTGGCGTGCAGGGGCAATATAGCAATGAGCTGTTGCTGGCATTCCTGCAAAATCGCATGAGATTCTCGTTTTCTATGTTCTTCAGCAAGTAGGGTAGATAAGTACATTCCCATAGTAGAGAACGCGAGTACGTCCTCTTGTACCACGCTAACCTTTTGCGATGATGTGGGCTGCAGCGCGTTAAGGATAACCTTCGCCGCTTCAAAGGTCTGGTAACCTAATTCTCTAGCGTAATCCAATTTACCCTGTTGATGAGCCTGTTGCGTCTGCGCTTGCATAGCATAGCGATGCTGTCGCGCGTTTGAAGGGTTTAGCTGTAGCCACTTTCTATAAACCGGGTACAGTCGCTGAACATTCATATAAGCACCTCCTGTTTTTTATTACATTAGTGCAAATAAGAATCATTATCAAATGTAAAGTTCAAAAAATCTATTGGGTTGATTTGATATTTACGTTGTCGTGAACCAACGGCATCGTTTGTCTCGCCTATTAGGTGCTCTGAACCACTATTACAGGCAAGTTTATTGGCTTATCAAATTTGAAAGCCACCATAAAAAAACCACTGCAGCAGTGATAGCAATAACGGCTTTCATTTTATAGCGCTTAATAAGCTGCTCAGCTTTGTCTCCTGTGTAATACACCACGGCTGCGAGCCCGAAATAGCGAATTGAACGTGCAATAACAGTGGCTAAAAGAAAAAGCGGGAGTGAGTATTGGGTTGCACCTGCTGCGAGCATCGCAACTTGAAAAGGAATTGGGGCAATACCTAGGGTCATCACAAACCAAAAGCCTTGATTCTGCATTTGTTGTTTAACGCTTTCGAACTGTTCTTGGCTAAAAAAGGTATCGATAACCCACTGGCCAACAAGGTCAAAAAGGTAATAGCCGAGGGCATAGCCGAAGACTGCGCCAATCACGCAGCCTATGGTGGCCATTAATGCAATTTGCCAAAGCGACTCCCGTCTTGCTTGCATTAGTGGCACCATTACAGCTTCTAGTGGTATAGGAACAATGGTCGATTCTAAAAATGAGGCAAGAGTGATGCCCTTTAACATATGCTTAGAATCGACAAGCTTTTTGGTCTTCTGCTTAACCTTTTTACCTAGTTCCATGTAGTCTCTACCACTTAATTTTCTCTATTGCTTGTATACAACTCCATCTTTCATGACAAAAGACACGCTTTCCATAAGCGATATATCGTCAAGCGGGTTGCCCTGAACCGCGATAATATCAGCCAGTTTTCCTTTCTCTAGCGTGCCAAGAATATCGCTGATGCCCAATAAATTAGCGCTATTCACTGTTGCGCTAAGCAGAGCGTCAGCAGGCTTCATACCCGCTTCAACCATTAAAGAGAACTCTTGCGCATTGTCGCCGTGGGCTGATACACCACTGTCTGTACCAAAAGCAATTTTTACGCCTGCTTTATGCGCTTGTTCAAACGTATTTTGGATAAGCGGGCCGATAGCGGCAGCTTTCGGACGTACTAACTCTGGAAAGAAACCATCAATTTTAGCTTTATCTGCCACGAACTTTCCTGCCAGTATTGTTGGCACATAGTAGGTGCCGTGCTTCTTCATTAATGTGCGAATTTCGTCGTCCATATAAGTGCCGTGTTCAATAGAGTCCACACCGGCTTCAATAGCCCGCTTCATGCCTTCTTTCCCATGAGCATGCACTGCCACTGTCATACCGTAGTCTTTTGCCGTTTCAACAATTGCTTCTAGTTCATCGGTCATGAACTGCGGGTTTTGGCCGCTTTTTGCAACGCTCAATACGCCGCCGGTTGCAGTAATTTTTATTAAGTCTGCACCATCTTGATATCGAGCCCGCACTGCCTCTCGCGCCTCCACTTCGCCATTAACTACCCCTTGCTTTGGGCCTACATCAGGGCGAAGTAAGTGAGATAAACCATTACTTGGATCGGCGTGTCCGCCCGTAGTGGCAATAGACTTAGCCACAGTGTAGATACGTGGGCCGGTGGCGTAACCTTTGCTAATAGCATTTCTTAATGCCACCGTTTCGTTATAGCCGTCACCTAAGTTACGAACCGTGGTGAAACCTGCATCTAGGGTTATTTTTGCGTAATTTGCTGCACGCAGTGCATAGTCGGCTTCGTTAAGTGAAAAGCGCTCCAGATACGTTTGTGGCCCGCCATGTTGAGACGATAAATGAACGTGCATGTCCATCAGGCCAGGCATCACGGTTGATGTTTTCAAGTCGATGACAGTATCGCCCTCTTGTGCTTCAGCAAACCCTTTGTTTACTGATTTGATCTTATTGTCATCAACCACAATGGTCACATTTTCTTGAAGAGAGTTTGATGTACCAGTAAACACTTTTCCTGCATGTATCAGGGTATCGGCTACAGTAGAAAAGGGTGATGAGAGTAAGGCACTGGCAACAGCCAGCGTAATCAGAGGCTTTTTCATGATATAGGTCTTCTTGTTGATTGTTTTATAGACTATATCGAATGTAATGCACGGGCACCGATAACGCAAAACAAAGCGCCATCAATGGCGTATTATTGATGACGAATAACGGAGTAGCTGGTAAAGCGCAATAGCGTAAAACATTGAAGTAACGAATAAAACGGCGGATAAGCGAGTTTAACGTATTTCACCTAACACAAAAGGGGTGCCGTTAGATTGGATCTTAAATTGCGTACACGATCCGTTCGTTACTTCTTTGGCTTGTTCTAATAGTTGATAGTAAGTGTTTTGATGTAGCCTCGCCCACAGATTTCTGCGAACACAGAGGTAGGGAATGGGCGTCGCTTCAGGGTCCTGTACTGCTTTCGGTGGAACCCGGAGTTCAAGCTGATCAGCGCGTTCTAACCGAACAACGTCGCCTGTTTGAGTGATAAATACGTAGGTACTGTTGTCCTTAGAACCACCCTCTTCCTTTTCCCATTGCGTAATAAGAAAGGGAGTATCTTCAACGGTGATGCCCACTTTCTCGACAGGCGTAACTAAGAAATACTTATCACCTTCACGCTTTAATACAGAGGCAAAAAGCTGAACTAAGCTTGCGCGTCCTATAGGGCTGCCTTCGTAAAACCACCTTCCGTCAAGCGCTATAGTTAGATTAATGTCACCGCAAAAGTCTGGGTTCCATTGATCAACAGGAGGCAAAGGGCGCGCTTTTGAAGACGTGCCCTTTAGTTGTTGCTGAAATCTAGTTAGATCCACGCTCTTCAACCAATACTTTTAGTTCACGTAGCTTTGCCTTTATTCGACGCATGTTATCTGGCCCAGTACGAAGAAGTTGTTTCTGTGGCTCATTTAAACTCTCTAATCGATCATCAGCATATTTGTAGGCCACCGAGTCGGTATAAACCTCTACAGGAACTGGTACTTCAGGTGTATCAAGAAGCTGATCAATTGCATCTAGTAATACGCTGTTGAAATCTTGGCCAGGACTTCCAATTTCGGCGTACTTCGCCTGAATGTCGTCTTTATAAATACCGTATATGTTAAGCAGTGCTTCGTTATTGAATGACTCCAACATATCTACATACGGTGTATAACGTTTATAGCTTGCTGCATCAATCCACTGCTTGCCTGCTTGAGAATATACGCGGAAGTTCTGCTCAGGTGGCGTTAGCAACTGGTGGTTGGGCGCCATCTCATCATTTGCTAGATTCGTAACCGACACCACAAAACGTTGAATTAGACCTTCGTCAACCAGCATGCGGTTAACGGTTTCTTCGCTCGCAGACGAACTCTCAATAAGTGAAGCTTTCACCGCAGGATCGCTGGTATCCAGAGGTTCCGGCTCTGGTTCAACGGTCTCTGGAAGCGGCTCGACCTCGTCTTTTTCCTCAAGCTCTACTGTTGGGGCTGGCTGAGTAGGCTCAAATACTTCAGGCTCTTCTGGTGTAGTAACTTCAGGTTCAGTCACTTCGGGCTCAGGAGTAACTACAGGCTCAGGCTCATCGTCGCTCGGCCAAAACACAACAGCCAGAATGACAACAAGAAGGATGCCTACAATAATAAAGTGTGGGCCTAACGATTTCTTTTCCGACGATTCGCTCATAATGACTCCGCTACAAAACTTTCCTTTTGGTAATACTACCAGAGATAACACCCAAATTTAGAAAATCAATCAATAGAAATGTTCCATTAGATTGTAAATTCCTTATTTCAAACACTTTTGAACGTAAAAAAGTCACTTTCCGATTTCTTTTTATACAAATTTAGAGGAAAACCCCCATTTTTTCTTCTCATTTACTTTCGATATTATGTAAATGAGAAAAATAATTTTAAAACAAATGTTTAACAAATTAGGTTTGTGTATTAATGTGTTGATTAGTCATTGAAATGCAAATGCTAGCTCGTTGTTATCTATACAGTTAATGAATATTTCGAGCCTCACGACCCCGTTTCAACTTAAATGTGCACTTATAGGATAATTAGCGTGAGTAAGTTTAGACAGTATCACCCCAAATTACACCGAGCAGTAAAACGCTACAGTGTTATGCAGCATCTAATCATGCTGGGAGTATTGCTTTATCTCCTTCTAAATATCAATAACTTGTCAAACAAGCATCAGATCATTGCTGTGGCAACCGTCATTGTAATGGGTATACAAAATGGCTTTATACTGTTTAAAGCGAAAGTCGCTTTAGCTGTTGAAGGCCCTAGGTTACTGGTATTTCCATTACTATGGATTGCTTCTGGAATGGGAACGGCGGCATTCCTATACAGTACCTGCTCTCTTGCATCCTTGCTGGTGTTGGCAAATGCGGTACGGTTCAAAAACCACCGACCTCCGCTAGAATTATCTAATGAACCTGAGCACCTTGCCTGACGTATATAACTAGCTTTTTTGCCCTAGCTTTTGTCACTAAATAAGAATATAGGGCGTGCAAGGTGCATACATGATTCATGAGGTAGAAAAATGCATAAGTTTTATTTTCGGGATATTGAAGAGTCGCCTACCGCGATAGATTATCTGGAAGTTCAGTCGTATGAGATGAATGTTTATTTGGTGTATCTCACTATCGACAGTCAAAGCGGCATGCTCTACGACAACAAAGATAAGCCAATGCGTTTTTTTAGTGCTGGTCATATACGCGAGGCCTTCGCGCATTGCCGCGTTCTGCAGGCAGTAATGAAGCACGACACGCCTTACGATGAAATGATTGGCAACCCGCCAAAAAGTAAAGAGCAAATGGCGCTGCCGTTCAGTATGGATTTGCCCTATTAGACTGTTGTGAGAGCGCTGTTTGCTTTTTTTGACGTGGGTTCTATCACGTTCTGTAGGGTAGCAGCGTAACGTTTACACAGTAAAACATGGTACTGCACCGCAAAACCGATATAAACGATATATAAGTTGCGTAATAAGTAGTTTCTTGCTCGCTTAACACGCTAGCAAAGTCCAGATTATAGATTCAGCCATGTGCCTGCAGCCTTCCGCATATCTACTTTAGCTTTCAATCGTTTAGCCAACATAAATAAACCAGCTAGCTTCCTGTGTATAAACAGGGCATCTACTGGCGGCGTATGCCAAAAATTGTGCTCCATAGTTAGTGCCATTCCCTTTTCGTGAAGCCTTGCAATGAGATCGCTTTGACCAAAGTCATAAGCACCTTCGCAGCGGATCGCTTCACATGCCTCCATACCAATGTTTATGACGGCGTTTATTTGCTCTTGAGAATGGTTTTCGTCAATTAACCCAATGTTAAACGCAGCTTGCTGCATCATCGCTCTATCTTTGGCTGCGGCACTGTTGAGTAACGCTTGATACTGGTCAGAAATGGCGTCAGGCACCTCCCGGGTAGCACCAAAATCTAGCAATACGATTTCTTTTGTACTCGGTTTAAACAGATAGTTGGCTAAGTTAGGGTCGCTCTGCAGCAGCTTAAAGTGAAAAATTTCATTAAAAAACAAAGTCAATAACGCAGTCATTACGGCGTCTCGGACTTCCTGCGGCTCGTTTAATAGCGTATCTAAATCTTGCGCTTCTATGAAATCCATCGCTAACACTGTACTGGTGGTAAGGGGAGCATAGGTTTGTGGAATGATAAACGCCTTACTCCCATTGCATTGGATGTCGGTATTTTCAAGGAACGTGCGATAACGGTTGAGCATGTCAGCTTCGCGCACATAATCTGCTTCTTGATGAAGCTGTGCTTTGGCTTCCTGCAATAGCGGGCCTATATCTAATGACTTGGGTACCAAGCCAGTAAGCTTAATAAGCGTAGCTACGTTGTCCACATCGCTATCTATGCTTTTTTTCACGCCAGGATACTGCACTTTTATTGCTAACATCCGACCGTCCATCGTAATGACTTTATGGACTTGGCCAATAGAAGCTGCGGCTATAGGGGCAAAGGAAAAGTAAAGTAAGTCATCTTGCCATTTGTCGCCCCAAGACTGATTTAATGTAGCTATTAGCTGGTCCTTGGGCATGGGGTCAGCGTCGTCCCGTAACCGCCCTAAAATAGCGGCGAGTTCTTCGGGGAGAAAGTCGCCCGCATCCATTGAAATAAGCTGGCCGAGTTTCATGGCTGCGCCGCGCATGCTGGCAAGCTGATCGGCAATGTTAGAAATGTTTTTTGGCGTTAAGAGAAGCGAAGATAACACGGGCTTTTCACCCTTTAGCAGTTGTCCGGCACCTTGCGATACCACATTACCCGCAATTCTACCTGCCAATGAGCCCAAGCGGCCTATGCGCGATAAACGCGATGATGGCACTGCTCTACTGGAACGGTTTAGCGATTCTGTGGATTTATTGGGCTTCTCTGCCATGGGGGCTCTCTGTTTTATTGAAGACGAATAGGAACACTGATTTTTATTGTTTTAAGCACAACTTAAAAAGTACCTCAATCTTTTATACCTTTAAATAAGGTGGCTGGATCGGGTTTTAAGGTATAAGACCTGACAGCTTCACTGAGAACCAGATACTAAGGGGGAATAATGCAGAAATTTGAGAAAAAGGTGGCGCACTGAATAAGTTTACGGCTTACACAGTGCTATATATTTAGATGATCTGTGAAGCGAATTGGAGTACTAGCCCAACTACGCTTCCATAGGCAAACCCAGCCCAGCCACTTGTCGCTCTATAACGCCAAAGTGCTGCACCAAAAAAGCCACACCAAAGCATGGCAGAATAGGTGGAAACAAGGCCGCCGCCCATCCCTGTATCTGGCAAAAACAGCATGACGACAAAGGTTAGCGCCATTGCGCCACTTAACAGCACCCACATGATATTTTTCTTATCAGCGAACGCATTGTTTTGTTTGACGTTCTTTGCATCGGCATCTTGCGTTTGCTGTGCATTTTCTGCTTGAACAGCGCACTGAGCTGCCTTTGATGCGCGTAGTTTTCGTGCACTACGCTCACTTCTTGATTGGGGTTTCTTGACCTGTGAAGGCAACGGTGATGCAGCGCTATGGGTCATGATGTACCTCATTAACTGAATTCAGTAACTGTTTATCCATAGTTAAGGTAGAGCATGCATGCCAAAATGACTATACGACTTCGGTCTCACACCCCGCAAAAAAGGCGTGTTTTAAGTGTTCGGTTTCTATATACGAATGCAGCATTCGAAAGAGAGACGGCAATAGCTAAGGTTGCTATCTGTTATCTTCATTGCCACGTGAAGCAAGTAAACAAAAAAGCCCACCAGCTTTCACTGTCGTTTGACAAGGAATGCTGGTGGGCTTTCATAAACTTATACTGCTAGGTATTAGTGGTGGTTGCTATTTTGGCTCTTAAAGCTCACTTCCAGTAAGTTAACGCTATCAGCAAAGGTCAGGGTCTTAATATCGCCCTTACCTTCCACGTTTAACGTATTCACTTGCTTTGGCCACAAGTCACGCAATGCATCATGACGAATTTTAATGCCTTCTAATACGGGTGGTTCAGCCGTTTCTTGGTAAACCCAAAAGTGCTTACCTTCAACTTCAAAACCCACGTCAGCAAGTTTTAATGATTCGCCTGCCGCATTTAAAATTGCAAAGTGTTGGGCTACGTAGTCAGCGAATTGTTGCTGCGTTTCTACGTCGTCCATAATATCTGCATGCTTGTCGAACAACGCTTTAACCGCGTGTTCAGCATCGTGCAAATTAAAGCGGTGCATCACTTCAATATTTTCTGTTCTAGGATTGAACAATACTGTGGTAATTGCAGCTTTTATTTGATGCGCTTGGGCGGTAGTGCTGTATGACATCGCACTCATTAATAGCGCAGCCGTAATTGCGAATGCACTTACGCTTGCAAGCAGAGCATGCGCGCTCTGCTGCAAGCGGGTCAAAGATAACTTATTCGTCATCTTTGTCCTCGTCGTCGGTTTTTAGCTCGGTCTTTGAGTCATGCATAAGGTCGCGGTACTCGTAAGTGTTACGCGGCTTATTCTTGTACGCTTCAATACGCGAAGGAATAATACGACGGGGGTAGTGGTTGTTTTCCACGTCTACGTCTGCTGTTTCCCAATGCGGGTCAACCGTCACGCTTACCAGCTCTTTTTCTTTGTCGGTAACAATAAGCTTGCTTACCGCTTTAGGTGTACGACGCCAGATTTCCGCAGGAATACGCATTTCTTCTTTTGTGCCGTCTTCAAACGTTAGCTCAAGAATGATTGGCATCACCAATCCACCCTTGTTGCTGAAATCAAGCACGTAGTAGTTTTTGTCTTCTTTCACCGCACGCTCAAAGGCTTTACGTTCCCAAGGCTCAAGATCTTTCAAGAATTTCTTGTACTTGTTACGCTCTTTGTTAGTTACGGTGTAACGATCGTTTTCGTCGTAGAAGTCACTGATATCTTCAAAGCGATCTACCCAAAGTTTTTTACCTTCTTCTTTGTTTCGAATATCGGTAAGTGACTTCGGTTTTTCCATTTCTGCTTCGCGCTCGCGAGCAAAATCGATATCTGGATCTTCAGTGTCTAAACGAAGCTTATATACGCTGTCTAGGCTAATATCCACATGGTCTGTGGTGTAAAACCAACCACGCCAGAACCAGTCTAGATCAACGCCTGACGCTTCTTCCATAGTACGGAAGAAATCTGAGGGTGTAGGACGTTTAAACATCCAACGCTGCGCGTACTCTTTAAACGCGAAATCAAACAGCTCACGGCCAAGAATAGTTTCGCGAAGAATGTTAAGTGCTACTGCAGGCTTGGTATAGGCATTTGGGCCAAGGCGAAGAACTGAGTCAGACTGGGTCATAATTGGCACCTGCGTCTGAGACTTCATGTAGCCAGTGATATCACGAGGCTCAACGCCCCAAGGGATCGTAGGATCCCACTCGCGACCGGCAACGCCGTCTAGGAAGCTATTAAGACCTTCATCCATCCATGTCCACTGGCGCTCGTCAGAGTTAACCGTCATAGGGAAATAGATATGACCTACTTCGTGAATAACTACGCCAATAAGGAAGCGTTTTTCAGCAAGCGAGTACGTGCGCGAACCATCGTCACGAAGCTCTGTACGCGGACCGTTAAAGGTGATCATGGGGTATTCCATGCCGCCAACCGGGCCATTTACTGACTGGGCTACTGGGTATGGGTAATCGAAACTAAAACGGCTATAAACATCCATGGTGTGGATGATTGATTCTGTTGAATACTTCTGCCAAAGCTCACCACCTTCTTTCGGGTAGAAAGACATGGCCATTACCAATGGCTGAGTGTCACCGCCTTGCTGATAACCACGCGCATCCCACGCAAATTTACGCGAAGAGGCCCATGCAAAGTCACGTACGTTTTCAGCCTTAAAGGTCCAGGTTTTAAGCTTGGTCGTGCCTTCTTTTTCGTTCTCAATTGCTTCTTCTGGTGAAACGATGAATACGATGCGATCAGCTTTTTCTGCCTTTTTCAGGCGGTCGCGCTGTGTCTTAGTTAACACGTCTTTCGGGTTTTGAAGCACACCTGTAGACGATACGATGTGGTCAGCAGGAACAGTAATATCTACTTCGTAGTTACCAAATTCTAGCGTGAACTCGCCACGGCCAATAAACTCTTTATTGGTCCATGCTTCGTAGTCAGTGTAGGCAGCCAGGCGTGGGAACCACTGTGCTAGCAAGAAGATGTCGTTACCACCTTCGCGCTCATCATCTGGGAAGTGCTCGTAACCTGCACGTGCTGAAACAGCGTCTTCTTCTACAATGTTAAACGCAAAATCGATATCGAACGTTACTTTACCGCCTGGCTTTAGAGGCTTAGCTAAATCAACACGCATAAGCGTACCAACAATTGTGTGGCGTAAATCGTTGCCCGCTTTGTCTTCAACGCGAGAAATTGTGTAGCCTAGTTCATTGTCGTCAACAAACTGCTGGCGGCGCAGTGCGCCCATGCTTAGCTTAGCTGGCTTGTCGCCATCGGCTGCCTGCGTACCTGGCCCGCGGTTACCGATACCGCCAAACGTGGTAGTAAGCGCAGACATTGAATCGTCGCGGAATTTGTTTTGGTCAAGCTGGATCCACAAGTACTTAAGCGTATCTGGCGCGTTGTTGTGGTAAGTAATGGTTTCGCTTGCTTCAATGCGGCGTTTGTCTTCAAGCAGCTTTACGTCAATATCGTAATCTACTTGTTGTTGCCAATATTGGTGGCCTGGCTCACCAGCGGCGTTACGGTATACGTTTGGAGTAGGAAGAACTTCGTCTAGCTGACGGAATTTATCTTCAAAATCGCCTTTTGTTTGTTTTATAGCGGCGGTCGTAGGAAGAGAAATCAACATAGACAACACTGGCGCTAGCCAGAATAGGTGTCGTTTTGCGGTGCTCATGCAGTTTCCTTGCAACTTGTAAGTTAGAATTGTTATAAGATAACCGTCTTTAGTATATAAGTATGCCTGTCACAATCCAATTTTTTGACCGTAAACTAACCATGTTTTAACGCAAAAAAACTGTAACAGATCGTTTTGTTTCGCGCTTTAACTGTCGTATTCTTAAGCCCTTGTTATCTTTTTTCTTTCCCCTATGAACCGTTTTAATTGGCAACGTGCCGTTATAAAAGTTGGCAGTGCGCTCATTGCTCCTGAAGGCAACGAATGCAGCGGGCGTTATTTGCTGTCTCTCGCTCGATTTATTACTGCTAGTCGCGAAGCAGGCAAAGAAATTATTCTTGTCTCTTCTGGCAGTGTTGCCGCGGGCCGCAGCAAAGTGAAGGTTCGCCACAACGCATCGATTGCAGAAAAGCAGGCCATGGCTGCGATTGGCCAGAATTTAATGATGGCCAACTGGCAGCGCTTTTTTGACTTTCCCTGTGCACAAGTATTGTTAACGGCGGATGATCTACGCGATAGAACCCGCTACGTAAATATAAAAAATACCTTGCGTGAAATTCTGAATCACAATGCGTTACCTATTGTGAATGAAAACGACACAGTAGCTGTCAACGAACTCAAAGTGGGTGATAACGATAACTTGGGTGCATACACCGCCCTGGTCGCCCAAGCAGACACCCTCATTATCTGCTCAGATATTGACGGTTTATTTACCGCAGACCCAAGAAAAGACGCCAACGCCACACTCATTCCACAGGTAGATAAAATAGACAGCACCATTTACGGTCTCGCCGGCGGCGCTGGAACAGCGGTAGGTACAGGCGGCATGCGCACAAAAATTGAAGCGGCAGATAAGTGCACCAGTAGCGGTATTCAAACGCTTATTGTAAACGGGCGAAAAGGCGAAACCTTCGATGCATTACTTGAAGGTAAAGTGCCGGGAACCCTATTCAATGCTAGTAGCACTCCCGCCAGCGCGCGCAGACTGTGGCTTACCCATACTCTTAAAACCGCTGGCAGAATAGCAGTGGATAGCGGAGCGAAAGAGGCGTTAGTGCGAAAAGGCGCGTCTTTACTACCATCGGGTATTGTTGATGTTACCGGTTTGTTTGAACAAGGCGACGCTGTTGAAGTGGTTTGCCAAGACGAAGTTATCGCCAAGGGGCTTTGCTTATATAACGCAAAAGACTTAACGCTTATAAAAGGGAAAAAGTCGAAAGAAATTGCCAGTGTGTTAGGTTATGAAACAACGGATGTTGCCATTCACCGTGACGATATGGTGCTTTACTCATAGCGCTACTCAAAAGAATCGCTGCAACAGACTACCGCGCATTAAACATTAATTGGCGTTAGTCGTTCATCGATTTTCATTATTTGCGCCAACAACAAAGCGATACATTTATTCACTAAGGGACGATCATGACTGATATCACACCTACACTTGCCGACTACCCTTACAAAGTCACAATCGCCACGCGTTGGCAAGACAATGACGCGTACGGACATATCAACAATGTCGTGTACTATGGTTTCTTTGATACCGCGGTGAATCGCTTTTTAATTGAGGAAGGCGGACTGGATATACACAACGGGCAAACCGTGGCGTATGTGGTGAGCAGTCAGTGTCAGTACATTGCTCCTGCAGCCTATCCTGAAGATATTTTTGTAGGTTTGCGCGTTATCAAAATTGGTAGAAGTTCAGTGACTTATGGTCTATCGGTTTATGCCGGAGAGAATAAGCGACGCGTGGCTCATGGCCAATTTGTGCATGTGTTTGTAGATAGAAAAACCGACAAGGCCATTCCTATTCCTGTTAATGTGAAAACAGCGTTAGAGTCGATTGTGGAAGTAATGTAGAGCATGGCAAAAATGACGAAACACAATGCATCACAAGCGATGAGCAACGGCAAACAAAAGCAGGTTGTCTTTCTAGACGCCGAAACCATGGATTTGCCCAGTCTTGATACCTCTTCACTCGATGACGTACAAAACAATTTCGACGCCGCAATTACGCTTCATCAACAAACTCAAGCCGAAGACGTTGCTGAGCGCATTAAAAATGCCGATGCTGTGCTGGTTAACAAAGTCGTGCTACAAGCCAAAGATTTACAGCAGGCCAGTCAGCTTCGCTATATTGGTGTAACTGCGACCGGCATGAACAATATCGACCGTAATTACTGCGAGCAGGCTGGTATTACCGTTCAAAATGTAGAGGGCTATGGCACTGACAGCGTTGCTCAACATACGTTGATCTTGGCGTTGAATTTGGCCACCAATTTTTTGCCCTATCAGCGCGATATGCGCAACCAAGCATGGTCTGCTTCTTCTCACTTCTGCTTACTCAATCATCCCGTGGTGGAATTGGCGGGTAAGCATGCGGTAATTGTTGGGCATGGCGAGCTTGGCAAGCGTGTGGAGGCATTGTTCAAGGCTATGGGTATGCAGGTGAGTATCGCTGCTCGCCCAGGTAAACAAGACGACCCTCGTCCAAGTCTTGCATCGCTTTTACCAAATGCCGATGTGGTAAGTCTTCATTGCCCTCTTACTGAAGCCACCGACAAGCTTATTAATGCCGAGACGTTGTCGCTGATGAAGCCAACCGCTTTTCTCATTAATACGGCTCGCGGCGGTTTGATTGATGAAGAGGCGCTCTTTCATGCGCTTAAAAACAACCAAATTGGTGGCGCGGGATTAGATGTGCTTAGTGTCGAGCCCCCGCCTGTTGACCATATATTGCTTAAAGAGGCGTTACCTAACTTGCTGGTAACGCCGCATAATGCGTGGATTGGTAATGGAGCTAGGCAAAAACTGCTCGATAGTGCTATCGACCATTTATCTGCCCACTTATCTTATTGTTTATCAGCTTCCCAGGGCTAGAACACCGTTATGAATAACGCAACCTTATTTGCTCTGTGCTGCCTGATTTGGGGCTCAACTTGGATAGCCATCACTTACCAAATAGGGCATACCTCTGAAACCTTTGCTATTGCGCTGCGTTATTTATTGGCGTCGGCCTGTTTAGGGATTTACTGTGTTATTAGGCGTTTACCGCTTAAGCTACCGATACATGTTCATGTGAAAATGGCCGCAGTCGGCCTCTTTTTATACAGCTTAAATTACACGCTGCTGTATATGGCGCAAGCGCACATAATTAGCGCGCTGTTAGCCCTTATGAGTTCTTGCATTATCTACATCAACGTTGTGCTTCGGCGCTGGTGGCTCAAAGAGCCGATAAGAAAAGAAGTGGTTATAGGCGCGACGTTTGGCTTGCTGGGTATTGTGTGTTTGTTTGTGCCTGAGTTTTCCAAAGTATCCATGGATGCGGCGCTTGCCACCGGCCTCGCCATAGCGTTTGTCAGCTTTTTCTGCGCCTCAACAGGTAACGTTATCTCCGAGCGTATTTTGACCTCGGGTACGCCTGTTATCCAAATGAACTTCTATGCCATGAGCTATGCCATGGTGCTGCTTTTCATCACATCATTGGCAATGCCGGGTAAGTTGGTCATTCCTACCCATACCGAGTTCTATCTGTCGCTGCTTTATCTGGCTATCTTTGGCTCTGTGTTTGCGTTTGGCGCATACATGAAACTGTTAAAGCAAATGGGCGCTGACAAGGCTGCATATGTGGTCTTGGTATACCCCATGGTTGCACTGGTTATTTCCACCTTTTTCGAAGGCTATACCTGGAGCGTGTTGTCTGTAGTTGGGGTGGTCATTGTGCTGGTAGGCAACGCCATTGCAATGGGGAAAGTTCCCCGCTTTATGCGTCGCCCACCGGTGTCGAGCTAGGAGCTGGTAAAACGGTTTATTTAAGCGCGTTGATTTTCTTATTCAGTTCGTAAGCTGGCTCGGTAACAATGGTTTCAAGGGTTTCGATCCGCGCCATCAAAGCTTCAATCTGCGCATCTTTTTCCTCTAAACGCTGCTGCTGTTTGTCGGTCACGCTTTTAACGAACGGGTTGCTGCACTCGCCGTTCATCCAGTCGTTTAGTCGCCACTGAAATTTTGCGTCTAAGTAGCTTGCCAAAAGCACAAGTGACGTCAGGCTACCAATTAACAAAACGATACTTAACGTAGACATAATTTTTTCCTAATCCAAATTTCAAGGTTGAAGGCTTTTAGGGAAAATGGCCCTAAACGCACGTTGCTGCACTTACTGTTTTAACTAGTCGTTTGCTGCTTAAAAAAATTACAGCATTGACGAAAAAAGTTTGTAATAAAAATTCGTGGGGGCAGACTGATAGAAGTAACACAATAAAATAACAACAGTTTTTGTGATTAGGGATGTGACGTTGGGGCAGGGTTTTGAAGATGTTTTTGCGCAATACGGGGCAATACTGAGCCGTGTAGCCAACAGCTATGAAGCAAACGAAGCGATGCAGCAAGAATTATTGCAAGAAATTGCTATTGCCGTTTGGCAGGGGCTGTCTCGCTTTAAGGGCGATAGCAGCGTGAAAACCTATATTTTGAAGATAGCTCATAACCGCGCAGTTACTCACGTAGCAAATCAAGTGAAGCGTCTCGATACCCATCAATATGACCACGATGATTTAGGCTCTGACGGGTTCGCGAGTACTACCCACTCACCAGAGGAAATGTCTAGTCAACACCAGTCGCTAGAGCGCTTGTTGCGCGCGGTACGGGCACTTCCATTGCAGTCAAGACAAGTGCTAACGCTTTCTCTTGAAGGCTTAAGTTACGATGAAATTGCAGACGTCTGTGGTCTGACAAAAAATCATGTTGGCGTGATATTAAAGCGCGCCAAGCAAAGTATCATGCAGGAGCAACCGCATGCATAATTTAGATAAAGAGAATCAAACGAACCCGCCCGTATCAGTAGACGATGAGCAAAATGATGGCCTTTCTGCGCTATGGCAAGCTCAGCCAGTTACGACTATCAACCTCTCGGAAGTAAAAGCCAGCCTAAACAGTGAACGAACCAAGCAGCGTTGGTATATGGTGGTTGACTCCTTAGCGTTTATCCCAGCGATCTACTTGCTAGTTGTTACTTGGGAAAAGTTCACTTTTGTTGCCCACGCGATGTTTGTTTTCATGCTGATCACGGCTCTTCCCCTGCTTGTTTATCAGCTATGGTTAAGAAGAGTGGCTGCATTTTCAAAAGACACTCAAACCGCTGACCACCTAACGCAGCTAATAAAGCAAATTAAGAATAACGTGAAGATTGCTGTAATCACTAAACACTCGACTTGGACTGCAGTGTTGTTTGGATGTGGCTTTCTGGTGGAGCGCTATTTTTATGGGGAGCCTACCCAAGAGAAAATTATGAAGATGGCTATAGTTATGACTGCCATGAGCATTGTGATGTTAGTGTGGTATGTGTGGGCGAGCAAAAGACAAAAGCGCTTCGAGCGTCAACTCGAAACGCTTGAGAAGATGGCGCAGCAGCGTTAAGGGCGTATGAAAGCAAAAGTATGATGTTTTGGCTTTGAGCGCTTAATTGTTATTACTTGTGCTTAGAGCGCTCACGTTATCTTTCAAATTGAGCTCTGCACTTTCATTGGACTCGTTAGATTCACTGTCGTCTTCATCACTATCTTTACGGGTTCTGTTATCGCCCAAGAAAAACTCATAATAAAGGTCTAACGCAAACTCTGACTGGTCTTCCAGTGTGGTTTGGATTGCTTCCAAGTAAAGGCTAGGTAATAACTGATATTTTAGTGCCAAATCAGGGGGAAGCTGTCTGCGACGCAACGTGCTGTTTGCATCATTGTTACTTAAGCCAACATCGACATTATACTCCACTGATAATCGTTCGTTAATTTGCCCCGTAACCGACAACATGTTTTCGTTGGTGCTTAGGCTAAAATCATCTATCCCCAAGGCGCTGCCGACTTGCCCTGTTAGGGTTTTGGTATTTGACAAGCCAAAGCCTAATAGCAGTGCAGCGTAGTTAGGATCTTGTGTTCCCGAGTTTGGCCCTGAGCCCGTAAGCAAGTACGACAGTACGCCCTGTTGATCCATCGCTGGTTCTGAGAACAGGTTGATACTTGGCGAGTCGGCTGCCCCATCTATACGAATTCCCGCAATAACGTCGTCATCGGTTTTAGCGGGGTCGCGGATGGCTTCAACCAGCAACAAAGGTTGGTCGATGGGGCCGTTGAACTGCACTTCACCGGTTTGAATGATTAACTGTTGCCCATAAGCACTATAGCGTCCGTTCAGTATTTGAAGGTCACCGTAACCCACAAGCGCTGGCTGGGTGTTCACGCGAATTCCTCCATATAAGCTTGCGGTCAGTCCAAACGCCTCAAGCTTCACTTCTTCGGTTTTGTTTTTATCTATATTAACTAGCACAGATGCGTGAACGATATCGAGCGGATCTTCTCTATCGGGTTCGCCTCGCAGGTGCACGTCTTTTGAAGGAGAAACAGCGCTTTCGGGAAGCGACTCTATTTCAATTCGTGCCCACGGTATATTCACTTCGCCGGTAACATCAACCTTTTCTTTTGTGGCAGCAATATCAATATTCGGAGATACCTTTAGCCTGATATTTGGCTGACGAATTTCGAAACCATTCCCTTTTAAATTGAATGTCGCGCTTGGATCAGACGACCAGTCTATATTGCCCTTAAGCGCTCCTTTACCCCCACCTAGCACAAACGCACCGTCTAGTGCAGCGGTCTGGCCATCAAGTACCACTTTTTGGTTCCAATCTGCCAATGTCACGGGGGTATCTTGTATATCAATAGCGCCATTTGAAATAGCTAATTCACCATTAAGGGCCGGGTCGTCAACATAACCACTTAGCCTAATATCTCCATTAAGCTTTCCGGTCAGGGTTCTGATAGCTGGGGAAAGCGGTTTGAAAGGCGCAACGTTGAGCCCTTCCATCACTAACTTACCCTCTAGCGGTATGCGCTCATCAAATGGCCGGGTATTTAACGAAAGCGTTGCATCGCCAATGTCTTGACTAGAGATTAAGGATGTCGACGTTAGTTGACCTTGCTTGATTTTCCCGTTGGTTTCTATGGAATTGACAGTAAGTGTAAGGGGCCGTGTTTCACCTAATTGCCACGGGGCAGCGCTCATCGACGCTGTAAACGTCGCATCTATAGGGTCCTTGGGTGAATAATTGCCCTTTGTTTTTACCGTAAGCGTTGCTTGCGAAGGGCTTGAAACAACGGTGGGCGCTAATTCATTTGCCCATAACCCAATCGGTAGTGAGGTAGCGCTTATGTCCCAACTGGCTTTATCTTCCTGATAATTCACATTTGCAATACACAGCTCCCCTTCTTTTCTAGAGGACCAGCAGTGTTGGCCTATTTTGGCCGTTACCGGTGTGCTGCCAATATCTACGCTAAAAGCGCTCGATAGTGTCCATTGCATATTAGCGAGTTTTAATGCGGTATCGCTGATTTCACCAATCCAATGGTTATTGGTCCACGCGCCTTTGAGCGAAAGCGCAATCTTGTTGTCGGGCACTGCCAAGTCAAGTTTTGCTGTGTGATCGCGATAGGTTCCATTGATTTCAATTTCGCCATTTAACGGCCCTTGCTGGGCTGCGGTAGCGTTTAGATTAGGCGAAATGGCAATATCAGAGAGGGCTAGGGTTCCGTTTGCGCTCGGGTTCTGCCAGGGGCCGGTGGCATTTATCTTGCCATTTATCCCGCCGGTTATTTCTGGGTATAGGCTTGAAATAGCATTAACGCTAATTGCAATATCAGCATTTAAGTGACGTTTATTGAGCACTTGAGCGACGGCGCGGATAGTATTTCTTTCCTGCTCATTTTCTTGCGTAACATTAATATTAGTTACAAATAAATCACTGGGGCCGGCATAAACTGCATTCCCTTTTACTTGCAACGGTTTGTTTTGAAGCACGCCTGATACCGTCATATCTGTCAGGCTCATATGTAAGCCGCCGCGCTCAGAATATTGCAAGATGCTGTCGATCTGCCCGTTAATTTTTTCCGGAGCATAAGCACTGAACTGTCTACCTGACACGTTTTTAAGCGTTGTCTTACCTTCCCATGCAATGCTCTCGTTAAGATATAGTGTACCCTTGTTGGTTAAGCTGCCTTCTAGCGCATTGATATTGGCTTGATTAACAAAGATGTTGTTCTTTTTCAGCACCACATCAAGTGATACCGGTACATTGCCAATGTCAGGCAATGTAGCGGCGCCAGCTCCTTTAAGTACATAATCACCCATGGTGCCGGAAAGCGTTAACTGTCCTTCTTTGAGCGTGGTATTTTCCATTGTCGGTATGGCTTGTTCTTGCCAGTTCGCAGTGAATTCTATGGGAAGGTTACTGTCTAGTATGTTCGCCATGAGATTAGCGTTTGCGGTAACCGCACCTTTGGCTACAACTGAAAGTGTTAAATCGTCCAACGCACCTGCGGCGGTTATATTAACTTCTTGCGGAGCATCGTCGAGCTTCGTTTTGGCGGTAGCCGCGACATCTAACGGATAGTTTCCACTGAGCGAGGCTATTGCTTTACCTTTTATTTCCACCTGTTCATGCACAACTGCCAATTCTTCAATAGCAACATCGGTGCCTTTGAAGTGAGCGTCCAATAAAGAGATGAGAGAAATGTGCTGTTTATTGCCGTTTTGGGTTATTTGAAGGTCTTCTACCAGCAATGTGCCAAGAGACAAGGGAATAGGCGAAGCTATACTGGGGAGTTCAGGTACGTCGTAGCTTAGCGAGTATGACGTAGGCAAAGCGCTATCAGTACTTGGCGACTGTTCTTCTGCCATCTGCTCTTGCTTTGCAGTAGGGTTTTGAGCAGGCTGCTCACTTTTAGTTTCCGGTGCATTGGTTATGGCTACAGGCGAAGCGCTGGGTGCCTCATCTTGATTTAGCAGAGCAATGCGCACTCCCTTCGCGGCTATGCTGTCGAGTGTAAGGACGCTATTGCCCTCAAAATCTGCTAACTCTAATTCATCTATTTCTACTGTTGTCGTAAGTAGAGCAAGTTTTATATTCGTTAGCGCTAAATACCCGACATTAATAGGCAACGGTAATTTAACTTGGTCTCCTGTGGGAGTGTCATTCGAAGATTCAGGCGCGTTTGATAGTTGCGTAAGCGTTGCATTTTCAAGCGTTAGCTCGTTGACGCATACTCTGGGCTCAAACAAACAACGCCACGTTACATCAATATAGGCATATTGTGCAGTTACCTTCCATTGCGGGTTTTCCCATGCAACATTATGCACTTCTAAGGTGTCAGCGAATCCGCCTTCAATAGCATCAATAGAAAGATTATCAACAAACGTGTTGGCGATTAACTTAACGGTAGGGCCCCCTAGCGGGCTGATTAATACTGCATATATGCCCACCAGTATAAAAATAGGTGACAGTAAAATAGCCGAAAGCGTACGTTTTCTCATAGCTCTGGCCCCAGCATTATATGAAAATCCCATGTGTTCTCTTCAGGCGCAAAACCTCTAGCGATGTAAAACCTCACCGGCCCAATAGGTGAAAGCCAGTGAACACCCGGTCCAATACCGTAGGTCAGCGTTGTGCTGGTATCGTTAGTTGCTGTTCCCGCGTCGATAAACGCCGCCACCCGCCAGTTATCTGCCACTTGGTAAGCGTACTCTACACTTGATGTGAACAAATACTTACCACCTATCGAGTCTGTTTCAAGATCACCGGTTTCCGGGTCGATAACTTCAGCAGTAGGTGAAATTTCACGGTACTCAAAGCCCCTTATACTTTGATCGCCTCCAGCGTAGAAACGAAGTGATGTAGGTACTTCATCAAAACTATTGGTTTTAATGGCCCCAACTTCGCCACGAATTGTAATTCTATGTACATTATTAAAAGTGCGAATAACCATAGCTTCAACAACGGCTTTAGCGAAATCGATGTCTGAGCCATAGCCCTCTCTCCCTATTTGGGTGAGCATTTGTAGATAAGCACCGTTGGTAATATTAAGCTCACTATCTTTATCACGATAGGTTAAAGAGTACCCAGGCAAGACCAGTGATGTGGTATTCGTGCTCAATTCTCCCTGATCGTATGTTTCCCGCAAATAGGTAATAGAGCCATCATGCTGCCACGGAGAATCATCTCCTTGCCAATAGCGGTGTGCAGAAAGGGATAGTGTTTCACTTTCGAACGACGTGTTGCTGTATTCAATAAACTGATAACCGGCCTCAATGCTGGCGTAATCTCGGGTTATGTTTCTCATAGGAATGCGGTAGTCGGCGGTAACCGATTGTTCGGGTTCAGAAATGAAGATATCAGATGAAACCGAATGTCCTTTATCGTTTACCCAAGGTCGTTCCCAGCCCAAGCGAACCCTCGGCCCTGTATCAGTGGCGGCACCCACTGATACATTAAACGCATCTGTGGGTCTATGAAGTAATGATACCTCTACTGGCACAAGTAAGCCTTCAGCTTCACTGACAACGGGGCGGGCAATAACCCGAGTAAAATATCCAGATTGATTCAATCTGCGGTTGAAATCACCCAGTACTGCAGACGAATAGGCATCGCCAGCTTTGAAAGGCTTTAATCGTTCAATAATGTCCCTAGCCTTGTCATCCCCTACATACTTCAACTCGCCAAATTGATATTGAGGCCCGCTTTGCGCAATTAAAAGCACGTTCGCTTGTTTTTCGTCGCGAACCAAATCCAAGCGAGTTGCCTGCCAAAAATAATCAAAATAGCCGTTGGATAGCGCGTAGTTGAACATAGAAGATTTAAACGATTCATAAATGGTTTGGTTGAGCACATCGCCTTCTTTAAGTTGTAACGAATTAAATCGCTCTCTAAAGGCTTTGTCTTCACGCCCTGCACCAATAATTTCACGGGTCACTTTATTTATCGTGAGGGGCGCATTTAACGCAACATTTACGGCGACCTTGTCACCTTCTAGTATGCGTACTTTTGCCTCACTGTTGTAAAAGCCATAAGGCTGTACTGCAGTAGCCACCGCTTCTGCAACTTCGTCTTGCCAATAGGGGTCCGTCAATAGCGCCTTTTCTACATCAAGCCCATTTAAATGCAGACGAATGTTATTACGAAGCTTTGAGTCGTCTACGCCTTTGATGTCATAAGTGATTGACTCTTGAGCAAACGATGCCATGCACAGTAACCACAACAGTGTGCAGCATGCAGCTTTAGTCAGTAAAGGCGTTGCTTGGGATGTTCTGAGCATAAATTGTCGGAAAAATAGGTCTTGCAAACTGGCAAACCTGCTCCAAGTTGAAGGCATGAAAAGGTCAAATCCTTAAGGTAACGCTGGGCTTAGAAGCTTACCACTAGAGGGTAAAATCCATGTTCTATCTATGGTTAATAGTACCACATATACAGTTTGTATTCGTAAAGTACGACGAGAGATCAAATTCTTGCGCTAATGTAGATACTTCAAATCTTGGAGGGTTTGTTTTTGTACATTAGAGAGTGAATTTGTATACTCAAGCTAGCATAGCTTTGAAAATTGCTCATTCGCTAAGTTCCGCCAACAACAAAAAATTACAAGGGAATGTTATGTCTTATACAAAGACTGTCTCACTGGCTTCATTTATTGCCCTACTGCTATTTACTATGTCTACCTCGTTGAATGCAGAGCCTTCGGTTGGTAAGCCTACCTACGAAGCATTTAGCTCGCTGCCAACCTATTGGACACCGTCATTGTCACCCGATGGAACGAAAATCGCTTTTGTTCAAAATGTTGAGCAAGAAGAGGCTTTTGCCATGCTTGTCACCTTTGACCTGATAAAAGGAGAGAAGCATTACCTGCTGCGCTCTGACAATGAGCGTGTCAAAATAAATTGGTATCACTGGGTGAATAACGAGCGCTTGGTAGTCAGTGCTCGTTATGAGACTCGACGAGGCACTACCAAAGTGCACGACACACGGTTACTTAGCGTTAAGTTTGATGGCGAGGGCGGCGCATTTAACATGGTTGAATGGGAACGTATTAAGCGCCGTGCTGGCAACCCTAGTCATATTCCACAATTTCACGATGATGTCATTGATTGGCTACCCGATGATCCCGAGCATATTTTAATAGCATTAGATGCCGAGGTTTTAGGCTTACCTTCGGTATATAAAGTCAATGTAAACACTGGTGGAGTAAGCCGAGTCGTGCGTGGTAAAAAACGCATTAGAGACTGGCTTACGGATCAACAGAGTAACGTACGTATCGGCATTTCTCTTAACTATGATACTGGCGAACGAGAGGTTTTCTTAAAAGAAGGTGACGACTGGCGAACCTTGTTTGCTTATAACGCTATGACTGAGAAAGGGGAATACCCTGTCGGCTTTGCAAAAGACCCTGATATTTTATACTTCAAGGGTTACAAAGGCGACTACCGCGCGCTTTATACTCTAAATCTTAAAACCAATGAGCGAACGGAAGTTTATGCTGACGAAGGGTACGACGTAAACGGTAGCCTTATTTACTCACCGGTCACGCGAGATGCAATAGGTGTGCGTCATGACGGTCGTTTTTACTGGGATGAACGCTATGTTGCCTTACAAAATGGTATCGATATAGGACTTCCTGATTACGATAATACGCTAGTCAGTTTCAGTGATGATGAACAGACCTATATTGTTTATTCTGAATCGGACATTTTGCCTGGTGTGTACTTACTAGGTAATCGTAAGGAAGGCACACTCGATGTATTATTTCAGCAATACAGCCAAATAGACTCTACGCAATTATCAGAACATAAACTCATTGAATATGAAGCCCGAGATGGCATCAAGATTGAAGCATACTTAACCCTTCCCAAAGGTGACGGGCCCTTCCCAACAATTATTCACCCTCATGGCGGTCCGGGTGCACGAGATTTCAGTGGTTTCGACTATTGGACAGCATACTTCACATCAAAAGGTTATGCAGTTCTACGTCCCAACTTTAGAGGCTCTAGAGGTTATGGGTACAGCTTCGCGCAAAGCCAAATGAAAGGCTGGGGCTTAGCTATGCAAGACGACATCACTGACGCGGCAGGCTGGATGGTTAAACAGGGTTATGCGGAACAGGATAATATGTGCATTGTTGGCGCAAGCTACGGTGGATATGCAGCTTTAATGGCAACGGTTAAAACCCCTGATTTATTTAAATGCGCTGTGAGTTTTGCCGGCGTAAGTTCACTTAAACACGTCGTCATTCATTCTCGCCGCTTCCTGAACAATGAATTCGTTAAAAATCAGATTGGGGACGACTACGAGGATTTAGAAGCGCGTTCACCATATTACAATGCGGAAAGTATCAAGACACCTATTTTACTTGTACATGGCGAAGAAGACCGTATTGTTCCGCCTCTTCACAGTCGTTACATGGCTGACGAATTGGAAGACCTCGATAAAGTCTTTAAGTATGTAGAGCTTGAAAGTGGCGATCACCACCTTTCTATTCAGCGTAATCGACATTTGTTTTTTAAAGAAATGGACGCATTTTTGGGTGCGTATTTGAAACCAGCCAAAAGCGGCGAGACGATGCCGGCAGACCTTGCAACCGAATAGCTCCCGTTAAACGTGTCAGTATTTACGACAAATGCGTGTGAGTTGACGGCTTTTTAACCAAATTTCAGGTATACTATACAAGGCGCGATTATTTCGCGCCTTTTTAATTTCCCCACTTTATTTCATATTCGAGACTTTATGCCCCAGACATCTAATGGCGTATCTGATGATACTGCAGTTGTGCAAAAGCCTGCCCTTGGCCTTGTTGAATTTGTTGCGTTGATGGCGACCATGACATCGCTGGTGGCACTCAGTATAGATGCTATGTTGCCCGCACTTATTCAAATTGGTGAAGCTCTAAATGTAGAGGAGGCCCACCAAACCCATTTGATTGTAACCGTGTTCTTTTTAGGTATGGCGTTTGGGCAAATGTTCTTTGGTCCTTTTTCAGACAGCCGTGGTCGTCGTTTAACTATTCTTGTCGGGCTGTGTATTTTTGCTCTTGGTACCTTTGTGTGTATGCTGGCTACCAACCTAGAGACCATGCTGGTGGGGCGGGTTATTCAAGCGTTTGGTGTTTCTGGTCCTCGCATAGCTTCAATGGCCATTATTCGTGATTTATACGTGGGTGATGCCATGGCAAAAGTCATGTCGTTTATCATGATGGTGTTTATATTGGTGCCCATGTTGGCCCCCATTATCGGGCAAACGGTGATGGAATTGACGTCATGGTTTCATATTTTCACTATGTTCCTCATAGTGGCTACTATGGCTGGAATCTGGTTTTTCTCTCGCCAGGGAGAAACCTTGCCTCGGGCGAAGCGCAGAAAATTCTCGCGCGCACATTTTTTTAAATCCTCAAAATTTATCCTGACCCACCCCGAAGTGATGGGTTACACCTTTGCGATGGGCTGTATTTTTGGGGCGTTTTTGGCGTATTTAAGCGCGTCACAAACCATCTTTACTGTGTTTTACAATGTAGGTGAATGGTTCCCCTATATCTTCGCTACTCTTGCCTTTTCTATCGGTCTTGCCTCTTACTTTAACGGAAAAATGGTAATGCGCTTCGGCATGCGCAAGCTCTGTCGATTTGCGCTTAAAGGAGTAAATTGTTTTGCGGTGGTGTATTTGGCATTGTTATTTGCTTACGATGGTCTGCCGCCGTTAATTCCGACTGTGGCCGTTATGTTTGTTGGCTTTTTCTTCGTGGGCATACTGTTTGGTAATTTAAACGCTATGGCAATGCAGCCTCTTGGCGATATGGCAGGCTTAGGTGCTGCCATTATTGGCTGCTTTTCAAGCTTATTCTCAGTGCCCGTTGCGCTTATTGTCGATAGTTTTTTAAATGGGACCTTGATGCCAATAGGTTGGGGTTTTCTTATCTTTTTTGCACTGGCTTATGTGTCAGTTCGCTTCGCTGAACGCGTTCGGGAAGTTGTTGTTTCTTAACTAGGTAAGCATTTGTCAGTAAACGCTTTGGGTTAGAAGCAGTTCGCTGTAAAGAGAGACGTGACTTACTGAATTACAGGCATAAAAAAGCCCGACCAAAATGGTCGGGCAAGAGGGCTTAGTTAAGCACCTAACGACAGAAACTGTCTTAACCTCTGTTTTTACACAACTATAGCTTTCATGTCAGTCATGTAGCCACGTAAGGTCTTACCTACTGATTCCACACCGTGTGAGCGGATGGCTTCGTTAATTTCAACAAGGCGTTTGTTTTCTACTTGATTAGAAGTAGCTGCTAAACCCTTACCGATAACGCTGGTATCAATGGTAGGCATAAATTTCTCACGCAAAATTGGAATTGCTGCGTTAGCAAACAAATAGTTTCCGTATTCTGCTGTGTCTGAAATAACCACGTTCATTTCATACAAACGCTTACGTGCGATTGTGTTAGAAATTAGCGGTGTTTCATGTAGTGATTCGTAGTACGCAGACTCAGGTAGAATACCGGCTTCAACCATTACGTCGAACGCAACTTCAACACCACACTTGATCATGGCAACTAGTAAGATGCCGTGGTCAAAGAATTCTTGTTCACTGATTTCACCTTCATAAGCCGGTGCGTTTTCAAACGCGGTTTCACCGGTTTCTTCACGCCACTTAAGTAGGTTCGCATCGCCATTCGCCCAATCTTCCATCATAGTGCGAGAGAACTCACCACTGATGATGTCGTCTTGGTGCTTTTCAAATAGCGGACGAAGTAAATCAGTTAACTGCTCAGAAAGCTCAAATGCTTTTACTTTTGCAGGGTTTGAAAGACGGTCCATCATGTTAGTCACACCGCCAATCTTAAGTGCCTCAGTAATAGCTTCTAGGCCGTACTGAATAAGTGCACCTGCGTATCCTGGCTCGATACCATCATCAACCATTTTTTCAAACGCAAGTACCGCTGCAACTTGTTGCATACCACACAAAATGGTTTGCTCGCCCATTAGGTCAGATTTAACTTCAGCCACAAATGATGACTCAAGTACACCTGCGCGGTCACCGCCCGTTGCACTTGCTAGTGCTTTAGCCTGATCCCAACCTTTACCTTCAGGGTCGTTTTCTGGGTGCACGGCAATCAGTGTTGGTACACCAAAGCCACGCTTATATTCTTCACGTACTTCAGAGCCTGGGCTTTTCGGTGCACACATAATGACTGTGATATCGCTACGAATCTGCTGGCCTTCTTCAACAATGTTGAAACCGTGAGAGTAACCTAATGTCGCACCTTCTTTCATAAGCGGCATAACGGCTTCTACAACGCTAGCGTGCTGCTTATCAGGTGTTAGGTTGTAAACCACATCAGCTTCTGGAATAAGTTGTTGGTATGTACCAACGGTAAATCCGTTACTGGTTGCGCGCTTATATGAGTCGCGTTGCTCATCAATGGCTGCCTGACGCAGCGCATAAGAAACATCTAACCCTGAGTCACGCATATTCAGACCTTGGTTAAGGCCCTGCGCGCCGCAGCCTACAATGACAATTTTCTTGCCTTTTAAGAACTGACAACCGTCAGCAAATTCATCGCGTGCCATGAAACGGCAGCGGCCAAGCTGATCTAACTGCTGGCGAAGTGACAGGGTGTTGAAATAATTAGCCATAAAAATTTCCGAACAACATTCATTTTTGTCAATATCAAACACCGACCTTGGTGTTGACAGACCTCGTCTATGACGACTTGGTAGTGAGACTAAAAGATTTCTTTTGTTTTGGAAAATGATATATTTGCAAGATAATATTGCAAAAAGTGAAACGTGTATGGATTTTCGAAGTCTACAGCTCTTTAATCACCTGGCCACTAGTCTACACTTCGGCGTAACTGCTGAAGCTATGTATGTATCGCCTTCCACGTTAAGCCGGGTTATCCAACGCCTTGAGGACGAGTTAGGATGTACGCTATTCAAACGTGACAACCGCAAAGTGGCGCTAACTCACAGCGGGCACAAGTTGCTGTCATTCTCTAAACAAGCGCTGGCAGATTGGCAGCAATTAAAAATAGATTTAAAAGAAGACAACGACGCACTACAGGGGGAGATCAGCGTATTTTGCTCGGTTACCGCCAGTCAAAGTCATTTGCCCGCTATGCTTAGACAGTTCAGACAACAGCACCCGGGTGTTGATATACGCTTAATTACCGGCGATCCTGCCCTTGCGATAGAAAAAGTGAAAGGCAAACAGTGCGATTTATCTATAGCTATTTACACCCCTGATATGCCGACAGATTTGCATTTCACTGCCCTTGATAACGTACCTTTGGTACTTATTGCGCCAAGGGAGTGGCGGCTTACTCAGCTAAGTCAGCTGGATTGGACCAAACATCAGGTGATAATGCCTGAAACTGGCCCAACTCGACGTACTGCCTATCACTGGTTTGCTGAGCATGGCATTCGCCCTAACGTTTATGCCTACGTTGGCGGGAATGAAGCTATCGTAAGCATGGTGGCACTTGAATGTGGCGTGGGATTTGTGCCAAAAGTGGTACTTGATCACTCTAGTATGGCCAATGCAGTAACCCAAATACCTGTTGAAGATATTGAGCCTTATGCCCTAGGATTATGCTGCTTGCAGGATAAGCAAAACGAGCCGCTTATTAACGCCTTTATGCAGCTTAATGTACAAGCTCGTGGGTAAATTTAAGATACAAGCTGTATTTAGCTTGTAATCAGCTGGTGCTCAACTGCTTAATAAGATTATCGAGAGCGCGATAGCCTAACGCTTCTGCAATATGCGCTCTCGACACGGCGTTTTCCTCTTCAATATCAGCAATAGTTCTTGCTACTTTTAGCGTGCGATGAAACACCCGCATAGACAAATTAAGCTGTTTCGCAGCGGCTTGTAGAAACTGCAAATCAGCGTCATCAAGTAAGCACATATCGGCAAGCTCGCCCGCATGTAGAGCACCATTGGGTTTGCCTTGCCTAAGCTCTTGTTTGTGGCGTGCCGTAATAACTCTCTCTCGCGTGGCATGTAACGAGTCGTCAGGTTTATTGGCAGGTTCTGGCAGATCGTAGTCTGGCAGTCGAGGCACCTCTACTTGTATATCTATTCTATCAAGGAGCGGGCCAGACAAGCGATTTAAGTAGTTGAGTTGCTGCTGTGGCGTTAACCGATTATCGTCAATATCTCCTGTCGGGCTTGGATTCATCGCCGCGACTAACTGAAAGTTAGCAGGGTATGTCGCACTTCCTGAAGCGCGAGACAAATGCACGTCTCCGGTTTCAAGTGGTTCGCGCAATACATCTAGTGCCTTTCGCCCAAATTCAGGCAGTTCGTCTAGAAACAAAATACCGTTATGAGCCAGCGATATTTCACCTGGCACAGGGTTAGAGCCACCGCCAGTAAGCGCGACGGCAGAACTTGTGTGATGGGGTGAGCGCAGGTGGCGGGTTAAAAATCGTTCTGCATGCAGCTTTTCGCCTTTCACCGAATGGATAGCAGCAACTTCCAGCGCTTCTTCCTCGCTCATATCGGGTAATAGCGACAGCATTCGGCTAGCGAGTAAGCTTTTGCCCGTGCCTGGAGGCCCTACCATAAGCAAATTATGCGAACCACTGGCGGCAATAATTAGCGCACGTTTGGCTTGCTCTTGGCCGATAATATCGTCCCAACCAGTTGAAGAGCTGCGTGATGAATGAGAAGTGAAAGGCTGGCCTTTAGCAAGTTTTTTGTTGCCGGTAAGGTGTTCATAAACAGACAGTAAATCGAAAGCGGGATAGCGCGTTGCATGAGAAACCAATGCCGCCTCTACGTCGTTATCCCCCGGGTATACGAGCGCAATATCTTCGTTTGCAGCTGCCATTACCACAGGAATCAGCCCGTTCACTTGCTTTATTTCGCCGTTTAATGCAAGCTCGCCCACAAAGGCAATGTTAAGCAGGCTAATATCTGATATGTAGCCCGACGCAGCTAAAATACCCACGGCAATGGGAAGGTCGAACCGCCCGCCAAACTTGGGAATATCTGCTGGCGCTAAATTAACGGTTATTCGCTTTGCGGGAAACTCAAAACCACTGTTAATGAGGGCGCTGCGTACCCGCTCTCGCGCTTCTTTAACGCTGGTTTCTGCCATGCCGACCAGTTGAAAAGCAGGTAAACCATTAGCTAAGTGAATTTCTACACTTACCTCTGGCGCTGACACGCCCTGCCCTGCAAAGGTTTTAACGACAGCCATTCCCATAATCTAAACAACCCCTCTCTTTCCATACTTATTGTTTGAGCTTTAAAAATGCAAAAGCCTCGGCGTGTCCAATAGAATTAGCCAACGCATTAGGCGTAAACTCTAGATAGAGTAGAGAGAAGATGTAACTGTACTAACGATGGGATTTACCGAGCGTGCTGTCAAAGCCTAGCCAGTGGTGGGCCTTGTCAGCAAATATAGAGTAGCGCTAGTGATGGTCGTTGTAGAAAACGGGTAGCTGCCAATGCCATCGCATGGCGCCGAGTCTAAATAATACGGTTGTGACAAGGGCTGCAATACCGCACCACTGTGTGGCGAGTTCCAATTGCATGCCTATTCCATAAACCACGCCCCCTGCAATACAGGTCATTGCGTACAGTTCGCCGTTGAGTACAAGCGGTACTTCCCGACATATTACGTCACGTAGCAGGCCGCCGAATACGCCGGTAATGGTACCCATAGCCACTGCCACTGCCATGCCTGTTTCGTTGGCTAGGGCTTTCTCTATGCCAACCACGTTAAATAGCGCCAGCCCAAAAGCATCGGCGATTAATAAATAGTGAAACGGGAAGCGTGGGCTTACTCGTAGCCAGATAATGGGAATAAAAGCGGCAATGAGCGTGGTATATAAGTAATCGGTATCAGCGATCCAAAACACGGGGACATCTAACATCACATCGCGAAGTGTTCCTCCGCCAATAGCGGTAGCACTGGCGAGGACCACCACGCCAAATCCATCCATGCGTTTCTGATAAGCCATAAGGGTGCCAGAAATTGCACATACAGCAACGCCTGCTAGGTTTAACCAGTGAAACCAATCGAACATGCTTTTTTACCCTTTTACTACTAGTAAGAACTCGCTATTTCTGCCGCAAAAAACTTGATCATGCTGTGTGTTTCATGCTATTTCTTTGCGCAATACCAATTCGCGTTTTGCCGCGCATTGCGTGTAGGGGTAAAGCCATAACCCCTAACGAACAACATTTCATTTTTATAATGCCAGAGGAATACGGCATTATAAGTCAAAGATATCATATAAAACAAAGCGCTACTGGTCTGTAAGCAGTTAGGCTTTGTCGCCCTTCGCTTGAACGACCTAAGATGATTTAATACATCATCAGTATGACACGCAATTTTGAGTAAAACAGCGCGTATTGGAAAACTAGCCAAAGCATTACTGAGTTACCACTGTTTTTAAGTTTCACATATTAGGTCTAGCATTAAACCCTAGACCTTAAATTAACGGGAAGGATTTATGCCCAAGTTACGTTCTGCAACTACCACGCAAGGTAGAAATATGGCCGGCGCTCGTGCGCTATGGCGTGCAACAGGAATGAAAGATTCTGATTTCGGCAAACCTATTATTGCTATTGCTAACTCATTTACGCAGTTTGTACCTGGGCACGTTCACCTTAAAGACCTTGGACAGCTAGTAGCGCGCAGCGTTGAAGAAGCGGGTGGTGTGGCGAAAGAATTCAACACGATCGCAGTGGATGACGGTATCGCCATGGGGCATAGCGGCATGCTGTACAGCCTTCCATCTCGAGAAATTATTGCTGATGCAGTGGAATACATGGTTAACGCACATTGCGCCGATGCCATCGTTTGTATTTCTAACTGCGACAAAATCACCCCGGGAATGCTAATGGCGTCTATGCGCTTGAACGTGCCCGTTATTTTCGTATCTGGCGGTCCAATGGAGGCGGGTAAAACCAAGCTTTCAGACCAGCTTATTAAACTAGACTTGGTTGATGCAATGGTCGCGGCGGCTGACGACAAAGTTAGCGATGCTGATACTGATGAAATTGAGCGCTCTGCCTGCCCTACCTGCGGCTCATGTTCAGGGATGTTCACCGCGAACTCCATGAACTGTCTTACCGAAGCGTTAGGTCTATCACTGCCAGGCAACGGCTCTATGCTAGCCACGCACGCCGACCGTGAAGGTTTGTTTAAGCAGGCAGGAAAGCAAATTGTTGAGCTTTGTAAACGTTACTACGGCGATGATGATGAAAGCGTATTGCCACGCAATATCGCCAACTTTAAAGCTTTCGAAAATGCCATGAGCCTAGATATTGCTATGGGCGGCTCAACCAATACCATTCTGCATTTGCTAGCAGCAGCAATGGAAGGTGAAGTGCCTTTCACTATGGATGATATCGACCGCTTGTCTCGCAAAGTGCCTCACTTATGCAAAGTGGCACCTTCTACACCTAAATACCACATGGAAGACGTACACCGTGCAGGTGGCGTTTTAGGTATCTTAAACGAGCTTAATAAAGCGGGCTTGCTGAACACCGATGTTAATCATGTTTTAGGTAAACCGCTCACTGACGTTATTAGCGAGTGGGATATCACTAATCCAGAAAATAAAGACGCAATTACTTTCTATCGTGCGGGCCCTGCGGGTATTCGTACAACTAAAGCCTTTAGCCAAGATTGTCGCTGGGATGAAGCTGATGATGACCGCGAAAACGGCTGTATCCGTTCCATCGAGAATGCGTTTAGCCAAGAAGGCGGCCTAGCGGTGCTTTATGGCAACTTAGCAGAAGATGGCTGTATTGTTAAAACCGCAGGTGTGGACGAGTCTATTCTAAAATTCAACGGTACTGCCCGTATTTACGAAAGCCAAGACGACGCGGTAGCAGGTATCTTGGGCGATGAAGTAAAAGCCGGTGATGTGGTCTTTATTCGCTACGAAGGCCCTCGTGGCGGGCCGGGTATGCAAGAAATGTTGTATCCAACGTCTTACTTGAAATCTAAAGGATTGGGTAAGCACTGCGCCTTGGTAACAGACGGGCGTTTTAGCGGCGGCACTAGCGGCTTATCTATTGGACACTGCTCCCCCGAAGCCGCCAGTGGCGGAGGCATTGGCCTAGTGGAAGATGGGGATAAAATTGAAATTGATATCCCTAACCGAAGTATTAATATTGCTATTAGCGATGAAGAACTAGCACAGCGTCGCGCGAAAATGGAAGCCAGTGATAAGCCCTGGAAGCCGAAAGATCGCGTACGCGAAGTTTCAACGTCGCTTAAAACCTTTGCGGCGTTGGCAACCAGTGCCGACAAAGGTGCAGTGCGTGATGTGACTAAGCTGGAAAATTTGTAATGACAGCAACACACGTAAGCGATCACGAGTACTTAAAGAAGATCTTGCTAGCGCCAGTTTACGATGTGGCGGTAGCGAGTGAATTGTCTTATATGTCGTTGCTTTCGGCTGAACTTGGTAATGAAATTTTTCTAAAACGGGAAGATCAGCAACCGGTTAAAAGCTTTAAACTGCGCGGTGCCTATAACCGTATTTGTTCGTTAAGCGATGAACAGCTACAAGCCGGTGTCATTGGTGCATCGGCAGGTAATCATGCACAAGGCTTAGCGTACAGCGCAAAAATGAAGGGCATTCAGGCGACCATTGTCATGCCTGAAACCACGCCTGATATCAAGGTAGATGCAGTACGCCGCTTCGGTGGTGATAACGTGAATGTGGTATTGCATGGCACCAGCTTTGACCAAGCGAGTAACCACGCTAAAGCATTGTGCGAAACCCATGGCTATACCTTTGTTCCGCCTTTTGACGATCCCGATGTCATCGCGGGGCAAGGCACAGTTGCGCGAGAACTGCTAGAGCAAAACCCCAATCTTGATATTTTGTTTATAGCTGTTGGCGGCGGTGGTTTAGCTGCGGGTATTGCGGTGTACCTAAAGCAATTAAAGCCAAGTATAAAAATTGTTGCAGTAGAGTCAGAAGAGTCGGCCTGTTTTATTAAAGCAAAAGCGCAAGGCGCGCCAACAGAACTTGAAAGCGTGGGTATTTTTGCCGACGGCGTTGCCGTTAAAGTGATGGGGCAAGAGACCTTCCGCCTGTGTAATCGTTTGGTAGATGAAACTATTACCGTTACCAATGATGAAATATGCGGGGCAATTAAAGATATCTTTGATGATACACGTGTTATTGCTGAGCCAGCGGGCGCATTGTCGGTGGCGGCAATTCGCAAGTACGCTAAGCAACACGACCTTAAAGGTAAAAAGTTAGGCGGCATTCTGTGTGGCGCAAACATCAACTTTCACACCCTGCGTTATGTATCTGAACGTTGTGAACTAGGCGAACAGAAAGAAGCGGTATTTGCAGTTAAAATTCCTGAAACGAAAGGTGCGTTTAAACAGTTCTGCGAATGCGTTGGGGCAAAGGCCATCACCGAGTTTAACTATCGCTATGCCAGCGAGAGTGAAGCCCATATATTCGTGGGCGTTAAGCTTAAAGGCGGTCAGCAAGAGTTTGCGGCACTGCAAAGCGACCTTGAAAGCAAAGGGTATGACTGCGTTAACTTAACCGATAACGAATTAGCGAAGCTTCATGTCCGTCACATGGTTGGAGGCCGCCCGCCGACAATACTTAATGAGCAAGTTTTCAGCTTTGAGTTTCCGGAGCGCCCGGGTGCGCTACTGAACTTCTTAAATACGTTAGGTGAACAGTGGAACATCACGCTATTTCACTATCGCAACCATGGCGCAGCAGAAGGTTTGGTATTGGCGGGCTTTGATATCGCACCAGAAAGTCGAGATGACTTTAACCAGCATGTCGCCGAGCTAGGCTATAAGGTTGAAGAAGTAACGGATAACCCAGCGTATCGCTTTTTCCTGTCGCAACCAGCGTAAGCCTTATCGGTATGCCGAACAGGCTTTGATAACAATACATATACGAACACTGGCTCGTTTTTAACCGTTTTCGCTTTGTATTGCTTCACGTTAAGCGCAGGTTTACCGAGGAGCGATACAAAGCGGCACTATTTTGACCTTAATGGCTTCGCATTTGTTGAGCGTTGCGTAACTGCATCAGAAGAGGCCATTGACTAGATAGACGCGCAATAAAAAACCCATGCCAAAGCATGGGTTTTTGCTAAGACTAATGCAAAGTTACTGCCTGCGACAATATCCCTAGCTTGCAGAGTTGAGGGCAACATTTTCTAAATGCTGAATCATCTCAGGCCATATTAAGTCCATAACATCAGCGCGCAACGCCTCGCACTCTTCCGAGTATTTTAGGCTGCCGTCTTTTTCAGAATCTAACCAATGGTTATCTTTTAAAGCACTGATAAAACTAGACAGTACATTCTTATCGTAGAATTCAGGTGAGCTAAGCCCGTAAAGCGCTGATAAACGCTCGGCGACTTGTTTGCTTTCTCGCTCTAATGCACTGCGGCTAATCACTTTTTCTTTATCTAAAATGGTTAACACCACGGCATAACGCTGTAATGTTTCCTGCATACAGCGGCTTAATAACCATGATGAATGGAATTGTTTGCAGTGTGCATCTGGCGGTAAAAGCTCGCCATCTTTTTGGCGTAATAACCCGTTGTCGAGCATCGTTGTGATCAGTGCGTCAGTGTGCGCAAGCGCTTCATCCTGGGTAAGGTGCAAGAACAGCTCTTTTTGCAGCAACGGATAAAGTGCAGCAATAAGCTGAAAAATACTGTTCTTCGTGGTGCCTTTCTTCGCGAAGATAGAGGCCATAATAAGACCCGGGATTGCGAATAAGTGTAAAATGTTGTTGCGGTAATAGGTCAGATACACCGCAGATTTTGGCTGTGGACTGATCAAGCGCCCGTAATCATCTTCGTTGATATCAAAGCGACCTAACTTGAGCGTATCGCGCAGTAGCTCTTCCGCCGACGAATCTGGAATGGTGGCATCATCGCTGAACGGCACGGCTTTAAATAAATCCATGAAATCGCCCATGGCTTGTTTTAGCTCGGCTTCGCTCATGGTTTGTCTTTTAGAGGATAATAGACATAACGAGGCTAACGCCATTCCGTTTAATGCTGCTGCACGGTTGATGCGGGTCATGACGTTATTAGCCAATTCATTAACGGCAGGCGTTAACCAAGCTGGCTTTTTCTCAGGTTCGGCGTCGCGGCAATCTCGCCAATTCGGCACATGACTCTCAAGAAACTGGTTAAGCGCAATAGGCTCACCAAAGTTTACATAACCGTGCCCGTAATTTTTAAGTTTACGAATGGCAGAGAACACCTGAAGGTTAGATTCTTTTTTCTTCTTAGAGCCTTTAAGTTCGTTCAAATAGCTCTTCACTTCCATTACGTTTTCATAGCCAATGTAGACAGGCACAATACTTACAGGGCGGTTAACGCCTTTGAGCATGGCTTGAATAGTCATAGCTAACATACCGGTTTTAGGCGGAATTAGGCGACCAGTACGGCTGCGTCCACCCTCGGGGTAATATTTTACAGAGTAACCTTTGTTAAACAGCAACTCTAAATATTCTCTGAACACAGCCGTGTAAAGCTTGTTGCCAGCAAAACTCCGGCGTAGGAAGAAAGCCCCGCCACGGCGGAATACTTTGCCCACAGGCCAGAAATTTAGATTAATACCTGCTGCAATGTGAGGTGTTACCATACCTTCGTGATAAATCACGTAGGTTAAAAGCAGGTAGTCCATGTGACTGCGGTGACACGGTACATAAATGATCTCATGACCATTGGCGGCGAGTTCACGAATGCGATCGGCGTGACCTACACTAATCCCGTTATAAATTTTGTTCCAGATTCTAGTTAGCAGTCTGTCGCCAAAGCGGATAAGCCCTTCACGATAATCAGCAGCAATCTCGGTAATGTAGCTTTGTGCAGTTTCTTTCGCTTTTTCATGAGACACTTTTTTGCTTCGCGACTCTTCAGCAATAGCACGACGTACTGCATCTGAACCTAACACACTGTTATTCAGTTCCTGGCGCTCTAGCAGCGTAGGGCCAGTCATGCTTTGGCGTTTACGCTGAAAGTGAGTACTCGCTACACGTACGAGTTTGTGAGCAATACTTTGATCGCTGCCGTGCTGATTAGACATTGCTCGCGCTGACACCGCTTTCGAATAATTAATGAAATTATCACGGCCTAAAAATAGCACGATAAAGAGCTTTCGCAGCCAGCTTGGCGCGGCTTTATCGGTAATTAAGTCACTTAGCCCCGGGTTCCCCCGTCCTGGCGCACGGCCCCATGTTACGTAAACCGGAACGACTTGTAGATCGAGGTTTTCATGATCTCTATGCAAGTGAAAAAGGTCGGTAAAGACTTCTTCAATTCCGGTATCTTTTGCTGACGAGCGAAAAATGGGCTGGGTTTTACGTAAAAACAGCGTCGAAGAGTATTCTCGTCCTGCCAATGTGAGCGTATCTGTTGGGCTTGGTAAACCTAGTGCTTTGGTCGACATTCTCAGTGCAAGCTGATCTGTGACTGAGTTGGTGGGAAGTAGATAAACAATGGGTTTGCTTTTATCTATTCCTAATTCGGTTTCAACGTTAACTGGAATACTGTGGGCTTTAACCAGTAACTTAACAGGATAATGAAATACCGACAAAAGGGCTTTTCGCATCCACGACATGAATTATGTAATCCTATGAAATAAAAACGGGTGAAGTGTAACACAATCGCATCACAATCTCGCGACAACCCAATATCATCGCTTTTCATGCTGTAATGACTCCTTGCTGGACAGAAAGTTCAACAGCGTCCGGGTTTCTTGGACTTGGCTAGTGTTGTTTAGCTTAGGGCTTGTCAAAGGTATTGGCAATGCAACATTAGCAGTATATACATCAGTCCGCACAGACAATTACCCACTCAGCGAGAGGTAAAATGTTCGTAATCGCGGCGTGTTGCCGCAATTATAGTGGTTCTACATCAAGGTGACACAGCAAAGAATACGGACACTTTAAACTCGCCAGCGCCTTCTGAGTAGGCAATGATCTGTGCAGATTGGTATTTTATTGCTATAAGTTGAGTCAGTTACTACTTTTATAAAGGTTAATGAATATGAGCAAGTAGTAGTGGATGATCAGAACCGCCTGAAAACAATTGATGATTTTATGCTCAATAATGAGGTGCCGCTAGATCTCGACGACCTTATGGTGGTGTTAGCGGGGGCTTACAAAGTGCCGATAGCGCTAATTGGCATTGTTGGTGAATTCGAAGAAACATTTAAAGCGCGATATGGAACGTCGCTGTCTAAAGTAAGCAGAGAACATGCATTCTGCAGTCATGTTGTAGAAGAGCGCAAACAAGTTGTTGTTAACAATGCACATGAAGACCTTAGATTTAAAGATAATCCACTAGTAACCGGTGAACCACACATCTGCTTTTATGCAGGCACACCCATTGAAATTAATGATGAGATTATCGGTGCTGTTTGTCTTATTGATACCGTTCCAAGAGAAATTGACAAGAAATATCTAGAAGTCCTAGATCGAATTGGCGCGCTTGTTAGTCAGCATATTTCTCTTTCAAAAGAACACGAAGCACTCAAGCGGGAGCATGGGCTAATAGAAAAGTCTCCTATTGTTCTGGCTACGTGGCGAAATACTACGTCGCTCAAACTGGTTCATATCTCAAAAAATAGCGAGCGTGTATTGGGCATATCGTCACAAGATTTACTGAGCGGCGCAGTCGAGCTTGGCGATGTTTTGACACAAGACGCTGAGGGCGACTTTACATTCGCCATGCAGGCCCATATGGAGGGCGTGGAAACGCATACCTGTCGTCTTCAAATTGCCACGCCCACACGTACCATTTGGGTAAGTATGATCTCTACCGCTAGTTTCCGTGAAGACGGTATGTTGTATTCCGTTCAGGCATTTTTATTTGACACCAGCGATCAAAAATATGTGGAAGACAAGCTCAACAAAACAAACCAGCGCATGCGGCTACTATTGGAGGCCTCTGAGTTAGGTACGTGGGATTGGAATTTGACCGCTGATGTAAACCAAGTAAACAAACGCTGGTGTGATATTGTTGGTCTTGAATATGAATACTATGACACCAGTTCGCGCTTTTTCAGACAGCTGATTCATCCTGCGGATTATGTAAAAGTAGAAAAGCAGTTACACGAACATATTGCTGGAAAGAGCAAGGTTTTCAATACTACGTTTCGTATGAAGCATACTAACGGCTCTTGGGTTTGGGTCGAAAGCTATGGAAAAACTGTAGAATCTGACACTATGGGTAAACCCACTCGGGTTGCCGGAATTCATCGTGACATTACCCAACGAATGGAAAGCGAGCTTCACGAGCGAAAGAAAACTCAGCTCCTGCAATTTATTAATAAGACCCGAGCTTCATACCTTCAAAACAACGATTTAACCATGGCCTGTCAAACAGTATTGCCCGAACTCATTGATATTTCGGACAGTCAGTTTGCTTTCGTAGGGCAAATGAAAAATGAAGGCGATGCATCGAGGCTGTTTATCCATGCCATTTCCGAAATCGTTTGGGACACCAGCAGCTTCACACAATATAACGAGTATAAAAAGCGAAATTTATACTTCAGCAGTTTTGATAACCTCTTTGGTACCACTATTTTAACGGGAGAAATTACGATAAGTAATACTTCTGGGAGTCATCCGAAATCTAAAGGTGTGCCCCAAGGGCATCCGCGAATTAGCCGTTTTTTAGGTTTGCCTATCAAAGTCAAAGACAGAGTCGTGGGTATGATTGGGTTGGCCAATAAGTTTGAACCCTACTCTATAGAGGATGCCAAATTTCTACAGCCTCTTTTAGATGCATTAGCCGGTCTTTTCTATGCAGTAGAATTAGAAGATGCACGCGCTGTCGCTGAAGAAAAGCTGCGGCAATTAGCTATGACTGACTCATTAACGGGTTTGTATAACCGAAGAGCATTCATTAACGAGTGTGTCGCGTTTTCAAAGCTGCATCACAGTGCGTGTGTTGCCATTGTTGATATCGACCATTTTAAAAGTGTAAATGACACGTACGGTCATGACGCAGGTGACCAAGCGCTTATTACTGTTGCTCGAAAAATATCCAAGCAAAACGGTTCACCGAATGTAGTTGCCCGTCTTGGCGGTGAAGAGTTCGCAATCGTGATGTTGGGGGAAAATAAAAAAGAAATTAACACGCAGCTAGAGGCGCTGCGCATAGCCGTTGAAGAAAGTGTTGTTAACTATAAAACCGATAAAATAAACCTTACCATCAGCATAGGAGCCACTTTTGTCGATAGTACCTACGGCGCAGACTTTAGCGCGCTGTTATCAACCGCTGACAAATCCCTTTATAAGGCAAAAGAGCAAGGCCGAAATCGCGTGGTCTGGGGGGGCGATTGACCGTCGCTGTTTGTCGATAACCGCTAGCGACTTGTGTATCAGGCAAAAGAGATATTGCCAGGAAAACGAAGATAAGTTATAAAAAAACCAAATATTTTATTGTTGTAAACAAATTAGGCGTGTTTCGTACTTTTGGCTGATGTTAGGCCACCATGCCTTACAAATCAGGGACGATGTATGAACACTTCGCGCTTGGGTTTCTCTGGTCTTTTTTCTATTCTAGCTCTTACAGCCTGTGGTGGTGGAGGGGGCTCGGACTCTCCGACTAACCCGACACCTGCACCGCCCCCAGAGCCCACTGCATTAGAAATTTTATCGAATCCCTTAGACTACTCGATAGCACAGCTAGACACCGCAGCTAAGCGTTATGCTGATAATAGCTATACGGGTGAAACAAACGTTGCAATCGCTGACATAAGCGCTGTGCAAAATGTATATATTGCGCTTTTTGGTGAAGATCTCGCTAGTTCACCTTATCTTGACATATTTGAAGTTTCTGAACTTGTCGATGCTAACGGCAACATTGATGGCGTTATACAATGCTCAGATAGTGGCTCAATCAAGTACTCTGGAAAACTCGATTTAAGCACAGGCCTCGGAACTATAATTGTCGATTATGATCAATGCCTACACTATTATCTAAACGCGTATCACGATGGTCAGTTTTCTGTGGCTATTACGAAATCAGATGACGACAATTTTGAGGCAACGTCCTATTTTACGAGTCTTTCGATAGGGAGAGGGAGTCAACGTGCAACGCTAAAAGGGTTAATGAAAGCTGAAATAAGTTACGACCCACGCACGGGTTACTACAACGAAGAACTCATTCAGTACATGGCCGCGACCTTTAACGGTGAAGCCTATAAAATAAATGGAACTGCTTTCGATGGCTTTAATGGGTTGAGGTATTCCTCTGAGTTCGAGGGGACAATGCATATTGGCTCAAAAGGTAAGCTTGATTTCTCTTACTTCTCTGAGGAAGGAGGACTACCTTATGCTTACCAAGGTTCTCTTGTAGTTAAAGGCAATAGAACCGCAGGCATTGATATTATGCAAGGTGCGGTTCGCTATGGTGAAGATACGAACGGGGATGACACCTATGATGTTGGCGTGTTTTTCAGCAGTATCGAGACATTTGCAAGCAGCAATACCGCGAACATCGTTCTATCCGATATAGAAACTATTTCAGCGCCTCCCGTTGCTGGTGAACCCTATTATTATGCTTATGACCCTGTTTACACGTCTGACGATATAACCGTTGATGAGGGGTATTATTACGACTCTGATACGCCTGAATCTGACTTGTCAGTATCTTACCGCTGGTACATTAATAACGTTGTTATAGAGGGGGTTAGCGGCAGTACACTGCCTGCTTATAACGCGGTATTCGGCGATGAACTGAAAGTAACTATGGTAGTGTCCGACGGTGTTAATATCGTTGAATCTCAACCCGTTTTTATCACTATCAGTGACTCTCCAATGACACTTGTCGTCTCCAATATGCCTGAATCGGTTACTGCTGGTGGTTACGTCGAGTTCACGGTAAGCATGACTGACCCTGATCAAATTAATAGTGATGTTGCAGGCCAGCTTGTCGCTGCACCTACAGGAGTTACCTTAAACGACAACGGCTTACTAACGTGGCAGGTGCCCGACAGTCAACTGTTCAATGCGCAAACATATATCTTTAGCTTTGCGAGTCTGGATGGCGATGAGAGCCTGCAAACCGTCGAAATAACTGCTTATGCAGATAAAGCACCGGCGTTTGCCCGCACAACTTCAATAACACCGATTTACAATAGAGGTTTTGCGATTGCCTCAACCAATGGTGTGAATGAACTCATATCGGTCAATCATCGAAATGTGGGCGCCTTCTCGTTAAACGGAAATAAACTAGAAAATACCTATGTGTACCCTTACAAGTTGCCTACAAGAGGAGAAATTAAAGGCGTTTATACACAGGATGCTGACGGTGATAGCAATGATGAAATCTATATCCTTACTGAACAAGGCTTGTCAGTTATAAAAGATCGTAACGACAACGCGGAAACTGTATTTGTAGCAGAGGATAAAATTACGTCAGGATGGTTCTACGATATTGATAGCGACGGTATTGAAGAAATTGCATACCTCCACGGCGATCATTATTACGATGCGACTTCTATCTCCATTCATAATGTAACAACTGGTGAGAAGTTACAGCAGTTCGATGTCGATGGTGTATCAACCCTTTCTTTTGGTAATGTAGATGACGACGCGTCTATCGAGTTGGTGACTAACAATGGTTACGTCTTCGATATTAATAGCGGCACAAATCAATGGCTTTTTGGCAATGGGTTTAGCGACGCTTACGTCGCGGTCGGTGACATGAATAACGACGGTGTCGATGAAATCATTGGTGCCGACCGTTGGGAGAATATTTCAGTCTACTCAGCGGTATCGAAAAGTAACTTGGCGACAGCTGAGCATAACGATATCTGCGATTTGAGCTATAGCAAAGATAACCATTCAAATGAGGGAATGCTTGTAATTTCTGAGTGCCAGTGGGGAGAGGTGAAAGCTTTCACGCTTGAAGGTGGTCAAATTTCGGAACAATGGAGCGTTATTCATGATACGTATAGCGGTATGTCGCTTTTAATCGGCGACCTGAATAACGATAGCCGAAACGAAATTATCTGGACCGGCGACAGCGAAATTCAGGTTGCACAGCAAGATGCTGAGGGCGACTACGTCTTATCAGATATACGAACTGAAGCACAATCTTCTAATTACTTTGCTGCCGGCTGGGCCCCTTTTGGTGATAATGATGAAAGAGCTGTCTTTGTTAGTGAGACAACTAACTACTACACATCAATTCAAGTGCTGTCAGTTAACAAGGATAATGAGGTTACCATTAGCGACGAACTCGGCGACGATGTTTTTGACTACAGCAGCCCCGTTGTTACTGACTATAACAATGATGGCGTGGGTGAATTATTCACAGGAGCTTTGAATAGCAATACATCATTCAACGTAGTTAAGTTGTCAGATAACTCAATTCAGTGGTCGCTGAGCCAAAATCAAAACAGCCAAGTCTCACTCATCGAAGCTGTAGACGTTAATGACGATAATTTTGTTGATGCGGTCATTGTCGAAAACAATCGACTCAAAGCATTCGATATTGAAAACCAAGTCCTCATCGATTCTGTCATCAACGAGTTTTCAATTGATGCTGTCGCTGAGCTCACCAATAATGGTGAACACTTCTTTGCTGTTAGTGGCTATGAATCATTAAAGCTCTATACAATGCGAGATGGCGAGTTTGTCGGACTTAATGAACTAGATGTTTCTTGTAGTCAATTGATAAGAATTAATGCCGATGGCGACGACGCCTCTGAGTTCGCATGCTTAGATAGAAACTACAATAGAATAAATATTTATGACGTAACAAATGACGCCTTGGTACTTAAGGACGCCATAACGCCTACATTCAATCTTCAAAATATAGCCGTTATTCCGACGACATCGTCTAATCAATCAATACTTGGCATTTACCAAGCTGAAGAATATGACTCATCGTATGGTTATTATGACAACGTTGCTTACCGAGTCACTGAAATAGATAACAAAGGACATGTTATTTGGCGTAGCCCTTCCATTGGCATTAATCATGTCGATGGTATGCATACCCGAGAGAACAATGCCGGTGAAGTAGAGCTTCAAATAGGTAATCCGAACATGGCCCTTCTTGTGAAATAAAGGTAAGACACTTGTCGCTATCTATTGCTTATGGCAAAAGACGCGGCAAGTGCTTGTTATTTAGTTTTAGGTGTATATACTTACAGGAACTGTATGAACAGACAGGTCTTTTATGCGCCCACTCACAGCTCGACAAACAGAAGTTTTAGAACTTATCAAAACCACCATGCAAGAAACGGGGATGCCGCCCACGCGTGCGGAAATCGCTCGTCAACTTGGTTTTCGTTCTGCCAACGCTGCAGAAGAACATTTGAAAGCCTTGGCGCGTAAAGGCGTGATAGAAATTCTGCCGGGTACCTCTCGGGGTATCAAACTCAATATTCCCCTCGAAAATGACGTACCTGAAGAAGAAGGCCTACCTCTCATTGGACGTGTGGCGGCGGGTGAGCCAATTTTGGCGCAAGAGCATGTAGAATCACACTACAAGGTAGACCCTGCACTGTTTCAACCTCAAGCAGACTTTTTACTGCGTGTTAACGGCATGAGTATGAAAGACATAGGTATTCTAGATGGTGACCTCCTTGCTGTGCATCGCACCACCGATGTTCACAATGGCCAAGTCGTTGTGGCACGTGTAGACGAAGACGTTACGGTAAAGCGTTTAGAGAAACGTGGTCGTGAAGTATTACTTCATGCCGAAAACGAAGAATTTGCACCTATTCGAGTAGACCTAGCCAACGAACCTTTTGCTATTGAGGGGATCGCAGTAGGCGTTATAAGAAACGCGGACTGGATGTAAGGTTTTAACACCTTCAACGAAAAGCGGCGCACTAGCCGCTTTTTTTATGCCTTTTATTGCTTTATTTCTACCAGTTTTCTGGAGTTAGGGTGTACAAGCACGCTTTTAAAAAATGAACCCAACCAAAACTGTCAGAAAACGTATTAAGCGTATTTTGCCCGTGAATGAACTACTGAATATGCATTCATTATTTTAAAGTCTGTTTGAAAATAAATATTTACAACCTATTAGTTGTTGATTTTATGGTCAAATGATTGCTCATAGAACCTTTGGGTTGTTCAAAATGTGCGTTTGATTTCATCCTCGCTTAGTACATGCTCATTTCTTTTTCCATCCAATATGTAACGTAAGGCTGCCACGGCAAATGATTAAAAATTGAACGCTTCGTTAAATTTTTAACAGAAAAGACTAGACGGCACGGCATTATTGCGCAATTCTTAGACAGAGATTAACAAAATAATAACAATGACTCTAAATTTGTTTTACAAGTTGAGGTGATGGGTCAATCGTTCGCAAACCATTTGGTAGGGCATCGCGCAAAATAATCAGCGTTTTTGGTCTTGCTATTACGGAGGTGCTGAGTGAAACAACTAACGACCGTTTTCGCAAAATGGTGTTCAACAATACCGTTTTTGCTTTTTTCTCCTTTGCTTCTTGCCCAAGAAGTCAGTGAAGAGGCTTCTTCACTTAATTTAAGACGCGGTGCCACCGACATCAGTGGTCAGGTTTACGACCTCCACATGCTGATGTTTTTTATATGCGTTGGCATTGCTGTTGTAGTGTTTGGGGTTATGTTTGCCTCGATGTATCTGCACAGAAAGTCCCGTGGCGCGAAGCCAGCAAATTTTCATGAGAACGTGAAGGTTGAAATTGCTTGGACCGTTATTCCTTTCCTTATTCTTATTTTCATGGCGGTACCCGCAGCGAATACCCTAATTGCTATGGAAGACACGTCTGAGCCTGACATGACGGTGTTAGTAACAGGCTCTCAATGGAAATGGCATTACAAGTACATGGATAGCGACGTAGAGTTTTATTCTTTACTCGCCACTCAGCGCGAGCAAATAGAAAACAAATTTCAGAAAACAGATAACTACCTGCTGGAAGTTGACCGCCCATTGGTTATTCCTACTGGAAAAAAAGTACGCTTTCTTATTACTTCAGACGACGTGATCCACTCTTGGTGGGTTCCTGATTTTGCTGTGAAAAAAGATGCCAACCCCGGTTTTATTAACGAGTCTTGGGCCAAGGTGAATGAGCCTGGTATTTATCGCGGACAGTGCGCAGAGCTTTGTGGAAAAGACCACGGCTATATGCCGGTTGTGGTGATTGCTAAAGAGCCTGCGGAATTTGATAAATGGATGGGCGAACAAGAAGAAATTGTTCGCAAAGCGAAAGAAGAAGAGCAACGCCTACTTTCTATGAACATGTCGATGGATGAGTTAATGAAAGTTGGCGAGCGTGTTTACAACACCACCTGCGCAGCTTGCCATATGCCAAATGGTGAAGGTTTACCTGGCGTGTTCCCAGCATTAAAGGGCAGCAAAATGGCGTTAGAAGATCAGCAAGGTCACATTGATATTGTACTTCACGGTAAGTCGGGTACGGCTATGCAGGCGTTTAGCAAAATGCTAAGCCTTAAAGAAATTGCAGCGGTAGTGACTTATGAGCGCAATGCCTGGGGCAATAACACTGGCGACATGGTGCAGGCCAAAGACGTCAATGCAGTGGCAAACGGAAACTAGGAGCAGAAAAATGAGCAAAGCAACTGAAGTTATTTCGCCTGATACCTCTGCGCCTCATAGCGGTCACGCACGTGGCGATCACCTACATGATGATCATGAACACCACGACCATATTCCTAAAGGGATAACGCGCTGGTTGTTTACTACTAACCATAAAGACATAGGCACACTTTACCTGTGGTTTGCCTTTATCATGTTTTTAGTTGGTGGTGCGATGGCCATGGTGATCCGCGCTGAACTATTCCAACCTGGTCTGCAAATTGTAGAACCAAACTTCTTTAACCAAATGACCACGGTACACGGACTTATCATGGTATTTGGTGCAGTAATGCCTGCCTTTACTGGGCTCGCAAACTGGCTTATTCCAATGATGATTGGCGCCCCTGACATGGCGTTACCGCGCATGAATAACTGGAGCTTCTGGATTTTACCTGGTGCCTTTCTCATTCTACTGAGTTCGCTCTTTATGGAAGGTGGCGGCCCTGCTTTTGGTTGGACTTTCTACGCACCCCTTTCAACGACTTACAGTGGCGATTCGACAGCATTGTTTGTGTTCTCTGTTCACATCATGGGTATTTCATCCATTATGGGTGCGATTAACGTGATTGTGACCATCTTTAATATGCGTGCGCCAGGCATGACCTGGATGAAAATGCCGCTGTTTGTATGGACGTGGCTTATCACAGCGTTCTTGCTGATTGCGGTAATGCCAGTGCTCGCCGGTGCGGTTACCATGGTGTTAACGGATAAGTTCTTTGGCACCAGCTTTTTTGATGCTGCTGGTGGCGGCGACCCGGTTATGTTCCAGCATATTTTCTGGTTCTTCGGGCACCCTGAAGTTTACATAATGATCTTGCCCGCTTTTGGCATTATCTCGCAAATTGTTCCTACCTTTTCTAGAAAGCAGCTGTTTGGTTACGCGTCTATGGTGTACGCCACGGCGTCTATTGCCCTGCTCTCTTTTGTCGTGTGGGCCCACCATATGTTTACTACGGGCATGCCGGTGTACATGGAAATGTTTTTCATGTTTGCCACCATGCTTATCTCGGTGCCAACTGGGGTAAAAGTGTTTAACTGGGTAGCGACCATGTGGCGTGGTTCTCTAAGTTTTGAAATGCCTATGATGTTTGCTATTGCCTTTATTGTACTGTTTACCATTGGTGGGTTGTCAGGATTAATGTTGGCGATCACCCCTGTAGACTTCCAATATCACGATACATATTTCGTCGTAGCCCATTTCCACTATGTACTGGTAACTGGCGCGGTCTTTTCTATCATGGCAGCCGTGTATTACTGGTTGCCTAAATGGACAGGCAAAATGTACGACACAACCTTAGCTAAATGGCATTTCTGGTGCTCACTGGTATCGGTCAATGTGCTGTTCTTCCCTATGCACTTTGTTGGTTTGGCTGGAATGCCGCGTCGTATTCCTGACTACGCATTACAGTTCGCTGATTTTAACAAATGGATAAGCTTGGGTGGTTTCGCATTCGGTTTATCTCAGCTCATTTTTCTTGCTCTGCTTATAAAAGCGTGCAAAAAGCAAGGTGAGCCGGTATCGGCGCAAGTTTGGGACGGCGCAGAAGGATTGGAATGGGAAATTCCATCACCCGCTCCTTATCACACGTTTGAAACACCACCTGTCGTTAAGTAACGGTAGGTGGAGTTGTGAATTGGTCATTCCTTTCAATCGGCAAAAGCTGACGGGAATGACATTCACACATTGCAGGTGGTGAGGGAGATAAGCGGTTAAACAAGCGTTTATCAACCTTCACCTTTAGATTTACCCGGAGGTCACGTGATGTCACAGCAAAGTGCAAATAACAAGATGGTTATCAAACTTGTTGCTATTGTCATTGGCATGTTTGGCTTCGGCTTTGCCCTTGTTCCCTTGTACGACGTATTTTGCGACGTTACAGGAATTAACGGAAAAACCGAAGGCACGGCCGCGGTTTATCAATCGGTTGAGATTGATGAGTCGCGAGAAGTGACCGTCGAGTTTATTACTCGCACAAATACCGGTATGCCCTGGGAGTTTCGTGCTGAAACTAAGCGCGTGAAAGTACACCCTGGCGAACTTAACACGGTGTCGTTTTATGTGAGAAACCCTGCATCAAGCAATATCGTAGCTCAGGCCATTCCCTCTGTATCCCCCGGAACGGCAGCACTCTACCTGAACAAGACTGAATGCTTCTGCTTCAATCAGCAGCCATTAGAAGCGGGTAGTGAAGCCTATATGCCCATGCAGTTTTATGTAGACCCTCAGTTACCTGAAGAAATCACGTTTTTTACCTTGCAGTACACACTCTATGACGTCACAGCGCGAGCCAGTGACCTAACAACAACACCGAATCCCTTTATGGCTTCCACACCATCAGCTGGCGAATAAGCCGAAGGGATAAGGAGATGAAAATGCAAACCGAAGTACAGAATCACGAATACCAAAAATATTATGTACCCGCACAAAGTCCATGGCCCATTGTAGGGGCCGTTGCTCTATTTCTTATCGCCGTTGGCGCAGGAAATTATGTGGTGCAGGCAACTAAAGGCGAAACCGGCTATGGCGGTCATATTCTTCTAGCGGGAATAGCCGTGTTGTTGGTTATGCTTGTTGGCTGGTTTAAAAATCAAATTGACGAATCTATGGCCGGGCTTTATAGCGACCAGCTGGGGCGCTCATATCGACAAGGTATGAGCTGGTTTATATTTTCAGAAGTGATGTTTTTCGCTGCGTTTTTTGGTGCTCTTTACTACGCGAGATTTATTTCCGTTCCGTGGCTTGGTGGCGCATCGAATAACGCTATGACCAATGAAGTCTTATGGCCGACCTTTGAGGCCATGTGGCCGCTGGTGTCAACGCCAGGCGGCACTACCACACAGGAAATGAGTGCTGCGGGTTTGCCCACTATCAACACGGTTATTTTGCTTATCTCATCTATTACACTTCACTTCGCTCATGTGGGACTAGAGCAAAACAAACGCAAACAGCTAACCCTAATGCTGGGTATCACTATCTTACTTGGATGTGGGTTCTTGTTCTTACAGGTAGAAGAGTACATACATGCGTATCGCGACTTGGGGCTTACGCTTCAGTCAGGCATTTACGGCAACACCTTCTTTATGCTCACAGGGTTTCACGGCATGCATGTGACCCTCGGCACCATCATTCTAATTGTATTGTTTTTTAGGGTCTTGAAAGGCCATTTCACGCCTGAAAACCACTTCGCGTTTCAGGCGGGGAGCTGGTACTGGCACTTTGTAGATGTAGTGTGGGTCATGCTCTACATCTTTGTTTACGTACTTTAAAAGGGAGCCCCAAACTCAGTAAGGCCTTGGGTTTGGGGTAATTAAACCGGTACCAATAGCGATAAGAATAATAATAACAATGACGGCAGAAGTGAGCACTCGTCGACCAATGTACTTACTCATAGGGCCCTTAGACGTGTCATTTTTCATCATGATTCGCATCGCCATGAACAAATTCACAATCATGTACAGCACCAACGCAACAAGGACTATTTTTATCAACATATTCACCTCTGTTTTTATTCTAATTTTGCATGGTGCGAAATAATCATGTTTTCTCGCACTCGCCACGTTATTCCTTGGTTACTCACGGGCTTTAGTGTGGCGATTATGTGCGGTTTAGGGTACTGGCAACTTGATCGCATGGTCCAAAAGCAACAACGCTTAGCTAGCATAGCGCAAAAGCAAAGTAATGGAACCTTGAGTTTAGAAGAGGCGTTATCTCATGATGATCCTCGGGATATTACCGTATCGTTCAGCGGCGCAATAGACGCTAACCATGTGTTGCTTTTAGATAATCAGATTCACAATCAGCGGGTGGGTTTCGATGTCATCGTACCGGTAAATACCAATGTCGGGTGGCTATTGGTTAACTTTGGCTGGGTGCCTGCGCCAGACTTAACGCGCACGCTACCGGATATAAGTTTTACAAGCCAAACGCGTGAATTAATCGGCGTGCTTAGCGTGCCGGGTAACAACCCCTTAGTGAAAGAAACCAACATGGCTTTGTCGCAAAGCCCCGCGCTGGTACAACATATAGAATTCCCTGCACTAAGCAACGCCTTAGAGCGCAAACTTTTACCCTTTATTCTTCACCTTACCACGCCTGACCCTGCGTTTATTCGTGAACATCAGGCCGTCGTAATGTCTCCTGAAAAGCACCTTGGCTATGCAGTTCAATGGTTTGGTTTAGCCATTGCCGCTGCAGCCATTGGCGGCTTTGCAATTAGTAAGAAAGGACGTAGTTATGAGTAATGCTGCTTCGAAAAAAACATTAATTATTATGGTAGCCGTGTTTGTTTTGCCTGTTGTCTTGGCAAAGCTCGCACTTGATAACGATTGGTTTACTAAAGGCGCGACTAATAAAGGTCAGCTGCTCGCGCCGACCATCGACATGAGTGCGCTTTTAGAAAACGCGGAACCTAAATGGCGTTTATTATATGTGATGCCAAGTGAATGTGACGCAGTGTGCGAGAACGCACTTTTTAGCATTAACCAAGTGTGGCTTGCGTTAGGTAAAGAATCGGACCGTGCTCAAGCAGTGGTCGTTACTACAGCTTCAAGCGACCAAACTGCGATAGCCGCGCTAGAAGACTACCCTTTTGTTGAAACCTTACCCGTTACTACACCAACGGCGCTTGCCTCTAGCAGTGTTTATATTGTTGATACGCAAAATAACGCCATGCTCTTTTACGACATTAAAGACGATAGAAAAGACGCCGTGATGGAAAGCCGCAACATGCTGGCAGATATGAGAAAGCTTCTTAAATTATCGCGTATAGGATAATGGCCATGAAAAAATTAACCCTATTCAGTATTTTTTTGGCGGCAGTGGTTATTATTTTAGGTGCTTATACCCGTTTGACCGATGCTGGGCTAGGATGCCCCGACTGGCCTGGATGCTACGGTAATTTAACCGTGCCTTTGAGTGAGGAAAAAGTGGCACAAGCCAACGCGGCTTTTCCCGAACGTCCAGTTGAGGCATTTAAAGCGTGGAATGAAATGATTCACCGCTATTTTGCTGGAACGCTGGGGCTGTGTGTACTGGCTATTGCCATTATTGCTATTCGGCAGCGCGACAAAGGCACGCCCGTTAAACTACCTCTGTTACTGCTGGGACTCGTTATCTTCCAGGCAGCACTTGGTATGTGGACCGTGACGCTCAATCTGCTTCCCATCGTAGTTATGGGGCATTTGCTGGGGGGCTTCTCTGTACTCTCTTGCCTATTTATTCTCTACCTCCGCTTGCGCAACACTGCAGGCGATGCATCGAAAACTAAACAAGCGCCCATAGCGTCAGCTATGCATGATCAGGGTATTACCGACTTACCTCAAGCCAAGGTCTTTCAGCGAAACCTTAAACTTTTCGCCTTCATTGGGCTTGGCGTGCTTGTTACACAGATTGCTCTTGGTGGATGGACTTCTGCCAATTATGCCGCGTTAGCCTGTACGGAAATGCCGGTCTGTGAAAGCGGTTGGCAGGAAAGAATTGATATGGCGGGTGCATTCAGTGTGCCTGATGCAGACAACTATGAGTTTGGTGCTCACGATTACGGCGAACGCGTTACCATGCATATTGTCCATCGGCTTGGCGCGGTCATCACGTTTTTATACTTACTAGCACTAGGTGTAAGTGTGTTGGTAAGCCGCCACACTACAAGTAAACAGAAGTATGTGGGAGCGTTTATGTTGGTAGCATTGTGCACGCAAGTAGCATTAGGGCTTAGCAATATAATCTTTATGCTGCCACTGGCTGTTGCTGTAATGCATAACGCGGTAGCAGCTGTGTTACTTCTTTCCCTGCTCAACCTCATTTTTACCGTATTTCTGGTACTAGAAAACGATAACGTTTTCGGTACAGAAAAACGTAATACAGGCTCGTTCTCAAGTTCGAAATCACTGCAGGGGGCAGGTGCATTTAGCATCCACGAAGCGCCTTTGCACGACCCTTTAAGCGCGTCTACGTCTTCTCATATTCTCCCTAAAGCTCCAGGAGGTTTCCATGGCTAAATCGGTTTCTTTACATGCGCGTACTTCACGTCAGCATAATGTAGTCACGTGGCGAGATTACTATGAAATGACTAAGCCTAATGTCGTCATGTTGTTGCTATTAACCGCGTTAGTAGGCATGTGTTTAGCTACGCCTACGTGGGTAAACGCAACCGTACTTATCTGTGGCTTATTGGGTATTGGTATGTTGTCTGCGTCTGCTGCCGTTATTAATCACGTTGTCGACCATAAGATAGATAGTGTGATGGCGCGTACATTTAATCGCCCCGTCGCAAAAGGCAAGGTTAGCGTAAACAACGCGCTGTGGTTTGCAGGCGTTTTAGGTGTGGTTGGATTTGTGGTGTTGGCTCTTTTTGTGAATATGCTAACCGCGTGGTTAACCTTGGCAAGTTTAGTAGGCTACGCGTTTATCTACACGATGTATTTAAAGCGAGCGACACCGCAAAATATCGTGATTGGCGGTTTAGCAGGGGCTGCTCCACCGCTTCTAGGTTGGACCGCGGTTACCGGGGAAATACATGCCCATGCCTTGCTGTTAGTGCTGATTATCTTTACCTGGACGCCGCCGCATTTTTGGGCGCTCGCTATTCATAGAGAAAAAGATTACGCCAAAGCGAAGGTGCCCATGCTGCCAGTAACCCACGGTGTATCATTTACGAAAACGTCAGTGTTGCTGTATACAGTATTGTTGGGGCTTGTATGTTTGCTGCCCTATCTGACAGGCATGAGCGATCTCATTTATTTGATTGGCTCAAGTGTGCTTAACATTGGGTTTCTATACTATGCATTAAAGTTAAAATTCGATGCAGAGCCACAAACTGCAATGAAAACTTTTAGGTTTTCAATTATTCATCTCATGGTATTGTTTGTTGTATTACTCTTAGATCACTACATACCACTGAGTTTATGAATCAACGAACTACCGTCGGCCTTGTTGCATTTTTAGCGCTATGTGCAGGCATCGTAGGGGCGCTGTATATTGCGCCCCCAAATGTTAAAAGTCAGCCTGAATACTTTCAGACTTACCCAGAGCCGAGAGCATTATCACCGTTTTCACTTACATCTCATGAAGGTGAAGTGTTTGATAATTCGTCGCTTGAAGGGCAGTGGAGCTTAGTGTTTGTGGGCTATACCTTCTGCCCCGATATTTGCCCAACTACCATGGCTGAACTGAACGGTATATATACTGAACTAAAAGCACTAAATAGTGTCGAACCTATTCGTATTGTTTTTGTATCCGTTGATCCAAATCGCGATTCAATTGAAAGACTTTCAGAGTATGTGAGCTACTTTAATAAGGAGTTCATTGCCGTTACCGGAGAGCACAAGGCACTATTCCCATTTGTACGTAATTTAGGAATGATGTATGCCATTGCTGAAAGTACCGATAACCCCAACTATTTAGTTGATCACAGTGCATCTGTCGTACTTGTCGACCCTGAAGCTAGGGTGATAGGAAGATTCAAACCAAAAAGAGAGCCAGGAAAGCTATCGATAAGTGATTCTCAGCAAATATTGGCAGATATGCCGATAATTATCTCGAAGCAGTAATATGAAAATAGAAATTAGGCAAGGTGCGGCATCTGATGCTGCGCAAACTACGCCGCTCATATTGAATGCGGCGCAGTCATTATTAACGTCTATTTTTGGACATAATAAAAATAAAACGGCCGAGGGTTACCTCTCTCATGCATGGGAACTCGGTGGCGGCCAATATGGCTTTAAGAATCACTGGGTGGCGTGTAGCGGTGAAGAAGTGTTAGGTGTGGTAACTGCTTGGCATAGCAAACTGGGTGCTGCGTTCGATAGGGCTACCCTTGATAGCATTACGTCATACTTTACCCTTGACGAGGCGATGACAGTGCTCATGCGTAACCAAACGGTAGCGGTAAACCTCACGCCCCCGACCAATACAGAGCTTATGATTGGTCACCTTTCGGTTGAAGAGAGCGCCCGACGAACTGGAGTTGGCTCCATGCTGGTAGATGCGATGCAGGTGCGCGCGAAAAAGCTCAAAAAACGTAAGCTTGTGCTTGATGTTGAAGTATCAAATGTGTCGGCTATCCGTTTTTATCAACGCCATGACTTTGTAGAAGAGTCTATTAATAAAGGCTTTATCCGCTTTGCTCGGTCTATTTAGTTAAACGTTTTCTTATGTAGGTGTGACGCCAACCAATACGGGCTAGGGCCCAATTTTCTTCATGGCCTGTCCGACATGCCCTAGTCTGGGTAATTGCCGTTCTCATCTGCCACAAAGAAGGGCGTAGAGTACCAATAATAACGCCCTGATTGCGCATTAGACGGTGCTGTACAATTCACACGTGAACGTCCTACCGGAAGTGTTTCATCAAGGGTAAACGTAAGCACATTTTCTTCTCGGCTAGTCTCGATAGGGTCGCCGCCGAAAAAACAATTTACTTGTGTAAGGCGAACATCGTCACTGTCTATCGTTAAACTAATGGGCGATGACAGGTTTCGCGCTGTCATACGAGGGTCTTTATGTGAACTTTGCGTCACTGGCATGGCAAGACTATTAAGCTTGGTCTTTAGCGTTGCCAAATTGGCGTAAGGACCGGCCGCGGGGAAGCGAGGTAGTGCCTGCATGTCGCTAGATGGGCCCACAGCCCCGGAATGCTGCCCGAATCCAATGTAACCTTCAGCTTTGAGCTTATTAGCGAGCGCCGTGTTGTATTCACCAAACGGGTACGCTAAATATTTAAGGCTAATATCCAGTTTATCTTCAATCTTCTTTTCAGCACTTTCTACGTTCTGCCAAACTTTCTCCAGCCATGCGCGCTCGCCCATTGCTTGCTCACCGTTTAGCATATGAAGGTGGTCTAGCGTGTGGTTGGCAAAAACAACGCCATCGTTATGCATAGCAATAACTTGCTCCCATGTTAGCTGCTTAGGACCTACGCCAATTTCATCAGGGTTGATAAACACGGTATAGGGAAAACCTAGGTCAGCCAGTATTGGGTGAGCATTGTCTAAAATGTTTGCGTAGCCATCGTCAAACGTAATCGCAACCGCATTTTCTGGCAGTGTAGTGTTGTGTTGTATCGCAGAAACAACGTCCTGAAGCGAAACAACAGTGTGGTGTGCGTCCAAGTATTCCATGTGCGATTTAAAGGCTTCAGGCGAAATACTGGTACTGGCTGGTGTTGAAGACGACACATGGTGATAAAGCAAAATGGCGGCGTTAGGCGTGGTGCTAAGACTAGAGTCGATGTTACTACCACTTTGTTCCTTTGTAGTGGAAATCGCATCAGCAACAGGGTTTGCATCTGAGCCTGAAGCAATGCTAGGTGATACCAACAAAACATTGAAAATTCCCGCAAGCATTGAAGATAAGATCTTCAAACGCGTACGACTCGTCGTTCTATTTTGAATTACATTGTTGGTTTTCATATCATCATCCACTGAGTGCCTAATCAAATTCAATAGCATGGTAAACTCCAAATAATGCGACTTGGCCAATCTTATACATGGTCAAGCTGGTACGCATTTCACTTATGCCGCTGCATAGGTTGATAGTATATAGCGAAATTAACCCCTACTGAGATCATTTATGTCCCCTGCCCAACTAACTCAGCGCTCCTTTTTTGACGACCATTCCCGTCTGTTGGCGTTAGCGCTTCCCATGATCTTAGCGAATATTACTACGCCTCTATTAGGTTTGGTGGATACCGCGGTTTTGGGACACATGTCTTTACCAGCCATGCTTGCAGGGGCTTCGGTGGGCGCACTTATCTTAACGCAAATATACTGGGTGTGCGGGTTTCTTCGCATGTCATCAACAGGCTTGAGTGCACAAGCTAAAGGCTCACCGAACAATACATTAGAGTCAGCAAAAGTGCTGTGGCAAACGGTGGCGGTTGCTCTAGTGCTGGGGGCAGTGGTACTTGCTCTTCAATCTCCTATCTTGTCTATAGGCTTAGCTTTAACTCAGCCAAACAGTGAAGTTGCCCTGCATCTTCAAGACTACTTTTCGACGCGGGTATGGGGCGCACCAGCTGCCATGCTTAATCTGGCATTAGTTGGATGGTTAGTAGGGCAGCAAAAAACGCGTAGCGTCATGGCTATTCAAATTGTGGGAAATTTATTGAATGCGGGACTCGATGTAGTATTTGTGTTCGGGCTTGGTTTGTCTGTAGCAGGCGTGGCGCTGGCCAGTGTTATCGCTGAGTATACCATGGCTATAATGGCGCTAGCGGTGGCGTTTAAGCGCGTTGGCGGTGTCGCGGTGAGTGCATCGTGGTTTAACCGTGCAGCTCGGAAGGTACTGATGAAGCTTAATGGTGACATGCTATTGCGTAACTTAGCATTACAGGGCTGCTTAGCGTTTCTCACCATTCAAGGTGCCCGTTACGGCGAAACGTCGGCGGCCGTCAATGCCATACTCATGCAGTTCTTTGTTCTTATTGCATTGGGACTTGATGGCATAGCCTATGGTGTGGAAGCGCTGGTGGGTGAAGCCAAGGGGGCGTCTGACAGCAGCGAAGTGAAACGACGCACCTACCAAGGCTTAGTCTGGTCGAGTATTTTTGCCCTTATTTATAGCTTGATATTTTTCGCTGGCGGTGAGGCCATTATCGCGCTGCTTACCGAACATAGTAACATTGTAAAAGCTGCGCTACCTTATCTTGGTCTAATGGTATTACTTCCTCTATTAGCGCATTGGTGTTTTTTGTACGATGGCGTATTTGTTGGTCTTACCCGAGCCAGCGCAATGAGAAATACCATGATAATAAGTGCGTTAGGGGTGTATTTCCCCGTTTGGTATCTCACGCAAGATCAGGGTAACGTCAGCCTTTGGTATGCTCTCCTTGCCTTTTTACTCGCTCGCGGTGTGACATTGGCCTGGAGCTTTTATCGTTTAGATAAACGCGGTGAGCTAGCGACACCGCAAAGCTAGTGTTTTAAAACGCTTCGCTGACCTTACTTAGGGAAGGCGTGCTGAACACGCTGACTCTCTCAGTTTTTCTAGGGCATCATTCAGTATTATTTTTTTGCTACTGTGTTTTTTGCGCGGTTCTTTTTTGCACAATGATAATAGTGTGTAGTTCAGGGTGCTGATCGAATTCAACGTGACGAACAAACCCGCCTGCTTCTATCAATACTTCTATGTATCTATGTAGCCCCAGCGAGGCGTAGTAGACTTCTGGGCCCATCACTTCGTTTGTGTGTTGGCCGCTTTCATCTGTACCTCCACAGCTAAAAAGCAACACTCCGTCATCGTCTAAGTGATCCACTAGCTTCTTAAGCAAAGGCTCTTGCTGCGTTAGGGGAATATGCCAAAAGCTATCCCAAGCGCTAATAAACGAATAGTGCTTGGGGATAGTGAATGTACACACGTCGGCGCAATAGAAGGTATGAGCGGGTAATTGGGACGTCGCAATGGCCAGCATATCTTTGGAAACATCAATGCCTTCGTAAGCTAGCCCTGCGCTTTCGATAATCGGAACAAAACGATTGGTGCATCCGCAACCTATGTCTAGTGCGTAACCTCGTTTCTTTGGTTTGTCTTTATTGCTCGCTTCTCCCTTATTAGGCGCTTCACTCTTATCAAGCGCTTCTCCCTTATCAAGCGCTTCTCCCTTATCAAGCGCTTCGCTAGGCACCGTATCAGGCTCTTGTGATGGGGTGTCCGCTAAAAATGACAATGCTTTTTGGTAGGCGGTTAACCCATTTTTCTGATTAAATTCAGGACGAGTCCAAAGGTGTGTAATGGTGTCGTAGGCCTTGCCAGTTTCTTCAGGTGTCATATTCCCTCTGTTAGCTGCGCTTTTACTGGTTCAAGGTTAATTCATCTAGCAACAATGTATAGTGCAAAGTGCAAAGAAGAGAAAAGGCGAAACCCGTTTAGGATATTGAGCGGCCAGACAGTAACGCCTATGCTGTTTCGCTTGGCTAGGGCTTATATGTAGACATAACTAGGCATTACCCAAAGGGCTATTATTCAAAGGGCTATTATTCAAAGGGCTTTGGGCCAAATAGACCGCTAAAAGCGAATAGCCTGCAAAAAGAGCGTGATGATTTAAGCAGGCAGCACTTCAGCTATTTTTTTACGATGTGCGTGGCACAGAGCTTGTTGCCCGCTGGGTCTCGCAGATAAGCAAGATACAGTTGGCGTTCGCCGTTGCCACGAATACCCGGTGGGTCCTCGCATGGTACGCCCCCATTCTCGCTTCCTACTTTATGCCATTCATCAACGATGTCTGGTGTTCGAGCGGCAAGGCCGAGCGTGGTGCCATTACCGTGTGTGGCTGCTTCGCCATTAATCGGTTTTGTTAGTGCTAAAATGCCTTTAGACGTGTAGTAAAACACTCGTCCGTATTCATCAAAAACGCCTGGTTCGTGTCCTAATACTCCTAATATGGCATCGTAGAATTTCTTTGATGCTTCAAGGTCGTTCGCACCAATCATTACGTGGCTAAACATAGCTGTGTCCTCTAAAAATAGTAGGGCCAATTCCCTTTTATCAAAGTTAGGTTATGTGTGTTTCGCTACTTGCCCTTTGCTAACGCTATAGGGAGCTAATGCAAAATCTACCGCAGCTGAAGCATGGATAGCGGTAGTATCGTATAACTTAACTTTGGTGTGATGTTGTTGAACTAATAAGGCAATTTCTGTGCAGCCTAAAATGATGCCTTCAGCCCCCTTGGCTGCCAGTTCATCAATAATGTCAATATACGCGTTACGGGATTTAACACAAATCACGCCCTTGCATAATTGTTCATAAATAATGTTATGAACCGTGTCTCGATGTTGGGCATTTGGAGTAATAACCTCAATGCCAAAAATCTCTTCAAGACGGGATATGTAAAAGGTTTGTTCCATGGTGAAACGGGTGCCCAGTAGCCCAACTTTTTTAATCCTATCTTGTTGCAACACGTACCCCGTAGCGTCGGCAATGTGAATAAGTGGAATGGTGATTTTCTGCTCTATGTCAGCTGCTACTTTGTGCATGGTATTGGTACAAATTAATATGGCTTTTGCACCCGCAGTTTCTAAGTGCTTCGCCTCGCGGATCAGTATATCGGCGGTTTTATCCCATTCTCCTTTATGCTGATGTTGCTCTATGTGGGCAAAGTCAACGCTGCTTATTATCAGCGGTGCGCTGTGAAGGCCGCCAAGTCGAGCATTTACACCACGGTTTATGGCTTGATAGTAACTGACCGTTGATTCCCAACTCATTCCGCCAAGCAGGCCCAGCTTCTTTGTTGTATTCACCACAGCTCCCTTTTAATTTGATAGGCACTTTGCACAACCTTTAATCTACCTGTAACCCGAGACGAGCGCTAGGCGAACATAAATAAACGGGAGACAGCTGCGTAATGTAGAGTATGGCGTATGGGTAAAACTGAGTGCAAGCGACTGGCTTACATAAAGAATAGGGCAAGAAGGTATGGCGTAGAGCCGGAAGTAATCAGAATTTAGGCGGTGGCTTTTTGTTTTTTATAAACGAAAAACGATGAATAAAAATTCCCCAGTAACCCAACATGGCGATAGCGAAACCGACAAATAATATAAGAAGGCTCAGGTAATGCAGCGTGATATGAAGTTCACTTAAGGTAAACAACAGCAAGACGCCGACAACGAAAATAGATAGACCTATTTTGAATCGTTGCCAGCTTTTGTGAATGTCTTGCTTTAGCATGAGATAGTTATCGAGATATGCACTCAAGCAAGTGCAATATTACGCTTAGTAGTAAGAGTGCTCACCCGCCTGGTGCTCAGTCGCATCGCGCACGCCCTTAAGCTCGCCAGCGAATTGCTCGACCATTTGCTTCTCAATACCTTCTTTAAGCGTTACGTCTACCATTGAGCAACCATTACAGCCGCCACCGAACTGGAGTATGGCGTAGCCGTCGTCAGTTAGTTCTGTCAATACAACATTGCCACCATGGCTCGCTAACTGAGGATTGATTTCCGACTCAATCATGTAGTTAATTCGCTCAATCAATGGTGCGTCGTCAGACACTTTACGCGCTTTAGCGTTAGGTGCTTTTAGGGTTAACTGTGAGCCCATTTGATCGGTAACGTAGTCAATTTCCGCTTCCTCTAAATAAGGCGCGCTTTCTTCATCTACAACCGCATCGAAACCATTAAATGGCAAACGGGTATCCGTCTCTTCAACCGCGTCTGGTGGGCAATAGGACACGCCACACTCAGCCGACGAAGTGCCTGGATTTACGACGAATACACGAATATTCGTGCCAGACTCTTGTTTACTCAACAGTTTTACGAAGTGAGCCTGGGCTTCTTCTGATATAGTTATCATCAGCAAGTCCTACATATTTTGAAATTTGGATTATTGTATCAAATTTACCTGAGTAAAACAGTCAGGTATTAATTAAATAAATTATTCCAGTGAATCGAATTTGTTGAGAGGCGTGCACGTCGCCACTATTCTCAACCATAACAACAAGACGGGAAGCGCTATGTTCGCGAAATTGCATTACTCCGCCAGAAAGAATCCATTCTCACTCGTTTCATTATTAGCCCTTGGTACCATCGCCTTTGGGGCAACAGCCAGTCAGAAATCATTAGCACAACCCGCCTCTGCTTCAACTGTTACTATTGCACCTGATGTAGGCGGGCAGCCGGTGACAGCATACTTACCTGACACTGTCTCCTACAACCCAGCTATTCCCACGCCTGAAGCGATACTTGGCGCCAACATAGGCGAGTGGCATGTGCGTCACGACCAAGTTGTCAATTATATGAAGCTACTTGCCGAGAAGTCTGACCGTATCACCATTGAAGAAACCGGCCGTACTCACGAAAACCGCCCACTTCTGTTACTGACAATCACAGCGCCCTCAAATAGAAACAATATTGAGGCGATGAGGCAGCAACACATCGATGCAATGGAAAGCGGCAAGAAAGTAGGTAGCGATGCTCCCCTAATTTTCTACATGGGCTACAGTATTCACGGTAACGAGCCTTCCGGAACCAATGCTTCACTTGCGTTGGCTTATTATTTGGCCGCGGCTGAGGGTAAAGAAATTGATGCCTTGTTGAATAACAATATTGTGCTGCTTGATCCGTCTTTCAACCCCGATGGGCTTTCTCGATTCGCTCAGTGGGCAAATATGCACAAGGGCAAGCAGCTGGTTTCTGACAGTCGACATCGTGAACACGATGAAGGTTGGCCGTCAGGCAGAACAAATCATTACTGGTTTGATTTAAACCGCGACTGGCTATTGCTGGCGCACCCAGAGTCGCAGGCGCGAATAAAACAGTTTCATAAATGGCGCCCACATATACTCACCGATTTTCATGAAATGGGGACAGACAGCACCTATTTTTTCCAGCCTGGTGTGCGCTCGCGTAAAAATCCACTGACGCCTGATGAGAATGTAACGCTAACAGAAGCGCTTGCCCAGTATCACGCTGCCGCGTTTGATGAGCAAGGGGAACTCTATTTTACCCAAGAAGCGTTTGACGATTTCTACGCAGGCAAAGGCTCGACCTATCCAGATTTACACGGCAGTGTGGGTATTCTTTTTGAGCAAGCAAGCTCACGGGGCCACATTCAGGACTCTATTAATGGCAAGCTTGCCTTCAAAGACACTATAGCAAATCAAATTACTACGTCTTTAAGTACTTTTAGAGGCGCCTTGGCAAATAAGGCTGCTATTCTCGATTATCAATCGGGTTTTGTTAAGAGCACACAGTCACTGGCTGAAAAGGATGAGCAGGTAGGTTTTGTTGTTAGTGCATCGAATGACACAGCTCGCTTTAACGCATTTGTTGCATTGCTTGAACAGCATCACATTAATTACGATGTATTAACAAAAGATGTTGAAGTAAGCAAAGTTCGCTATGGTGCAGGTAGCGCGATTTATATTCCTTCAAATCAGCCTCAATACCGTTTAGTAAAGTCAATTTTCTCTACCCAAACGTCGTTTGAGAACAACACGTTTTACGATGTATCAACGTGGAATTTGGCTTTGGCTTTCAATTTGGATTACGCGCCTTTAGATAGAGGCGATGCGCGAAGCCTAAAACTTAGCGACAACACCGCACTTGCACAACCAGCACTTAATGATATTCACCCAGACGCATACGCGTATGCGTTTTCATGGCAGCAATTTTATGCGCCAGCCATGCTGCAAACGCTATTGGAAGCTGGCGTTAAGGTGCGTAGTAGTGAAGAAGCGTTTTCCGCTATTAAATACGATGGCAACAGCATTGATCTTCAGCCTGGCAGCATAGTTGTGCCGAAAGGACTGGGTCAGCCAGAAAACTTGAAGGCCATTTTGCGCGATGCGCAACAGCAACTTCAGGTGCCTGTGTTTAGTTTGCGCAGTGGGTTAACACCCACAGGGCACGATTTGGGTAGCCGAAGCATGGCACCCGTTACCTTGCCACAAGTATTGATTGTGGGAGGCGAAGGTACTAGCGAGTACGAAGTCGGGGAAATGTGGCATTACTTCGATACAAAGGTAGGGTTGCCTGCCAGTATTGTTGAGCAACAACATTTGCTCAGGGCGCTTAGTGATCCTAGTATCAACTACACACATATTTTGTTTCCAAGCGGACGCTATAGTTTTACGGAAAGCGACAGAGCAAAAATTGAAGACTGGGTAAAAGCCGGTGGCGTGATCGTGGGGCAGAAATCCGCGTTGCGTTATTTCGCTCAACATAAATGGTTAGACGTAGAAATTGTTAGTCGAGAGAGTATTGATAACGCGTTCGATGAAAGCGGACTAAGCTATAAAGATGGCGCATCGTTATACGCCAGTAAGTTGGTTGCTGGCGCTGTGTTTGAAGCCAATATCGACAATACTCATCCATTGTTCTATGGCTATGATGACGACACACTGCCCATGTTTAAAACCAATAATATGATAGTGGAGGCCAGTAGTTCACCCTTTATAACGCCTGCGCGCTACACTGATGAACCTCTTATGGCTGGGTTTAGTGACAAAAGAATGGTTGCGCTAATGGCTGAATCAACTGCTGTGACGACTCAAAAAATGGGTCGCGGCGTTGTCATTGGCTTTACCGACAATACGCAGTTTAGAGGGTACTGGTATGGCACGAACAAGATGCTGGCCAACGCAATCTACCAATCGCACTTTATTCGCTAAATAAGTTTGAAAGGCGCGGCGAATGCCGCGCTTTTCAGTATCCCCTTTTCTGAGCACTAGGCTTTCTGATACAGGCTGCTTTTAGGCGGTGGCGTAAATGCCGCTACCCACACCTGAATGTGTAAATTTGGGTAGCGATTTTTGAGCCTTTTACTCAATGTATTCACGGTTACGCCGGTGGTGAGTACGTCATCGACAATTGCAACGCTGAAGTTGCTGCCATCTTTATTACCTTGCGCTATTGCTATCTCATCATCGATACACCGTGTCGACAGGCTAAATACACGGCTTGCATTTTCGGCTCTCGCTATTTTGGATAAGTGATGCTGCACGCTAAAGCCCCGCCGTTTGGCCCACGACTGGTTAACTGGAATACTCAGCTCACTGCTTATGCTTTCACACAGAAGCGTAGCCTGATTGTAGTGCCGTGTAGCAAGTCGCCATGCACTAATTGGCACCGGAAGCAGCACATTGGGCACTGATAAAGTGCACTGTCGCATTTTATGGACAAACCAGTTACTTAATACTTTTCCTGCCGTAAGGGAATGCGTAAACTTTAACTGGTGAACCAGCGATGACATTGGCCACGTATGAAGTCCCAAAACGCGTAACGCGTCATAGTGGCTATGCTTGACATGGCCTGCCACTGGGCCATATTGAAGTAGGTTACTTCCGTGCAACGTGGCATCGAAAAAAAATATGTCATCTTCACACCAGTGACATACTGGCGTAGGACTTGCCTGATAACATAGCAAGCATGAAAGGTTCATAGTGTTGATTCCATCAACTTCCTTGAATTGTCGAACGTCGACCTGTTTTCATTATTTCGTGTTGCCTCAAAAACACGTGACTGCCTAAGGAGGTGTAAATGGAAAGTTTGCATACAAACGGCGAGCTTGTCACCCGTACTCAGGGTACAGGCGTAGATGTGGTATTTCTTCATGGTTGGGGTATGAACAGCGGAGCGTTCACATCCTTTATTCCTTATTTAAGCGATAATTTTCGCGTCACCACCATAGATCTTCCTGGGTTTGGGGAAAATGCAGAGTTCGTCCCGTCACCGTATAATGTGGAAACATTGGCTCAATCCATTGTGAACCAGCTTCCAAACCAGTGTGTGTTGGTTGGGTGGTCATTAGGTGGCCTGGTTGCGCAAAAGTTAGCGCTGTTAGCACCAGAAAAACTTACCGGACTGGTAACGATTGCTTCAACACCTCGATTTATAGCAGGGCCTTGTTGGCCGGGTATCGCTGCCGATTTACTTTCAATGTTCGAGACTCAGCTTGAAAAAAACTATCAGAAAACACTGGAACGTTTTTTGGCAATTCAAGCGATGGGCAGCGAAACGGCAAAGCAGGATATTAAGGCGATCAGAGAACAGGTAACCCAATTCCCAGATCCCGCCGAGGAAGCGCTTAAGAAAGGTTTACGCATATTGTCTACTGAAGACATGCGTCAAGACGTGGGGCGAATAACTACACCCACGTTACGATTGTATGGCAGGTTAGATAGTTTAGTGCCGACCAGCGGAATAGATCGTATTTGTGAGCTACATCCGCAGGCCGATACTGTTGTTCTGCCTCATGCGTCACATGCGCCGTTTATTTCACATCCTCAGCAAACTGCTGACATTTTATTTCGCTTTGCTGCTGGCATTTATCAGCAAAAGGCGTCTTAAAACAGTGATGACATGAAGCTTCAAACCGCGGCTTGCCGATTGTTTGAAGCTTTCTTATCTTTGACAGCCTAATAAAAATCGCCTGCTTACAATAAGTTAATGACAGGGTGTGATACATGTCTTTCCATTTGTGTGAAATTGGTCAATAATTGCACATGAGAGGTTAGAGGTAGTGTATGACAAGTGTTGATGGTTTAGGTGCAGGCTCTGCATTTGCAGCAGCCCAATATGGTTTACAAAGTGCAAGCGACGGCATTTCGCAGGCAGCATCGAATATCGCTCAGCGAACCGCTGAAGATGCGGTGGCGCCCGCTCAACCTATTGCGACCAATAATGACGCTACAAGCACGTCAGCGAATTCAAGTTCTACCTCTACGCGTTTAACAGACGACTTAATAGCGCTTAATGTAAATGAGCGCAATGCTCAAGCTTCCGCCAAAGTGCTAGGTGTTGCTGACGAGATGCTCGGTACCATTATAGACGTATTGGCGTAGGTGGAGCTGTTACGGTGAATATCGTTACCCCAATCCTTAACGCCATTGCTTATCCCACGGCAAACATAAATACAGAGTCTGCACGTAGAGATAACGTGCAGCGGGAAACTATTCCCCAAACGTCAGATTCCCAGCAAGGCGCCTCTCAAAAGGGGTTAGGCTCAGAAACAGACAAGGCCAAAAGCCCGGGTCAGCCGCCAGCTCCTGTCACCTATGAACGTCCACAGATACAAACTGAGCTTCAAGCGGCCTTCCAAAATGTGTTTGGGCAAGAGAAAGACAATGCGCAAGACGAGAGTGCTGGTAAACAAGACGCGAAAGACAGGCAGCAAGAGCAACAAGAGAAGCAAGACGCGGCTGAAATTGAACAGCTTAAAGCCCGCGATCAGGAAGTAAGAGTTCACGAGCAAGCGCATGCTTCAACAGGCGGTCAGTACGCTGGTGCACCACAGTATGAATACACCACAGGCCCTGACAATAAACGCTATGTCACAGATGGCGAGGTGTCGATTGATGTTTCAGAAGAAAAAACGCCTGAGGAAACACTGAAAAAGATGGAGCAGGTGCGCGCAGCCGCTCTTGCCCCAGCTGAACCATCATCACAAGATTTAAAGGTAGCTGCTGAGGCCTCTCAAAAAGCTACAGAAGCCCGAAGTGAGATCGCCAAAGGCGCAGCTGAGGGAACGTCGACTAACAGTGCTACAAATGTTTCAGATAGCGACGTAGTTGCAGATGCAGACGATAGTGACCAGCAGGAAATCGACACTAATTCAACAAAAGGCGTTGACGTAAATACTATTTTAGATGCTCAGTCTACGCTAGCAAGCGCCTCTTCTGAGCAAGCTGTTGAGGCCAGTGGGGCAGATTTTATGCAGGCTCGAATAGGCCGAATTCAAAATGCGTATTTGCAAGCTTACACCCCCTCTAGAGAAGGTTTATCGCTTCAAGCATGATAACGTGCAATTAACGCTAGCTGCTTAACATTGCACGAACGATTTAGCCCGTCATAGCAAAGGGCTAAATCGCGAAAAAAGCACTTTCATTTCCCTTGCATTACCTTCAAACCAGTAGGCCCTAATAATCCAGTATTGCCTTTGTAAACGGATATTTAGGTGAGCCGCCAGTGATATCTGAAAGCACCGAGTTCATGGTGTCTACGTCGCTATCGAAGCCTCCGTGGGACGTAGCCGCGGTGGCATCACCTTTTTTCCCGTCACTGTACTTAAACGTCACGTTAGGCAGCGGCTGATTAAACACAGCCATACCTAACAAGGGCATCTCTGGTTTAGGTTCAAATGCGCTTGATACTAAATAGAGCAATGATTTTTGGTAAATGCGCGCCACGTGATCATCTTTTTCCAACGCTTCAGATAAGTTATAAACCGTGGTCGATTCAACGTGTTTTTCTTCTATAAGCTCAGATAGGGTATCGTTGAATAGCGGGTAGCTAATGGCTGGGGCTAATAAGTGTAGACTCTTAACTTTTATGCTTTCATCTACTTTAAACAGTCTAGACAGGCTATGAGCATGAAAGATAGAGCCTGCCGAATGACCGACGACATGCAGCATAATATCTGAATTGTCTTTCAAGTAGGCGGCCAATTGCGTTAGAAAATACGTACCATCTGATGTGGTACGGGTAAAGGGCGTGCAAGCGTCTGATTTCATTTCTCGCCACAGTGCACCGCCTACTTTACGTGTTGCCCATTCTAGTATGCGGTCGGTGTAGTCGGTGAAGGCCCCAACTTTGTTGCTAATCTCTTTATTTTTAAAGCCAAGAATATCCTTGAGTTCTTCTAGCATACCCGTGTCGTACATGAAGTGAATGGGGTAAATATCGTTTTTAAGAAAGGTGTCTTTCATTGCTGCAATGCGTTTAGCCGAAGCTTTTATGCTATTTAAACCGCCATGTGCATACAGCATTACGTGGAGATGGTTACTGTCAGAAAGTTTTTCAATAATGGCATCGACGTGGTTTTTATTGCTCCAATATTTACTTCTGGTATCAAAGTGTCCGTCGTCGAAATGAACGAAGTGATCTTGAATGCTCACCCGTGGTGTGGAGCGAGAAAACAAACCTTGTGCAATAGAACGCGTAGCTTGGTGATAAGTCCCTGTGCCAGAGATAGGAAGCGCAAGCTGGACAACCCATGCATCCATAAGGTTTAGCGCCCAGTCGTCGTATCGCCAAAGTGCCAACCCTGACTTTTTCCAATTCGTACCCCAAGAGTTTTGGATCCAAAAACCTTCGTCGTTATAGCCAACAATGGCAAACGCGTGGCCGCCCATGGGTTCAGGCCTTAAATTTATTGCATCACCCTCACTATCTTTCCAACCTTCATGGATCCTGGCAGACACAAAGATGACGCCCACTTCGTTAAGTGCCGCATGAAAATCGCTAATTTCTCGTTCAATACGGTAGTACGCACCTAGCCTGTGATTGCTGGCATTGTTAGCAATAGCTAGGGTCATTTCAAATTCGTTGCTGTGCTTGATATCTTCAGTTAGTGAGTCGTTACATACGCCACTGTTGTACCATCCCTTAATTGCACCGCGGCAGCTAGAGCCCTCGTACGCTTCACCTAACCACTCATCATGACGTTTAGCCATGGCATAAAGCATCCACGGGCTAACAGTATGTCTTCGGCCTTGCTGACGGTAAATGAAATTAATGGTAGCGGCCAATGCAAAGCCCGTACATGCCCCATCTTTACCTTGGTCTAAAATAACCAAATTGCCTGGAGGGTCAATAAAAGGCTTAAGTGGAGTGAGGTGGGGTTGGTAATACCGATCCCGAAGATCGGGGTAATCCGCGCTGACATTCAGCATGTTTTTTGAGACAGGCGAGTTCATAAAATCATCCTTTGATTAGGGCTGATAATCTTAGCTGTACAGTTGAATGAAACGCTCGTACACCAAAGGTTAGTGGCCCTTAGCTCATTATGGTTGTCCGAAAGTGCTGCCTAGAAAAAGGCTGTGGTCAAATGAGCAACATTACCTTCGTTAAACGTTAAGGCTCTAAACGCATGTCAACGGCCTTGCTAAACGCTACCAATATACGAACTTCGGTTTCGGTGTGACCCACACCTCTTCATTATTTCGGTATTCTCTATTTTGGTGCTTTTGGCTAAAGAGTTTTTGGGCACATAAAATTTCTATGCGCCCGAACTAATGTACCACAATCTAATGTAGCAAAAACGGCAGGCTAAATGGAAGCGTGATACAAAAAGGGCCTGTCAGTGACAGGCCCTTTGTAAGCAACAGTAAACTATGGTGAATTGCTACTGTTTACTTTTTCGCTTTAGCGAACGCGTCGGCAAAGGCGTTACCCATAGCGCTATTTTGAGGTTGGCTGTTGCGATTGCCACCACCCTGATTCGAACGCGGGTTAGCTTTAGGGTTAGCACGCCCTTTGTTTTGTGGTTTTCCTGCTGCTGATTTGCCGCCTGTATTACTGCTTTGACTCGGTGTGTCGTCTAAGCGCATGGTGAAAGAAATACGCTTACGCGGTACGTCTACTTCAAGCACTTTTACTTTAACAATATCGCCCGCTTTAACTACCTCGCGAGGGTCTGAGATAAACTTGTTAGTTAGTGCTGAAATATGCACCAGTCCATCCTGATGTACACCAACATCAACGAATGCGCCAAAATTCGCCACGTTGCTCACCACGCCCTCTAAAATCATGCCTGGCTTAAGGTCGTTAATGGTTTCAACGCCTTCTTTAAACGCGGCAGTCTTAAACTCTGGACGCGGATCGCGGCCTGGTTTATCTAGCTCTTTTAGAATGTCTTTAACGGTGGGTAAACCGAATGCATCGCTGGTAAAGGTATCTGGCGACAGGCTTTTTAGTAGCTCGGTATTGCCGATGATGTCGTTAACCGCAACAGCGGTAGTATCAACAATCTTATCTACCACTGGGTATGCTTCTGGGTGAACTGCAGAGGCATCAAGTGGGTTGGTGCCGTTTACAATGCGAAGGAAGCCTGCCGCTTGCTCAAAGGCTTTAGGCCCTAAACGTTCTACTTTCAATAGCGCTTTACGGTCTGGGAAAGCTCCGTTGGTGTCTCTGAAATTAACAATGTTATGCGCTAAAGTTTTATTCAAGCCCGATACGTAGCTTAATAGCGCGGGCGAAGCAGTGTTCAAGTCAACCCCGACAGCGTTTACACAGTCTTCAATAACACGGTCTAGCGACTTGCCTAACTGGCTTTGGCTTACGTCATGCTGATATTGGCCTACACCAATAGCTTTAGGTTCAATTTTAACCAGCTCTGCCAGCGGGTCTTGCAAGCGTCGAGCGATAGACACTGCGCCGCGAATTGACACGTCAAGGTCAGGCAATTCTTTTGAAGCAAGCTCAGAGGCTGAATACACCGATGCGCCCGCTTCACTGACCATAATTTTTTGTGCGGTAAGCTCGCTGTTGTTCTTGAGCATTTCGCCAACGAGCTTGTCGGTTTCGCGTGAGCCTGTACCGTTGCCAATGCTGATCAAATCTACCTTGTATTGCTTGCACAAAGTGGTGAGCGTACGAATAGATTTATCCCATTGATTTTGTGGCGCATGCGGGAATATGGTGTTGGTCGCGACCACTTTACCTGTGCTGTCGACGACCGCAACCTTAACGCCAGTTCTCAAACCAGGATCTAGGCCCATAGTGGTTTTTGCACCTGCAGGTGCAGCCATCAACAGGTCGTTTAAGTTCTTAGCGAATACCTCAATGGCTTCTTCTTCAGCGCGTTCTCTAAGGGCGCTGAATAGCTCAGTTTCCATGTGTAAACCAATTTTGATTTTCCACGTCCACTGTACAACTTGAGCCAAGAAGTCATCTGCGCCACGGCCGCGGTGCATAATATCGTAGTGGCTGGCAATAATGTGTTCGCAATGCGACAGGCCGTTGTCTTCTGACTGCGGGTCGGCATCTAGCTGAATGTGAAGCATGCCTTCGTTGCGGCCTCTAAACATCGCCAGCGCGCGGTGAGATGGTACGCTCTTGTACTTTTCACTGTGTTCGAAATAGTCTTTATATTTGGCGGCTTCTTGCTCTTTACCTGATACAACGGTGCTTTTTACATAAGCATTTTCAGTTAAGTACTTGCGCACTTTTGCCAGCAGTGTAGCGTCTTCGGCGAAGCGCTCCATTAAGATATAGCGGGCGCCTTCTAATGCTGCTTTAGTATCAGCAATGCCACTATCTGCGTTAACGTATTCGCTTGCTGCACTTTCAGCATCGGTATCTGGGGCAGAAAATAAAATATCAGCTAAAGGTTCAAGGCCTGCTTCAATAGCAATCTGGCCTTTGGTGCGTCGACGGGGCTTGTACGGTAAGTACAAATCTTCCAGGGTAGTTTTGCTGTCAGCACGGGTAATACTGCTTTTAAGCTCGTCGGTTAGTTTGCCCTGTTCCTCAATCGATTTAATAATAACATCGCGGCGCTCTTCAAGCTCTCGCAAGTAAGTTAAGCGCTGCTCTAGGGTACGCAGCTGCGTGTCATCAAGGCCTTGTGTCACTTCTTTTCTATAACGCGCGATAAAAGGTACGGTAGCCCCTTCATCAAGAAGTTTAACGGCGGCAGTTACTTGCGAAGGTTGAACGCTAAGTTCATCTGCAATTTTATTGATAATCATAAGTCGCTCTAAGATACTAAAAATTCGCGTCAGACAATGGCGAATTAACGGTGTGTGAAAGGCTTGTATACACAGCGTCGGTAGTGAAAACAGGAGCGGTGAGTATATCACCGCGGTGTAGGGTAAGTCGTCTGATCATTGTGTTACAAAAGGGTGATTAAATGAGGCATATTAATAGTCACAGTTTGTCCGTTGCGTCGTACCAAATACGGTTTATCCACCATTCTTTCGTGCCCGTCTCGGTTTTTACAACAAACTCATCGTCTTCTTCTTTGCCAAGCAGTGCTCGGGCCATCGGAGAGTCGATAGAAATGTAATCCTTTCGGCCGAAAATTTCGTCGTAGCCCACGAGCCTAAGTTCCATCACCTTGCCCGCTTCGTTTTCAATTTCAACCCACGCACCAAAGAAGACTTTTCCCTCTTGCTGTGGATCGTAGTCCACAACCTTCAGATTTTCCAAGCACTTGCGAAGGTAGCGTACACGGCGATCAATTTCCCGAAGCTTCTTCTTATTGTACTGGTAGTCGGCGTTCTCGCTTCTATCGCCCAGGCTCGCTGCCCAAGTTACCTTGCGAGTAATTTCAGGTCGTTCTTCACGCCACAAGAAATCCAGTTCTTGTTTAAGCTTTAAGTAGCCCTTTCGAGTGATAAGCGGTGTTTTCACAATGTCCTAAAAATTATCCAGCTAATTACCTTACTTTATGTGGGTAATAAGGCAAAACGCAATCTTTCTGTTAGTCAAAAAGTGACAAAAGAGACAGATTGAATAATTATTGAACATAAACCTTTTGCTTAGTGTCGTAGTATAAATAATAACCAAACCATTGGGGGGAAATGAATGCGTAACAGAATGCCTGTGTTGAACCGTCGAAGGTCGGGGAGCGATCCGCTTCAAACCAGCGGCACTATCATAGGTTTTATGCTGTTTTTAAGCGGCGCGCTGTTATTGTTGTATGCCTTACTTGATATCGTTGTTCGCTTAAATAGTGTACGAACTGTGATATACCTTATCTTAGCGTGTGCCATGTATAAAGTGGGGCACTCACTGCTTAATCACTTTGCGACGTTTAAAGTCCATACGGAAAGACGACGCGCACCTAACCGTTAAAACCTTTAGTTTTAAGCCCCAATTTTTAAGGTTTAATTGTTCCTAAAAATCTTTGTTAGATCCGTGAAATATTTAAATTTTAGGCTAAGCTTTAAAGTGTAATTCGAGGCACCAAGCATATTGAATAACCCATTTTACTATCTGGGTACGCGCGTGGTGAAAATCCACTAGCTCGTAGGGAAAAGGTAAGCAAGGATCACGCTGACTCACTAAAACAAAAAAGCCGACGCATAGCGTCGGCTTTCTCTTTTCTAAAGCTCTAGCTTATTCAGCTGGCGCTTCGGCTTCAGGCTTAACCACCTCTAGTAGCTCAACGTCAAAAATAAGCGTTGAGTTAGGCGTGATAGCACCTGTTGAGCGCGCGCCGTATGCAAGCTCAGATGGAATGTGGAAGCGGTATTTCGCGCCTTCTTTCATCAGCTGTACGCCTTCCGTCCAACCCGCGATTACGCGATTAAGTGGAAATTCAGCTGGCTCGCCACGCTTGTATGATGAGTCGAACTCAGTGCCATCTAACAAGGTGCCTCGGTAGTGAACTTTAACCATGTCTGTCGCTTCTGGGCTTGCGCCTTCGCCTTCCTCAAGTACTTCGTACTGAAGACCAGACTCTGTTGTCGTCACACCTTCTTTCTTACCATTTTCTTCTAGGTAAGCAAGACCTGCTTCAATGTTTTTCTCGGCAGCTTGTTCTGCCATTTCTTGCTGCTTAGCACGAAGTACTTCTTCGCCTTGTTGAGCGATTTGCTGAATTTGTTCTGGCGTAAACTTAAGGGTGTCGTTTAGACCGTCTTTAAAGCCTTGTTGTAGCGCATCTTGGTCTAGTGTTAAACCTAGTTGCTCTTGTTGTTCGGCACGGTTGCTAACAAATAAACCCATGCTTGCGCCCATGGCATAAGCTTGCTTTTGCGTATCTGTCATTTCTTCTGCTGAAACAGAAGTTGTTTTTGCACTATCAGCGCTTGTAGAAGCGGCCTCATCAGATGTGTTTGGCTGGCAAGCGAAAAGGCCTAGCGCAGCGATAGTAGATAAGGCAACGAGCGACTTCTGCATAAAAACGTCTCCATTAATTATTATCATCATGCGTCTATGTCTATACTGCTGCATCTAAGGCAGTGTGCACGATAGTTAAAGATGCGTGATCCATGCTATGTTAAACCTAGCGTTAACAAAGCGAAACCCATTTGATTATGTTTAGGCCTCAAATGTTCCAAAGAATAGTGTTACTCATCGTACTTATTGGCAATTCCATGGGATGCTCTGTCCCTGATACTACGCCAATACAGCAGTGGCGTCATGTAGAAGAAGGTGCATACGCGGCAGATATTTCTACTGACGGCACACTAGCGGTGGTGTCTGGAGTGAATAACGGGGTAAACGTATGGCGAATGGGGCAAAGTGAGCCCCTCTATCACTGGAGCCATCAAGGAGAAGGCGATAATCTTGTCATGTCGGTGCACATTAGCGCTGATAAGCGCTACGTTGTAACTGCTGACCGAGAGGCCTTTGCCTTATGGAGTCTTGAGACCGGCGAGCCTGAAGGTTTTTGGCGTATAGACGAGTCATCAATTAGAGATGTTGTGGTTACCAATAACGGCAACGGCATATTGGTGGCGCGCTCAAATGGCAAAGTTATGTACTTTGAACCTCGTACCTCTCGTCGACTTGAGTTTTTAGGCCATCAGGAAAAGGTTAACTCCATTGATATCTCACCTAACGGTAAGTTTGCATTGACTGGCGGCAACGACTACATCGCGTATTTATGGAGCACTGACACTGGTCAAATAATTCATACTTTTACCCACCCTACACGGGTAACGAAAGTGGCGCTTGATGATGAAGGGCGCTTTGCTTTTACCGCTGATAGCCAGAGCAAGTCGCAAGTATGGGATGCACAAACCGGGCAACCTGTAACTTCACTCAAATTTGCATCGCGGCAAAAAATCTTCACAGACGTCGAGTTTTCCAAAGACGGCCAGTTTTTACTAACGGGTTCCCCGGCTCGAAAAGTTTACCTATGGGATTTGAAAACGGGCGAACAAGTGCAATCCATACAGGTTGCTTCAAGAGAGTCAATTTCACCGCCTACCGCAGTTGTATATGGCGTCGCCTTCCTTCCCAATGATAATATATTGTCTATAAGTAGCAGTGGCCTTGCCGAAGAATGGCAACGAGAGAGATAGAGAATTTACATGACAGATAAAAGCGCTGAACAGTTACAACAGCAAATAGATAGCGCCAATAGCTATATTGAAGAGTTACAGATGAAAGTAGCCTTTCAAGAACACACTATCGAGGCGCTTAATGAAGCGCTGGCTTCACAACAAAAGCAACTCGATGATTTGGCGTTTAAAGTAAGTCACGTAATAGACCGTGTTAAAAGCATAGAACCGTCTAATATTGCTAAGCAATCAGAAGAAACCCCGCCCCCGCACTATTAAATTTAGCCATTCTTAAATGGGATAGGCGCCACTATGGTTTGCAGAGGCGCCTTGTAGGCAGTCGAAAAAATTAAAAAATCAATTATTGATAAAGCTACGTTATAAAACGCTTCGCGTTAGACACTAGTCTATCTTGTTATGAGTTAGGCTAAGACTGCATTTATCATGACAACCCAACTGAATTACACTTGCGCCCGACATAAAGGTTTCGGTAAGTGAAGCATTTTTTATTTAAGAGAGTAAGTTATGAGCGATTTTGATATGGATGCATTTGATAGCATCGACTTTGACTCTGTTGAGCAGTCAGTAGCAGAGAAACAGGCTGAGAAAGACAAGCAAGAAAGTCAAGAAATCGAAGGCGTGCGCGACGGTGCCAATGATTGTGGTGATAGCTGCACCATATAATACTGTCTTTACCGCTAAGGGCTTTTGCAAAGCTTTTAGCGGCTTTAGTGGGTGAATAAGCCTTTAGCGGTTAAACTTGACAGTAGCAGCGTAAGAAAGAAGCTTAACGTCTTCAACTTGATCCCTCAGGGTTTTCCAACCTGTTTAACTCTAGTCTGTCGAGCTCTATACTTTCCTCCACATCGCCTTGAAACGCTTTAATAAATGCGTTCTTTAATATCGCCGTGAATGCCTCCCACGTTTGGGTGTCTGGGCTAGATAAATCGCCCTCAATAGGAATACGTGTGGCAATTTGGTCTTGGCTCTGATTTTCAAACAGTTCAGTGACAAACGCGGAAATCGCTTCAATACTGCCTTCAATAAAACCATCACCGTCACGTTCAATGTCGCCTTTCCAAGAAAAGACTTCAACGTGATGCAAAATAGGTTTGATGTAACCTTTTACTTGTCCTTCATTAGACGCGATCTCGGCAGCAAGCGTTAGCGTTCCCGCTTCTAAATCAAACGGCGCATAGGTATCAAGCAGGTTTTTAAAATTCACCAGACCCACATTTTCAGCTTGTATATCTAGGTCAAAGGTAGGGGCTTTGGTTGCAGGATTAAGCTTGGCGTCAAACGAAATAGTACCTTGCTCCGCCGTCTGTCCCTGGGCCTTGGCAGTGGCTACCCGCGTGTCTGACAAATTGTCGCTGTTAACCAAATTATTCACTTCAAGCTGAATATCATGAAGCGCAATGTCGATAGCCGGAGAGGTATCAGGATTGTGGAAGGCAATTTTCCCTTCGTTAATGGTGAGCTTGTCTATACGCAGAGGAAATAATTGGTCGGCAATAGACAGCCAATTTTCGTTCTTACCCGACTGACTCTTTTCTTCCGTGTTTCCGTCTACAAAGTTAATTTCGGGAGAATTTACCACCACCCTGCCAACAGCTGCACCCTTAAAAAGCTGTGGCCACGAAAGTGTGAACTCTACATAGTCAGCCTTGAACAATGGCTTATCTATTTGACCATTCGCTTTATACAGCAAGACATATTCTAAGCTGTAGGCACCTCGCCACAGCATTAAATCGACATCGCCCACTCGACCATTGTATTGGTCCGATTGGCTTAGTGTATTGTTAATGTATGTGGCTGCGGCATAAGGAAGGTATAACCTAAACGCGATGAGCATGAGCAATAGCCCAACCACCACATAACAAAATCGTTTTTTAGCGTGTTTCATATTTCACTCCTTATAGAAAGGAATACAAAAAATATGCCTTAGACAGCGTTTTTCCTAGGTAAGGGCGTTAGCCACTACTGGCGCGGTGTATAAAGAAGGTTTTAAAAAGCCTGAGTACAGTATGATAAGGTGTTACACAGGCTTAAGGGTAAGATTTACTTAGGCGTGGGTAGGAATGCTAGTGGGGTTTAAAGATACCGATAACATTTTCGTTAGAGCGCGTAGCAGCACTGACTTTTTCGTCAGTTTGCGCTTCATTGTATCCACACGCGACGCACTCTAACTTTTCTACGTTATTTTCAAAATATAACGAGATCGTATCTAGCTCTTGGCATTTTGGGCACGTAGCGCCTGCTACAAAGCGGCGTTTTACACGTTTTGACATACATACACCTTTGGGAAATTTCGTCGTTATTATACCTTGAAATAGCTTGTGTTGATCAGCTTTTACCTTAAGTTTTTGATACTATACGCGCCCTAGATTGTTCTATCACAGGTTAGTCATGATTAAGCTCTCAAATGTATCGCTACTTCGCGGCCGCAAAATGCTGCTCGAAGAGGCGTCGGCACAGGTTTTTCCAGGCCACAAAGTGGCGCTTATTGGCAGCAATGGCTGCGGAAAGTCCACGTTGTTCGCACTGTTGCGCAGTGAACTAAGCGTCGATGCCGGTGATTGCAGTGTTCCAAGTGATTGGCGAATAGTGAGCGTGGCACAGGAAACGCCGGCATCCGACCGGACTGCGATAGACTATGTGGTGGACGGTGACATGCATCTACGTAATTTACAGGCGCAATTAGAAGCCGCAGAAGAAAGCGTCGACGGTGTAAAGATTGGCCAAATTCACGGTCTACTCGAGCAAGCTGGAGCATACGACGTGGAAGCTCGCGCAGCGACCATTCTTTCGGGTCTTGGCTTTACCAACGCGCAGTTAAGCGCGCCAGTTAGCGATTTTTCAGGTGGCTGGCGTATGCGATTAAACCTCGCTCAAGCGCTGCTTTGCCCTTCAGACTTACTGCTGCTTGATGAACCTACTAACCACTTAGATTTAGACGCCGTGATATGGCTAGAAAAATGGCTTCAACGCTATGCAGGTACCCTATTACTTATTTCTCACGATAAAGCCTTTATCGACAATACGGTTGCACAAATTATCAGCGTTGAGCATCAAAAACTTGTTACCTACACGGGGAATTACTCGTCATACGAAACTCAGCGTGCTGAGCGCATGCGCTTACAAAACATTGAGTATGAAAAACAGCAGCAAAAAGTGGCGCACCTAAATTCGTTTATTACCCGGTTTAAAGCCAAGGCTAGTAAAGCAAAGCAAGCGCAAAGCCGCATTAAACAGTTAGAGAAAATGGAAACACTAATGCCTGCGCACATGACAAGCCCATTTAGTTTTTCTTTTGCGCCGCCGTCGGCACTGCCTAACCCGCTTGTGCAAATGGAAAAGATACAGCTGGGATACGATGATCATATTGTTCTTCAACAGGTAAAACTAAATTTAGTACCCGGTAGCCGAATTGGTCTTCTTGGAAGAAACGGCCAAGGTAAGTCTACGCTCATAAAGCTATTAGCAGGCGTTCACGCGCCAAAACAAGGTGTTTTTAATACGGCTAAAGGTTTAAAGATTGGCTACTTTGCGCAGCACCAGTTAGAAACATTAGATGCTAACGCTACGCCGCTTCTTCACCTGCAACGTATTGATGAAAAAGCTACCGAGCAACAGCTTCGTGATTATCTCGGTGGATTTGGGTTTAATGGCGATGAGGCGTTGGCCCCCGTGGCACCGATGTCAGGTGGCGAAAAGGCGCGCTTGGTGTTGGCACTAATTGTTTATCAAAAACCTAACTTATTGCTGCTGGATGAGCCTACCAACCACTTAGATCTAGAAATGCGCCATGCGCTAAACATTGCGCTTCAAGGTTTTGAAGGGGCAATGGTATTGGTATCGCACGACCGCTTCTTACTTTCCTCGGTATGTGAAGATTTCTATTTGGTAGACAGTGGCGAAGTTGAACCATTTAAAGGTGACTTGGACGACTATCGAGACTGGATTTTAAAACAGCAGGCTGCGGAAAAAGCCAAGGCCAACAGCGACGCTAAAAACGGCGCGCAGCAAGGGGCAGGAGCGCACAGCAAGCCGGAACGCAAGTTAGATCGTAAAGAAGAAAAGCGCCGTGAAGCCGAGTTCAGACAAAGCGTAGCGCCACTTAAGAAAGCCATTGAAAAGCATGAAAAAGCTATGGAAAAATGCAGTAATGCCTTGGCAGAGGTAGAAGCATTACTGGCCGATACTTCGCTTTATAGCGACGACAAAAAAGCAGAGCTAATGAGCTTACTCGACAAGCAAACCCAGCTAAAGCAACAGCTTGAAGAAGAAGAGATGGCATGGCTAGATGCTCAAGAGCAGATAGAGCAAAAACGAGAAGAGTATGACAATGTCAGCGCCTAATTTAAAAAGCAGTGTGTTTTGGGAGTACAGCGTATCTCGCTATACGAAAGGTGATATAGCACCGCTCGCGCTTCTGCTTCAAGACAACCACAAGGTGAATGTAAACGTTCTCTTGCTGATTTGCTGGTGTTTAGAGAATAATGTCATTATAAATCTACCTCAGCTTAAATCGGTTATAGCGGCATCAGCGAGCATTGACGAAAAGTTAAAGCAGCATCGAGAGAAGCGCAAAGCAGCAAGCCCCGAGAAAGGTGGTGAGCAAACAGCTTATGATGCACTTAAAGCGCAAGAATTAGAGCTTGAAAGGCGACAGCAGCAAGAAATTGTTGCGTCTTTTAATGAGCAGGCGGTGACGCAATTGGGTCAGCAAACACCGTCAACGAACATATTTAATGCGTCTATCGCTGCGTTCATTAATGCATACGGACTGCGAGACAACAACGAGGCACGTCAGCTAGTGAGCCTTGTTGTTAACCAATTATCGTAAAAACACAATAAGAAAACACAATAAGAAAACACAATGAGTAAATCAGCGCTATCGCACGGAAAGATAAAAAAAAGTAGCTTTAAGGTGCCGGGATGGGCGAAGAACCGTCATGTGCAAACCATATGGCCGCGTTTTATTCAAAAGCGTTTGCCCCTTTCTTACGACATGGAGCGCCTTACATTACCGGACGATGACTTCGTCGATGTGGCGTGGGGACCAAAGCCACAGGAAACATCGGGTATTGTGGTGATGTTTCACGGTTTAGAAGGCAGCATTAAGTCGCATTATGCGAATGATATGATGGCGCAACTGTCTGTGAATGGTTGGCAAGTGGTAATGATGCATTATCGCGGCTGTAGCGGCGTACCAAACTTAAAAGCGCGAGCGTACCACAGTGGCGAAACGGAAGACCCCAGTTTTTTCTTAGAGTGGCTTCACGATAAATTTCCACGTGTTCCTAAAGTGGCCATTGGTTTTTCTCTTGGTGGCAACATGCTGTTGAAGCTGTTGGGGGAAAACCCTGCGCAAAAGTGGCTTAAAGCAGCAGTTGCTATTTCTTCGCCACTTAAACTCTCTGAGTGTGCAAAATCAATAAATCAGGGTTTTTCTCGTGTGTATCAAAAGTATTTACTTACTAGCATGAAAGATACTTTGCGCAAGAAAATGGAGTACATCGATTATCGCAAGCTTATTCAGCTAACAAAAAGTGATGTGGAAGAGATCACCAGCTTTACCCAATTCGATGAAAAGATCACAGCGCCGCTTCACGGCTTTGTTGACGCGCAAGACTACTATGAAAAGTGTAGTGCGTATCACTTTCTAAGTGCCATCCACTGCCCTACGCTCGTTTTGCATAGTATCGATGACCCCTTTATGAATCACTTAATTGTGCCCAAAGAAGAAGAACTTGCGCGTAACGTGACGGTAGAACTAAGTGAACGAGGCGGTCACGTTGGGTTTATGCAAGGCTCTATCCTAAATCCAAAAGTATGGCTGCACGAACGGGTGAAGCGTTTTGTAAGTGAAGCCTTACCAGTGAATACAACGTGTCGCTACGTCAGCCGCTAGTGTTGGGCTGATGATGACGGCCTATAAACCTACTCAAACGCTTTTTAGCAAGGAGTGTGAATGATAATCCCCATTGACGCACTAGAAGCCGATACGCTTTATAGTTTGGCCGAGTCTTTCGTGCTGCGAGAAGGTACGGACTATGGCGCTGAAGAAGTTGCGCTAGATGTGAAAGTTCAGCAAGTGTTAAACAGATTGAAATCGGGCGAGGCGGTGCTGGTCTATTCAGAACTTCATGAAAGTGTAGATATCAAAAGAAAAGAAGATATTGAGCCCAGCGACACTGCTGAATAGAAAGCGAAGCGATAGAATAACCGTCTACTTGAAATACAGACACCAAAAAAGCCGGGTCGAGCAACCCGGCTACCTACCTGAGGAGAGGAAGGTTTAAAACGCGTAACGTGCAGTTACTTGCATAATGTCTAAATCATCAATGATTCTGTAGTTTGCACCTACAGCCCACTGCGGCGTAATGTAGTAGTTAGCGCCTACTCTGAATGTCGCTTCACCATCGTCTACGTCGTAGTAGCCTACTTCACCAGCAAGCTCTACCTGCTCTGTAATCATTGAGCGAAGGCCAGCATTAATGCTGTAACCGGTTTCGTCATTCACATCGCCGTCAATGCGCTCTAAATTGGCACCGAAGTACGCGTCTGTGGTCGCGTTTACAGGTAAACGATAGCCCGCACCTAGTGTCAGCATATCAAAGTCAAAGTTGCCCTCTTCAAAGAAGCTATACTCGCCGTTTAGGTACCAGTTGCTGTTTAATAGGTATTTACCGTTAACGGTTAAACCGTCTGGCTCAAAAGACTCGTTGTCGTCAAAGTCCATTTTGGTGTAACCACCTTCTACGTAACGCCAGTCAGGTTTGTCGGCCATTGCTGTAAGAGGAAGTGTTGCCGCCGTTAGTGCTGCTGCAATAAGTGTGATTGATTTACGCATGTGATAACTCCTTAGTATATTCAGTAACCTACCTTGCTAACCGCAAACATTTTTGTTCTTCAAAAACCTTCTAGACTTTTCGTAAAAGCTTTAACCGTTTCACAATGGTTCTAGCCTTTACACGATGGTTCTAGACAGTTCGCTAAACGTTTAGCTAGTCAGTGCTTTACAGCGCTTTGTAAAAGGTTACTCAGTTGATGAGCACAAAGCTGAATTCGCCTTTATGCCATCTTTGTTATTTCCGTTAAGAAATAGTGTCCGATAATTTTATCAACATGATGAATTGCAAAGCGTTTGCCAACTTCTTAAAAAGCGAGCGAGAATGAGCAGCGTTATTTATCTATCTAACTAATTAATATAGATAAAATCCTTAGGGAAAAAGTAAGCGAGCAATGTCTTACCAAGTAAAATTGCGTAGTGGTAATACCATACAGACAAATTGGCACGTTCAACTGTCTCTAAAAAACAACAGTTAACCTTTTGTCTAACTCATCGGACAAATTTACAACAAGGTAATCATGGCCGACTTCTAATGATACGAAATGTAAGCAACTGTAAATAAAGGTAATTGTAAAATATATTGTCGCTTTATTCGTATTGGAACAGCTTTTGCTCAAGTCATTATGAGTTATCCAACGTTCACTCAAGCGATTTAGCAAGGAATTCGGCTTTCGCGATATCCGCGATGCCAGTGAACACAGAAAGGAATAGAGCACCTTTCTCACATGGCTTCAATCAGCCCTTTTTTTAGATTTGCATCTTAAGTAACAGACTCACTGTTAACAGTAATATGTAGCAAGGCAGTAAAAGGGTGTGGTGGCCATCTGGATAACCATTGTTTTCATAAGGAGAGGACAAATGGCTAAGCCAGTTTCAATTTTCGGTAAAGTGTTACAAAAGAATGCACACCAGCGCAGCAAGCTATCTCGCATTCTTCTAGCGATGAGCAGCGTCATCGCATTATTTGCGTTTCAACAAGCCGCAGCTGTAGAGGTGAACGATACTAATCAACCTCAAAAAGCATCCCCCGTTCTTCAATCTATTATTGACGCTGCTCGCAAGTCAGCGACAGAGAGCTATGAGCAGGACGATCACGGATTAAACAGTAAGCTTAAAGAAATTGACTACACAACGTATCGCTCAATTCGGTTTAAGCCAGAGCAGAGCCTCTGGCACGGCGAAAATGACTACGAACTGCAGTTTTTTCACCCGGGTTTTTTGTATGAATACCCCGTCACTATCCACACTATTGGCGAAAGCAATAAGCCTGAACGTTTAGCGTTTAACAGCGACATGTTCAACTACGATGGGTCTGCGTCGGGGTTAGCTGGCTTAACGGACGAAAAGTCAGGGTTCGCTGGATTTCGCGTTCACTATCCTATTAAGAACGAAGAGTACAAAGATGAATTTGCTGTATTCCTCGGCGCTTCATATTTTCGTTTGGTAGGTAAAAATCAAGTTTATGGTATTTCTGCTCGAGGTTTGGCAATTGATACCGCTTTAGCAAAAGGTGAAGAGTTTCCTCACTTCACTGAGTTTTGGGTCATAGAACCGAGTGAAGGCAAGCCTATTACTATTTATGCCCGTCTTGAAAGCCCTTCGGTGGCTGGGGCTTATAAGTTTGTTATCCAGCCTGATATTGATACCAGTGTAAAAGTTGAGAGCTGGTTATTTGCCAGAGATGACGTAAACAAGTTAGGCATTGCGCCGTTTACCAGTATGTTTTTGTATGGCGAGAACACAGAAAAGCGCCATGACGACTATCGTCCAGAGGTGCATGATAGTGATGGTGTACTCATGGTCACTCACGCTGGCGAAGAAATTTGGCGTCCACTGACTAATCCTGCACGCCTTCAAGTCACGTCACTTAGCGACGCAAACCCTAAAGGATTCGGCATGCTTCAGCGCGACGGCGAATGGGATAATTACCTTGATGCTGAGGCTAATTACCATATACGCCCGGGGCTTTGGGTGACGCCAGAAGCAGGTTTTGAGAAAGGCCGATTAGAAGTCGTCGAAATTCCGACTAAATCCGAAATTCACGACAATATCGTGGCATTTTGGACGCCTGAAAAGCCATTCAATTCGGGCGAATCACTGTATTTCGCTTACGAGCTTAAAACCGTAGAACAAAATCCGTTTGTCAGTGAACTGGCCTCAGTAGTACGTACCCGCCAAGGCAAGGCTGTGTTGCCGGGTGACGAGTTTAAAAACGACAGTCTAAATACGACACGACAGTTCAGCGTAGACTTTAGCGCGCCTTCTGCCGTTGCTTTTGATAGTGAGTCGATGAAGTTGGTGGTACAGGGTACTAACGGCACGATTTCTCAGCAGCGCCTTTATCCCGTTGCTGACGGACAAGAGTGGCGTGCCACTTTCTTCCTAAAGCCAAAAGAAAAGCAAACGGTAGATATGCGCGCTTACATTGAGAAAGACGGTAAGCGTGTGAGTGAGGTTTGGAATTATGTCTACCAGCCAAAATAATCACACTATTACATCATCATCGGACGAGGCTAAAGCCGTGCCTCAGGTTAAAAGTGATGGCACTGCAAGTGCTTCACACTTCATCTTAAAAGGAGAGCATATGCGTTTGTTTATCATGGCAATGCTAGTTATTCCAAGTACGGCATTGGCCGGTTGGAGTTTATACGAGATCTTTTTACCTAACGGCCTTACTAACTTAGAGATCGCACAGTTGGGGTTGGGGCTAACCCTGTTTGCTTGGCTGTGCATGGCATTTTGGACAGGCATTATTGGTTTCTTTTTGCAGCTTTTTAACATCGACCCGCTAAGCTTGCGCAGAAATCAATCTCAGCCTGATGCTACTGCGCCATTAACGCAAAAGCACGCCGTGGTCATGCCGGTTTATAACGAAGATACCCGCCGTATCATGGTAGGGTTTGAAGCTTGTATTCGCGAGCTGATGGAAAGTGAAAACAGTTCGAAATTCGACTTTTTCATGCTTAGCGACACCCGTGATACGGAAAAAGCGGATGCAGAGCTACGTGCTTTTACCCGTTTGAAAAAGCGTTTAGGTGCCTTCTCTAGCCAAGTGTTTTATCGTCGTCGCGAACAAAACCTACACAGAAAAGTGGGCAACCTTAAAGAGTTTTGTGAACGCTGGGGCGCAAATTACGAGTCAATGATTGTATTAGATGCCGACAGCGTAATGACTGGAGAGCGCATGCAAGACTTGGCGCGTCGTATTGAGCAAAACCCCGATACGGCGCTAGTGCAGACCATTCCAATGCCGGTACGTCAAAACACCTTCTTTGGTCGTTTTGTGCAGTTTGCCGCTCACCTGTATAGCCCAATGTTAGCAACAGGACTATCGTTTTGGCAGACAGATAGTGCGAACTATTGGGGGCACAATGCTATTATTCGTATTGCACCGTTTATGCAGCATTGCGGACTACCTACCCTTGAAGGGCGCGCGCCTTTTGGTGGCGAAATACTAAGCCATGACTTTGTTGAGGCTGCGCTTTTGCGCCGTGCTGGCTGGCAGGCCTACTTGCTTACCGACACTACAGGCAGCTATGAAGAAGTACCAAGTAACATTGTTGACTATGCTATTCGCGATCGCCGTTGGGTGCAGGGCAACATACAGCATTTAGGGCTATTGAACGTTAAAGGTCTTAAAATGGCGAACCGCCTGCACTTCTTATTTGGTGCGTTTGCGTATATCTCTTCACTCATATTATTTTGCATGTTGGCGCTAGGTACGGCAGATGCGTTAATTCGCGCTACGTCAGTACCTGAGTTCTTCGTGTCTGAATACCAGCTGTTCCCTAGTTGGCAGGTTGCGCGTCAAGACATGATGATGGTAACCATGTGGGGCACCGCCGCCTTACTGTTCTTACCTAAACTTCTAGGTATTGCCCTAGCTTTAGTAAAGCGTCGGGGCGAATTTGGTGGCGCCTGGTCCTTACTTAAAGGGGCAGCAATTGAATTGGCTATGGCCGTGCTTATTGCACCGCTAATGATGTTCTATCACAGTTATTTTGTTATCAGTGTGTTTATCGGCCACTCAGTTAAATGGGAAGCGCAAGAGCGCGAAGGGCGCAAAGTGCCGTGGAAAGTTGCAATTAAACACACGCAAATTATGAGCTGCTTAGCGGTAGCGTGGGGCGTAACTACCTTCTACTTCACCCCGTCGCTATTTATGTGGCTGTTACCTGTATTGGTAGGCATGGTGTTAGCAGCGCCGGTTATCCGCTTAACAAGCAGCGATAAACTGGGCATAGCCATGCGTAAGTGGGGCGTATTTGTTATCGACCAGGAAGTGAATGAGTGTAAAGCACTTAAGCGTTTACGCGTTGCAATGGGGTATTTTGCTATCTCACAGCACAAGGCAGACATCCCTGCACTCCCTGATAACGTGTGGCAGAACATGCCAGAGCAAGTGCTAAGTGAAAAACCACTGCCTATGCGTCATAGGCTTCCTAATAGCGCATAATAGACTCACAGTAGATATCAAAACAAAAAACCGCACATGTGTGCGGTTTTTTAATGCGTTTATTTACGTGCCACCTAGGTTTTTATCGATAGGTGGCAATAACTGTGTTTTATTGAGTAAAAGTAACGGAAAACGTAACAGGTACGGTTGTCGTTATGCTCTTAAGCCCTGCAATTTTTTGAAGCGCGGCTACGCCTTCAGCAAGTCCGAAAGACTCTGCTTTAATAAGTGTAGGAGCTGTAGTAGATACAGTTAGCGTATCGTCGTCCACCTTACTTGCTTTAACAGAAAATGACGTAGGAACAGCTTTCCCATGCAACATCAATATACCGTCTACCTTACCGTTAACGACTTGACCCGCTTTCAGGTTCATCATCGACTCAGGTAATTTGGCTTCAAACGTTGCCTGTGCATATTTGCTCACGTTGAACAGCATTTCTTGCATTCGCTTATTGCGAATATCAATAGCCGTATTTACTGACGATAAGTCTACCGCCACGTTGAGTTTGCCACCTTCAGACAGCGTACCATCAAAGCTATCAAACTTATGTACTTCGGTGACCTGTGCATTCTTCGTTGATAAGAAGTGTAGTGCACTTGTTTCGCCGTCTATTGACCAATCGGCTGCGGCAGGAAATGCTAGCCCACATGCGAGCAATGCTGCAGATAACGTGCGAATACGTGTAGTCATCATAGGTTACTCCTTTTACTTTTTGGTTCCATCTGGCTTGATTTAACCACTACCAGAGTAATGTGGCCCAGCAACATTACTACGCTATTATACGTAGGTTAACACGCTGCGCTAAATAAATTATTACGCGCTAGTGCTGATGTGGGTTTACGAAGTCATCATACTGGACTACATCTTGCCATGGCACCCTTTGATCGCCCATTACCACAAAATCTGGGTTCTCTAGCGAATGACGCTGATTGTAGGTAAGAGGTTCGAAGTTAGCGGCGGCAATACTCCCTCCGGCTTCAGAGACAATGCATTGCGATGCGCCAGTGTCCCATTCGCCGGTAATACCGATGCGCATAAACACATCAGCTTTTCCTTCGGCAATAAAGCAGGCTTTCAGGGAACAGCTTCCCAATGGAAGCGTTTGGTATACGCGCTTGGCGCACATTCTGCTGAGCACTTTTTCTCTTGACTGGCGACGGCTTATTGCAATCATCACGACACTATTTTTAGGATCGTCTAGCTTGCGTACGCTAATGGGATGATCGCCATCAGGTGAAGACTTAAATGCCCCTTTTCCCTTTTGTGCATAATACAACGATTGCCCAGGAGGCCAGAAGATAACGCCTATAGTAGGTTCATTGTTCTCAATTAGGGCAATGTTAACCGCAAAGTCACCACTTCTAGCGATGAACTCTTGAGTGCCGTCAATAGGATCGATTAACCAATAACGTGGCCAATGCTTTCGCTCTTCTAAACTTGCGTGTTTGTTTTCTTCTGAGAGAATAGGGATATCAGGCGTCGCGGCTTGTAAGCGTTTGTTGATGATATCGTTTGCCAAATAATCTGCACTGGTAACGGGAGACGCATCGTCTTTTTGATAAGCGTCAAACTCCCCTTTATCGTATACGTCTAATACGGCTTCACCGGCTTCGATGGCAATTTCTTTCGCAAGTTCTAGTAGGTCGGCATGGGCGTCATCGGGCATTGTTTATTGTTCCTTAAACCACTTTTGAGCTAAAAACAGCGCGGCTATGCAGCGGGCTTCAACAAAGTCTTCTCGTGCAAGTAAAGCATCTGCTTCATTTAAAGGCCAGTGAATCACCTCAAGAGGTTCAGGTTCATCGCCTTCAAGCTGCTTAGGATACAAGTCGCGGGCCAAAACAATGGTCATATTGGCATTAAAAAAGGTGGGTGCCATGCTGACCTTGTGAAGCTCCACAAGATCGTTTGCCGCGAAGCCAGCCTCTTCTTGTAGTTCGCGGTTAGCCGCTTCAATGGCAGTTTCACCAGGGTCAATTAAGCCTTTTGGAAAACCTAGTTGATACGAATGTGTGCCGGCAGCATATTCGCGAATTAACACCATGGTGTTTTCATCAAGCATGGGCACTATCATTACCGCGCCCCTGTTTCCGCCAGCCATCCGCTCGAATTCACGTGTGGCGCCGTTTGAAAATTCAAGGTCTAAGCGCTCCACCCTAAAGAGTTTGCTTTGCGCAACGATTTCACGAGAATGAATTTGTGGTAACGGTTTGTTCGGATCAATTTTTGGCATGTCTATCGCTACAACTTTGTTATCATACTTGTATACAATTTCTTAGCTTACTTCATTATAAGGAAAATCGCTTGCCCTTTCTGCCCTGGAATGAAATAGAAACTGTACTGCTAGATATGGACGGTACGTTGCTGGACCTTCACTATGATAACCAGTTCTGGCTGCACCATTTGCCTAAGCGGTTAGCTCAGATAAAAGGTATTTCTGAGGCCGAGAGCCAAAAAGAAATGAGCGCGCGGTATGAGTCAGTATTTGGGCAAATTCAGTGGTACTGCTTAGACTACTGGGCTGAAACTCTTGCAATGGACTTAGAAAATGAGTTTATGCCGCTTAAGCGAGAGTTGGCGCACTTGTTAGCCCTTCGCGACGATACGATTCCCTTCCTCGATGCGCTTCATGACTCAGGCAGGCAAGTAGTGTTAGTAACCAATGCGCATCCAAACAGCCTAGCGCTTAAGATAGAGCATACCCAGCTTGACGCGCACATCGACAACCTTATTTCTACCCATGAATTTGGCGTAACCAAAGAGTCTCAGCTTTTGTGGGAGCGACTACAGAAGAGAGTGCAGTTTGATAATAGCCGCACCTTATTTGTCGATGACTCACTGCCTATTTTGAAAGCGGCACAGACGTACGGTATCAAACATTTACTTGCTGTCGACAACCCTGATAGTACCTTGCCAAATCGCAATATTAGTGAATTCCCAGCGGTACGCGATTACCGTTTAATGTTAGAGGATATCAAGCAGAACCCTGTTGGTACTGTTTGAGCGGACGTTTCAAAGGACAAATGCAAATGGTATCTGACACAATTTATGTAGGGTCGCTGAATCCGGTAAAAGTTAATGCCGCGCTCAATACACTCTCTGATACGCTAGAGCACGATTTCGACGCTCAGGGTATGGCTGTACCAAGCGGCGTGCCTGACCAGCCAATGAACGAAGATGAAACGCGCTTGGGCGCCATTAATCGTGTGAAGGCCATGCTTGCTCATCATCAAGGCGGACTCACAGATGCATGGTATGTAGCAATTGAAGGTGGAGTGGATGTATTTGAGGATGGCCCTGCTACTTTTGCCTATGTGGCGATTTACCATGAAGGTCACTGGTCGGTAACACGAAGTGCAAGCTTGCCTCTTCCTGTAAGCGTTTATCAGGCGCTACAGCGTGGCGAAGAACTTGGGCCGGTTATGGACAAGATTTTCGATACGGTAAATATAAAACAAAAAGGCGGAGCTATAGGGTTACTGACTCTAAATCATGCTTCGCGACAAAGTGTTTATGAAGTGGCGTTGACCCTTGCTATGGCGAAGTTTCATTTTCCTGACTTATATACTGACTAGGTTGAGACAGTCTTTGGTGCGCAACAAAGCCCTTTACACTATTATTTTATGAGAACCACAAGGGGCTTTTCGCCTAGGAGAATTGATAAGGCGAGCGCAACGGTCGCCCTGAAATCTTTACTACGATAGGTAATCTTTTCTGTATCCTCTTTTACCCCTTTCGGTTTCTCTTACAGGGAATTTTATCTAAGCATCTGAAAATAATAAATAAAATTTTATTTGGCACATTGGCTTTTTAGTTGCAAATCCTTCAGACCAAACGGAATAAGGAGAGTGACGATGAGTGAGACAATCAATACCTACAACCCCGCTACAGGTGAAAAGATCGATCATTATCATTTGATGTCAGCTGAGGATGCCGAACAAGCGGTAACCCGCTCACAAGAGGCTTATTTGAACTGGCGCCGTACATCATTTGAAACCCGCGCAGATTTATTCAATAACCTTGCGGATTTAATGGAAGAACGCATTGACGATCTCGCTAGCCTCATGACTCGTGAAATGGGAAAAGTGACCGCACAAGGTAAGCAAGAGGTGCAGCTATGCGCTGGAATATGTCGCTACACGGCCGAGCATGGCGCTTCAATTCTAGAAGACGAGCATCGCATTTTCGAGGGTGGCCGTGCGATCATTACTTATCAACCCATTGGCGTTATTCTTGGTATCCAACCGTGGAATTTTCCTCTTTACCAGGTTATCCGCTACAGCGTATCGAATATTATGGCGGGTAACACTACGGTGCTGAAGCACGCAAAAAACGTGTTTGGTATGGCACAAGCTATCCAGCAAATGTATGAAGATGCTGGTTTCCCGAAAAATGTGTATCAGTCGTTGCTTATTGATGGCGGTACGGCCAGTGATTTAATTAAACATAAGTACGTACGCGGTGTTACCTTCACCGGTAGTGATGAAGTAGGTAAGCAAGTTGCGAAAGAAGCAGCAAGTTTATCGAAGAAAACCGTAATGGAGCTTGGCAGTAATGATGCGTTCCTCGTGCTAGAAGATGCGGACATCGACCATGCTGTAGAAATGTGCATACAAGGGCGCGTTATCAATAACGGCGAGACCTGCGTAGCCGCTAAACGCTTTGTTATTGTCGACAGCGTCTATGACGAATTTAGAGATAAGTTCGTGGCACAGTGTAAGAAGCTTAAAGTCGGTGACCCTACGGATGAAAATACTGACCTTGGCCCCATGGCGAGAGAAGATTTACGGGATGAACTTCACGAACAAGTGAAAAAATCGATAGAAAACGGCGCTACGCTGTCTCTCGGTGGAGAAATCCCAGATTCTGACGGTTACTTCTATCCAGTAACTGTGCTTGAAAATGTATCGCCTGGCATGCCCGCTTACGACGATGAGCTATTTGGTCCTGTCGCGTCATTAATCCGCGCCCGTGACGACAAGCAGGCAATGGAAGTCGCAAACGACTCACGCTATGGTTTAGGCGGCGGCATTTTTAGTACAGATACGGACAAAGCTATTGCACTGGCGAAAGATGAATTCGACACTGGTATGGTGAACATTAACGGTTATTCATTAGCACAGCCAAACCTGCCTTTTGGTGGTGTTAAAGATAGTGGCTACGGCCGTGAACACGGTGGTTATGGTATGCGCGAATTTGTGAATATTAAAACCATTATGGTAGCTGAAAGTGCTGCTGAGTAATCACTAGATATTTATTATCATTGTTTTAAAACGAGCACACGCGATGTGCTCGTTTTTTATTTCCTCGTTTTACTATCAACACGCTCTTTGACGCGTCTCAGTTTCCCTGAACATTTTTACGCCACCGTTCGGTCTTTTATCTTGATATGAAGGTATAAAAAGATAAGGAACGGTTTAGGATGATGGCGATGAAAGTCTTACAAAGGCAGTTAAGTTTTATAAGCAAGGGCACAGGGCAAAAGGTGCACACAAAGAAACAAGGTAAACTACCCACCGCGTGGGTAAGTCTGCTTTTAACGACGTCTATTTTCCTGTTCTCGGCAATAGCGCCAGCCTCATCGGCGCCTTTTATTCAAACATTGTCTCCATCATTTCCTCAAGCGTCGATTTCAGAAGGAAGTGTCGGTGAAAGTAATGCATTTATGGCCTGCCAGAATGTGTCTGTTCAGGTGCTAGGTTCAGGGGGACCGGAATTGGATGACGGAAGAACGTCGAGCGCCTATTTGGTCTGGGTAGATAACAAAGCACGTGTTTTGGTAGATGCTGGCAGCGGCAGCAGTGTTCAGTTCGGCGCTGCCGGTGCGTCATTTGAGTCGCTTGATGCGATTTTGCTTTCTCACCTACATACTGATCACAGTGCCGATTTGCCGAGTTTTGTGAAAGGTGGATATTTCACTAATCGCGAGAAAAATTTATGGGTAATAGGGCCTGATGGTAATGACGCCATGCCTTCCACCAACGCTTATGTCTCATCGCTAGTTGGCGAGGAAGGCGCGTTTAAATATCTGTCTTCTTACACTATCCATGGCCAAGATGACTACACCATATCGGCAAAAAGCGTTGCAGACGCCACATTAGAGAAACCTTTTGAATACGATGTGAATAATAGCATTAGTGTTGAAGCGATGTCGGTAAATCACGGGCCCATCCCCACACTTGCGTGGAAAATTAAGGCTAACGGATGTGTAGCGGTATTTTCTGGTGATACTAATGATGAACAGGGAAACCTTGCTCGCTTCGCTAAAAACGCTGACCTTTTAGTACTGCACAACGCAATTGAAGATAACGCGGGGCGCGTTGCGAAGAATCTGCATATGACACCGACACAAATAATCGATATCGCCGCGAAATCAAGAGCAAAACGCATTTTGCTATCTCATATTATGAAACGCAGCGAGCCGGGTCTAGATGCGCTTACGGAGGCTATTACGGTTGTGGCTGAGGGGCGTGCCTACGCTGGGCAGGAATTGATGAATATCACGCTTTTTGATGAGAACTAGGTTCAGTTTTAAAAAGAAACGTAAGACTCGTCAGTCTAGTCCAAGGGGCTTTAATTGGCGGAGTTGAACGTGGGAAAGATGAAGTAATAAAAAATGCAGAGCGTCAGGCTCTGCATTTTTAGTTCTGGCTAAGTATTACCAGCATTTGGCGTTTTTTAAATAACTTCCCGACAATCTATTGCGGGGCAAAAGGCAATGGAATAGGCGTACCATTTACACTGGCTTTGCCGTCTTTAAGTTCCAGTTTTGTCTCGTAACCCGTCTCTGTTTCTTTTATCAAGCCTTGCTGGGCAAAGGTGCTCAATATCATTGGTGTTTGCTGCTCTACTGCGGCTTCAAGCTCTTCTGCCGTCATGTTTTGCGCTTGGGGTGTTGCCATTAATTGCCCCATCATGTAACCAGACGCAACGCTTTGCGCAAATGCTTTGTCGGCAGTTATCTGTGCATCGGCCAGCAAATGGGTTACCCAGTAAGCCACATCTTCCATTGTGCCCGGCAGCGCATCAATGCCAACTAGCTTAGTGTTTGCATGTGCATTAAACGAACCCTCGGGCAATGTTGCTTTAAGCTTCGTTATGTTAAGTTCAGGCTCCGCTTTTAGCTGGGTAAGCAGATTCGCCTCAATAAATTCCATCATCTTGGCCGGCACTTCTTCTGAAGGGATCATTAGAGATGTGTTGCTAAAGTCTTGATAAGCCTTGATAAAGTCTACGTCTAAGTTGTTTAGGGCAACGCCTAAAACCATATCAGAAGCCTCTAACTCGGGCCCTGCCACCTTTTTAATGGCGTACTCTACATAAACATTCGCTGTATTGCTGCCTTCATCAATTTCAGTGTCTGTAATTAGCGCAATATTGTCTAGCTGTACTGTTTCTCGCGCTTCAAGACCGGTAATTTCCATAGTTTCGATAAGTGCTTTAACTTTCGATTCAAAGAGTTCGCCTTTAAACGCTTCCATCATGCTGCCATCATAGGTCACATCCATAGAGAGGTTAGACATCTTCATCGACACGGCATCGGCATTTATGCTCAGTGATTCACCCGATGAGGTATAAAAGGTCTGGTCGCCCTCAGGAACAGCTTTACCGGCATAACCTGAGAAAAGCAGCGTAAAACCTTCTTCCTCGTTGGTTGCGCTAAGGGCCGGAATTACATCTTCGTAGCTTAAATTGCCAAGCAGGCCCACAACGCCTTCATTGGTATATAATGGCTGTTGACCGTCCCATTGAACGTATTCTCTTAATTCATCCCCATCAATAAATACCGTGTAGTGAACACGACCTACCCCAACACCGTCACCGAAGTAAACAGGGCCATGATGGGCAACCAGCGTAGCAGTTATGCTAGGGTTTTCTTCTAGTGGCATTTCAGATTGGTCGACATTTTGCGCATTCAAAAGCGCTTGGAAATCGATAGCGAGTTTGACTTCTGCTTTCGTTGAGAACCAGCCTTTGTCGTACGAAAGGACTTCGGCTGAATACACAGCTTGTTCGTTAATTTCGTTTACTGCAGCGTTAACATTCTCTTGAACGCTAGTACCAATAAAATAGGGAGCAACGGCAAGTGCAACTAAAGTAACACCAGCGCCAGCTAAAAGAGGTTTGTTCATTGTACAATCCTTTGCTTAGAAATAATCCAATTATAATATTAGGTCCGGCCGTGATAGGCTCTCGGCCTAGACGAGTTAGGTTCGAGGAATTTGAAACCCAATGTAGCCGCTACTATCCGGCGTACCAAACAAGCGTGCAGCCTGATGGACTTCTTGCGGTAAGCTGTCGTCAGGCTTAAATTTACCACTTACACGAATATTTTTCATCGTAGCAGGGATAACCGCATCCATCGACAAGCTTAGTAAGTTTGGCTCGTTTACTAGTATTCCAATGTCATCGCCCTCACAACGCAGCTTCGCCGAGTAGGTGCCAAAATCGATAGGGCCTTGGGTACCAGCAACCGTTGCGTTTAGCCAATCGCCCGTGCCGTCTAATGATTGGCATGTAGGGCCGAACGTCAAATCATTCAGCGACACTTTAAAGCGTCCGCCTGCGTTTACAGGTAAGGGTAAGCGAACTTGTGCAAGCACTCTATCTACAGGCAGGTACAGCGTAAAGTTCTCGGTATTAATTGTATCTTGGCTGAAAAGCCCGGTAGTAATAGGACCTTCAAAGGCAATATCATTTTTATCGCGAATATTTCCTGCTTTTAGATCTAATTTAATATTCCCAATCAACATGTGTAACGGGCTTAACTCCCACTTTACGTTATTGATAGGCAGCCCATTAACCACCACTATTTGGGCCTTACCTGAAAACAGAGTTCCGCTAACACCGCTAACGGCTACATTGCTTGGTAATGCAATGCGGCCAATAACGTGAACAGCAGGCATGTAGGCAATGGCAAACAATAAGAAGGCAATAACGCCGCCTATAATCCAACTAACTTTCGACTTCATGCTTTACCTAATTGTAATCGGCGAATTTTGATATAGCCTGGCGCATCGGCCTCGGCAATATCCGCTTGAAGAATAATCACGCCCATATCTTCCATGGCTTTGAGCCATTCTAAAACACTGTTAAACGGCGCCTGATCAACCCACACCTGAAGCTCGTCGCCCTGTGGCTGCATCCGAGAAATAGCAATGTCGTGTTGAGCGGTAGTGCGGTTTACCGCTTGTGGTAACGAACCAGAAAAAGTACGCTTTCCACCGCTGCTGCGGCGCAATTGCTGTGCTCTTGCTGCACTGTCTTTTACCCAAACCAACAGTGATTGCTGATTGTCGAGAAGTTGCTTTTGCTTGTCCAACGCAGAATTAAGCGGCGACCAAACGGCGAAATAAAACAGGGCAATTACCAAAAGTACAGCTGATATGAGTACCAGCTTCTGCTCCCGTTCAGTAAGCGCTTTGTACTTTTCTAAAAATGCGTTCATAAGGCACTCCTTACTGACACTGTCCCCACAACGCCGTCGTCTCTGTTATTAATGGCGCCCTGCTCTACTACAAAGCCTGCGCCTTCCGCAGTGCGTTTAAACTGTTCTAGCGCTTCGAAGTTTTTACCCTGCGCCTGAATGCGAATTTCAGTTCGGGTGGCGTCAAAGCGCAATGTTTGCGGCTTAACGTCGGTGGCCGAAAAAGCTGGAGCGAGCTGATCTAGCATAATAAGCATAGAAGCACTGCCACCACCTTGTTCTAACTTAGCCAGTTCACTTTGTAGCTTTAACCGCACGTTACGATAAGTACCAATATTGGGGAAGCCCGCTTTCACCGCGGTATTGATTTCAGCGCTTAACGCCTGATTTTGCGCTTTAAGTTGGTAAAGGGTAACGCCTTTGTCGATAAGGCTGGTGCATAGCGCAAGCACTGCTAAAACCGCTGCTACACGCCATTGACTTAGCACACCACTGCGTTTACGTTTTATCTTGTACTCACCCTGGCACAAGTTAAAGCTGCTTTGCATGGCTTCTTTGGCCAAAACTTGCATGGGTAGTTCAAGTGGTGCCTGTGCTTCTTCAATGTTCGGCAGACTGCTTAAATCGATACCTGCGTAGTTGGTAATGGTAATCGGGCTTTCTTGTTGTGCTGTAAAATGGACGAGAGTTGGCAGCAACCAAGTTGCCTCGCCCTGCACTCCTTTGAATGTGTCTTGTCGAACGAGAAGCTGTTCACCTAACGTAAGCACTGACCAACCGTTTTCGGTTACTGGTACTGCGAGTACATCAGGAATAATGGTGTCGCAGAATAACCCTGCTTCACTAAGCCAAGACTGCCACAGTTGCATTTTTTCATGGCTAACTACAGCAACGGCCTGCTCATCGCCTCGCTTGGGACCTATTGCAAAAAACTGTTGGCTAATGTCAGTGGCAAGCTCGTCTTCTAGCATAAATGGGATGGCAGAAATGATCTTGCGGCCAGCTTTCGGCGGCAGCTCAACCCATTTGAGTAAAATTTCGCTGCTGGGTGCTAACGTAATGACGCTACGTTGGCCTGCGCGTTCAGTAAGCGACGATAAGGCGTCGGCATTAGGCAGTTCGCCTGACGCAATAATTTCATCTTCTGTTCGCGAATAAACGAGCCAGCTAATTGGATCTGTATGGTTGGCGCCTAAACGCACCAAGAGTTGTTCCATCAATAGGTTCCCCCAAACTCGCGATTCACAATACTAACACCGGTATCGGCATTAACGTGAAACACGGTGGAAAGCTTAAAAGTTGCTTTGTTGTACTGTGTTTTTGTGTGCAACATAAAATATTCAGTTTTTACCGCAAACCAATCTTGTCGAGTGCTTGTTAAATTAAGCGCTTGAATAGAGGGCTCGCTTAAAAAATCATTGATTTCGTCCCAACCGTTTTGCGGGCGACTGCTAATCAAACTTGCGGCCTGCTGAATGTCTAAGCCCGTTAAGCCTGCAAGTAATGGTGCATCTTCTTCTTCTAATGTGTTGACGTTAATTTTCAACTCATTGTAATCCGGGATCACGCAAACTAATGGCAGTAACGCGTCTAACCATTGTGGTGATACACCGTTAATAATACGCAATTCACTTTTTGATGCCAGTGGTCCGTTAGCCGCAAGGTAAGGAAACTCTCTGGACTCGTATTCGCTGTCTTCTGCACCGTAAGGACGCATTCTGTCATCTTCATCTACCCAGTCGGCTAAACTGTCGCGTAAGGTATCTGCGGTGTAGTTATCTAGTCCATCAACGCTAAGTGATAGCAACATGGTGTGAAAAGCGTCCATGGCTTCCGTGGTGTTACTCGTCCCATTGCTGCCAGTACCGCTGTTACTGCCTGTGCCTCCTGCACTGCCAGACGTGATCGCGTTTAAATTAAAACACGCCTGCAAATCGTCTAAGTTAGCGGTTAAACCACCGTTTTCTAAAGGATAGCTGAATTCTTGTGCCCAAGGCTGATCTATAGAAATCACATCCGGGCTTTCTTCAATCAAAGACTGGATAGACTTACGCGCAAAGGCCTCTGCGCCCATGGCGTACCAGTAGGCTTGATTGTTGTCTTTTAAGTTCATCGTACGCTGCACCTGAAGCTGCAAGCGTGTACCCATTTCTGTGGCTAATACGGAAACCAAAGCGACAATCATCAGCACAATCATCAGTGCCACACCCTTTTGTTTGGCCGGTGGGCTAGTCAGTTGATGCGTACCCTTTACAGTCTCAGAGTGCTCATGGTTTTTTAAACGACGCGTTTTAATTTTTGACATTATGACGATTCACCCGTGGTTAAGGTGAATTCCCTACGAATTTTGCCGAAGTCTTTACTGATAAACTCAATGGCCACCGCGCGAGGCAGTGCTGTACCTTTGTAGCTCTCGCTCCACGACAGGTCTTCGTCTTCATCTAACGAACCGCTGTTAGCTGTGGCAAGAAATTCGATTTTCAGGCTTTCTATATCTTCTAACAGTACACGTACTTTTGGCTCATAGCCGATGACATTATCCACATAGTTGCTGTAAAGACGTTCTAACTTGTTTTCTTGGAGCCTGTAGGCAACAAATTGTAGAGTACTTCTTGGCAACATTAGCTGAGGGTTATGCCACCCTCCGCGTACAAAACCAATGCCGTCATCGTCACTGTCGTCGGTTTTACCGCCTGACATGACCACGTCTTGCTTTTCTCCATTAACTCTTGCTGCGCGAGGTACGGCTTGTTGGAGGTCTCGCTCGATAGTAATCATGGCACGCTGTAGCAATTGGAGCTTGGCAAAACGCTCTTCTGAAATGTCATTGCTGTCGATAACAGTGGTTAATAAACCCGTTGATGCCAGTCCGATAAGGGTGAATATGGCCATAGCAATCAGTATTTCGATAAGCGTAAAACCGCGCTGCATGCTAATTTCCCGCCGTCGGTTTAGCCACGAAAGTGGTTACTGATGTAACTGAACTGCCGTAGCTTTCGTCTTCGCCCACTGAAACGGTTACCGAGCGTAAGTCGTTATCGTTGGTCTTCGCAACGGTTTGTTGCCAGTACCAGGTACGATCCGCCATCTCCATCGTGCCTTTTAAATTATTCTTTGGCGGCCAGGTGGTATCAAGCTGAAGCTGGTTAAGGCGATTGCTCGCTACCCAATTGGCAAAAGTGACAGACTCAATTTGGCCAACGCTTGATAGGTGCTCTCCCGCAGCTTTGAGTACAGCAGTGCCGGTGAGTGCGAAAATAAGCAGTGCCACCATAACTTCGAGTAGGGTTAAACCACGTTGGATATGGGGTCTGTTAGGCGCAATGCTTTTGCCAGATGAATTTACCGTGCTTGTTCTCATACTAGGCGCGTTCATAATGGACGCTCCAGGGGACCTTCAAGCACTAAAGGCGGCAAGTCTTGGTTTTGTAAGCTGTAATAGACAGGGCCGTCTCCGTCATCACCTTCATAATTAAACGATAGGGTAAAAGGTGTAATTTCGCCGCTCGACATAATTAGCACTTGCGGTGGAGGCAGCTTTTTCTCTTCTTCGTTACCTATTTCTACGCCTTCGTCAGAGACACTTAGGTTTTCGTCGAACAATTCTCTGTCAAAGAGCCTATCTTCAACGTCCCACGGTAAGTCGTCTAAATTTAAAGTGAAGGTAAAAGGCTCAGGTAACGTGTAAGGCTCGTAGGTTTTTTCGCCCTCGATACGCTGCCATTCATCATCGTCGTCTAAGTAAACGAAGAAGTATTCGTTTTTGTCGGCTTCAAAGCGCACGCCCAGCTGCTGTTGATTTAACACCGCAAAATCGCTGGCCATATCAACGATTACCTGTAGGCGTTGCGCTTGGGTTTTCAGCAGGTCTGATTTACTCGCGCCAAAGGCGTTAAACATAACGTAACCTGCCGCCAAACCCATAAGCAGCAGTACCAGCATGACTTCTAATAGGGTGAAGCCTGCTTTATGAAACGATGTACTGCCGCGGTAGCGCATATAAGTTAGTTCAGGTATTCGTTAATATTCCAGTTACCAATATCATCATCAGTACCCGGCTCGCCGTCTGGACCATTAGAGAAAATATCAACCACGCCAAGCTCTCCTGGGCTGATTAGCGCATATGGGTTGCCCCATGGATCTTCAGGCAGACGCTTGATAAAGCCGCCTTCAGGATAGTTACGTGGAATAGGGTCGATAGTAGGTGCTGTAACAAGCGCATCTAAACCTTGTTCTGTGGTTGGGAAACGGTTGTTGCGTAGCTTGTACATTTCAAGCGCACTTTCCATTTGCTGGATGTCTACCGCCGCCTTTTTAAGCTGCGCTTCTTCTTGGTTCCCCAAGATTTGCGGTGCCACCATAGATGCCATAATACCGATGATTAGAAGTACGACCATGACTTCAATCAAACTGAAACCAGAGCTGCGATTAAGTGTTTTCATTAAATATTCACCATGTTGTTCAATGCTAAAATTGGTTGCAATATTGCCATAACGATAAACAGAACAATGCCTGCCATCGATACAATAAGTAAGGGTTCAAATACCTTAAGTGAGACACCAATAAGCGCTTCAAATTCCCTATCTTGATTATCTGCGGCGCGAGCTAGCATTTGCTGTAGCTCTCCCGATTTTTCACCTGACGCAATCATATGCATCATCATTGGTGGAAACATTTTTGTATTATCTAGCGCGGCGCGCAAACTGGAGCCTTCTTTAACGTTGACTGCGGCTTCGGCTACTTGATTTTTAATATGCTGATTTTCCAGTACATCACCTGAAATACGCATAGCTTCAAGTAGCGGCACTGCGCTGGCACTTAGAATACTTAAGGTGCGTGCAAAACGGGCGGTGTTAAGCCCGCGGGACACCCGGCCTATCAAAGGCAAGGTTAACAGCGCTCTGTGGTAGCGTAGCTTCATGTGCTTTTGCTGCAGCACGCGCTGAATAATAACGATAAGCACGCCAATACCAATAAGCATAAACAAGCCGTAATTTTGTAGCCATGTGCTTACAGATATTAGGAATTGGGTGATGCCCGGCAGGTCTTGCCCCATGTGGTCGAACTGCCCAACAATTTTAGGCACTACAACCGTTAACAATAGCAACACGATACCCATTGCAAAAAACAGCATTAACGACGGATAAATCATCGCTTGTGTAATTTGACTGCGGGTCTGTTGTCTGCGCTCTGTGTAGTCGGCTAGGCGGTTCAGTACGGTATCAAGGTGACCTGATTTTTCCCCTGCTGCGACCATAGCGCGGTATAGCTCATCAAAAACGCTGGGAAACTGTGCAAGCGCATCAGCAAGTCCGTGACCTTCTACCACTTTACTGCGTACCGCCATCATCATGTTTTTCTGACGGGGCTTTTCACACTGTTCAGCAACGGCAAGTAGCGCTTCTTCAACGGGAAGGGCCGACTCCACAAGGGTAGCAAGCTGACGTGTAAGCAGCGCTAAATCTGACGCTGAAATACGGGGTTTAAATAAAGAAAACGAAAACCCTTTACCTTCGTTTTGCGCGCGCTCAGCGACCTGCTCTACCTCTAAGGGAATTAAACCTTTTTCGCGCAGCTGTTGGCGAACCTGACGTGCATTATCGCCTTCAAGTACACCATTTGTATTCTTACCGCGGGCATTAACCGCTTTGTAAGCGAATGCCGCCATTTAGTCTTCCCTCGTTACTCGAAGCACTTCTTCAAGAGAGGTTTCACCCGCTAAAACCTTGCCGCAGCCATCTTCACGGATGCTTGGGGTAGAGGTTCTGATATAACGTTCAATCGCTTGTTCCCCGACACCTTCGTGCATCATTTCTCGTACTTTTTCATCAACTAATAACAGCTCGTGAATACCGGTACGACCACGATAGCCCGTTTGGTTGCACGCCGCGCAGCCATGGGGTTTGTAAATAGTGGTCTCGCTCGTCGCGCCCTGACCTAGCACTTCAAGTTCAGAAGCGTCTGGCGTATGGGGCTTTTTGCAATCTGAGCACAGGGTACGCACAAGTCGCTGTGATAGTACGGCCAATAAGCTCGAAGAAAGCAGGAATGGCTCAATGCCCATGTCTTCTAAACGGGTAATCGCGCCCGCTGCCGTATTGGTATGCAGGGTAGAAAGTACCAAGTGACCGGTTAAACTGGCTTGAACAGCAATTTGCGCGGTTTCGATATCGCGGATCTCACCCACCATGACTACATCGGGGTCTTGACGCAAAATAGCGCGAAGGCCGCGGGCGAAGGTCATATCTACACGGGGGTTAACCTGCGTTTGTCCAATACCAGGAAGGTCAAATTCGATAGGATCTTCAACGGTTAAAATGTTTCTGTCTCGCGAGTTTATTTCGGTTAACCCTGCGTACAAGGTGGTACTTTTACCTGAGCCCGTTGGGCCGGTAACCAAAATAATGCCGTGAGGTTTTCGAATAAGAGATGAAAAGTGATTGCGGTTTTGCAGCGTCATGCCTAAATCTTCTAGATTTAAGCGCGCATTGTTTTTATCCAGTAGACGCAATACCACACGCTCGCCGTGGCTTGAAGGCATGGTCGAAACACGCACGTCAACTGCTCGCCCAGCGATGCGAAGCGTAATACGGCCATCCTGAGGCACGCGTTTTTCGGCAATGTCTAATTTCGCCATAACTTTAATACGCGATACCAGCATGGAAGACAGTTTGCGGTTAGGGCGCAAAATTTCACGAAGTACACCGTCTACGCGAAAGCGAACCACAAGCTGATTTTCGAAGGTTTCGATGTGAATATCCGACGCACCTTCTTTAATCGCTTCGCCCAACATAGCGTTGATAAGCTTAATAATGGGCGCATCGTCTTCGCTGTCTAACAGGTCTTCAGTGTCCGGCAAGTCTTCAGCAAGGGCGAATAAATCACTTTCGTTGCCAAGGTCTTCCATAAGCTGTTTAGCTGCAGAACTATCGCGCTGAAACGCACTGGTTAGCAGACTTTCAAATTCGTCAGCGGGTATGGTTTTCGGTACAAAGGGCTCACCGTAGAAGCGACGTACTTCGGCAAACACATCAAACGGTGTATTCTCTGTAAAATATAGAACCGCAGGGGTTTCATTAGTTTCCAGCAATACCTGATTGCGCTTTGCAAAGCTAAAAGAAAGCTGTCTTGGGCCGGCCTCCTCTTCAGGCAAACCGGCGTCTTCACCCATGGCTTCTAGGGCTTCTTCTTGCGCCTCTAGAGCTTGGGTAATTTGTTCGTCCTGCCCCGCCATACTAGTCGTTACCTTCTTTTTTCTTCTCTTTCTCTGAGAGATACTCTTCAAACGAAGGTGGCAAAGCGAGTTCGTCGTCCCATTGTGGCAAGCTTGGCGTTTCAGCAGACGGCATTAGGGACACGCCCTCTTGCTGACGTTTAAGCTGAAGTGCGCGAATGTAGTTGTACTTGCGATGGCTAATAGAATTCATGGTTGCGCCGTCACGGACTATCGTTGGTTTTAAAAATACCATTAGATTACGCTTGCGTTTGCTGGTCGACGTTGTTTTGAAGAGATGACCAAGAATAGGGATATCACCTAGCAATGGCACTTTAGATACACTTTCTTGTACGTCTTCATCAATCAAGCCGCCTAATACGATAGTACCGCCATCATCAACGATTACTGTGGTTTTAATTTCACGTTTGTTAATTGAAATATCTACCGACGTTGCACCGCTTACGCTCGATACTTCTTGTTCGATAAGAAGCTGTACCGCGTCGCCTTCATTAATTTGAGGCGTGACTTTTAACTTAATACCCACCTCTTGGCGATCAACCGTTTGGAACGGGTTAGAGTTGTTCGCACCGGTTGTAGTCCCTGTAATAATAGGTACTTCCTGACCAACGATGAAAAACGCTTCTTCGTTATCCATGGTAGTTAGGTGAGGTGTGGCAAGAATATTCGAATTGGTATCAGTGCTTACCGCCTGAACCACTGCGCCCCAGCCATTTTCAATAACGCCAGCAATTAGGCCGTTGGCACCGCCAAGAAGGCTAGCAAGCGCGGTAAAGTCGCCTTCAATCGTGTCCGTTGTTTCTACCACTTCACCGTTGGCAGTGATGTTGGTTTGCGTGGTTTCTCTATCCTCAGCCTGTCGTAGTGCTACAGCTAATGAGCCTACACCTATAACGCCGTTATTGAACTGTGTACCACCGCCCTCTTCTGAGACCCACTGCACGCCTAACGTATTACCGTCACCTTCAAAGACTTCAACGATAATGGCTTCAACCTGTACCTGTGCACGGCGAATATCAAGCTGACGTACTACTTCTTCTAGCGAGCGCATCATGTCTGGCTCTGCAGTTATAACGATGGCGTTAGAATCTTCGTGTGCGTCGATGCTAATTTCGCGGTTTGAGCTCGCTCTGCGCGATGTGGTGCCGCTGCCTTGCTCTTCTGCTTGGATACTGGCCGATACGCCTTGTAGAACTTTGACTAAATCCTCTGCCTTAGCATAATTAAGAAACAGTACGCGAGTGTTGCCATTGGACTCAAGCTCTTGGTCCATGCGTTGAATAAGGTTGATAAGACGCTGACGCGCTTTAATGTCGCCGCTTACGATCACAGAGTTCGTTCTGTCGTCTGCTACAACGCGAGGTTCAGATTTAGCGCCTGTATTGGCTTTGCCTTGTGATTTGTTGATACTTTCAATAATACGTACCATCTCAGAGGCTGAAGCATAGCGAAGCTTAACAATCTCTACTTCTTCGTCACCAGCGCGGTCTACGCGTTCAATGATTTCAACAAGACGATTAACCACTGCAGCACGGCCCGTTAGCATCATCACGTTTGATGGGTCGTGGCTAACCACGTTACCGCCGCCCGCTTGGTCATTCAACTGCCGTAAAATTGGAGCAAGTTCACGTACCGGAACGTTGTAAACAGGCACAACGCGGGTAATAAACTCATCGCCGTCTTGCTGCGCGCCTTCAACAACCGGAATGTTCGATGTCTTTGCGTCTTTTGAGCGAACGACTTTTAAAATTCCGCTAGGCATTTCTACAACGGCAAAGTCATACACTTGCAGTACGTTTAGGAAAAATTGATAGTACTGATCTTCATTGAGCATGTCATAACTGCGTACGCTAATTTTGCCGCGTACGTTAGGGTCGACAATAATAGTTCGCTCAAGATTTTTACCAACAATATTTATGAATTCATTGATGTCAGTATCTTTGAAATTAGGCATGTATTCAGCGGCAGTGACCGAGAAACACAGAAGCGCTGTGCACATGGCTGTGCCTAAGCGAGATAATAGTTTATGGCTAGTGCGCCTTTTCATTCTAACTTCCTTCATTTCCTAACATATCGATGGCTGAATTGCTTGTCAGTCACAGTGCTGACGTCTTCACTAATGTTTACCTTGTTAAAAACAAGTCGTTACCGTTTTAGTTGTTGTTACGACTCGGGTAAATCTAAGTAGAGCGTGGTTAAACTGCCATCTCGAATAATCGTTAATTCTATAGTTTGTGCGTTACGTAGCTCAGACAGTGCCTCTTGCGATTGCTGCAAGTCGGTAAGGTCCAGCCCGTTAATCTGTGTAATGACATCGCCAGCCTGAAGCCCTGCCGATTTAAATAATTCGGGCTCTTTCCCAGGACTAACTTGATAACCAATAAGTTGGCCTTCCTCGGATTTAGGCGATATTGAAATAAAGTCTGTAAAGTTGGCTGGACGCTCTCGCAGAGCTGCAGTTGCCTCTAATGCTTCATCGCTAAGCTCAACGGTGTCTTCTTCTAATTCTTCTGGCTCAGGTCGATTTCTTGCCTGCACTTCACGGCGACGATTAGCTTCGTCGTAGTCAATTCCGTCAAGCATCAGGGTTTCGTTCCTTACCCCATTCTTAATAATAACGCGATCGTTATACACCTTCTGCAGCGTGGCATTGGTGCCTTCAATCTTTTCACCCAAACCATACACCGCTTGGCTGCCGCGATTTTCAATAATAGCAGTACCCGCTTCCTGCTCTGAACTGGCTACAACGCCCGTCAGGGTTAGGTTTAAGCGCGTTTCTGGCGCGTCGGTAACCTCAGCAACCGGTTCAGCTGGTTTGGCAGCCGCATTACCAAATAATTTCAACTGTTGTATTTTAGCGATGTTGACCCCATTTTGGCCTGACGACGAAGAAATAACCGGAGTACGGCTTACTGTGGGTGTCGCAGATAGTTGAGGTTCGGGTATAATTCGCCACACGAGTTTGGCAGCAAATGCAATTAAATACAGGCTGAGCAGAACCACTACGATAGTATGTAGCTGTTTTTGATGCTGGTTCAGATAAACAACCAGAGATTGTGGGTTGGGTTTATTGAATGTCATGCTGCCACTGATGGTACTGCTTTATTATAATATAGTGAATTTTTGGTTAACCGCGCTTTAGCAAACCCATAATAGCCTAGTAAAGGTGAGGGTCACAACACTAAAGCCACACCATTACGAAAATATTACATGAGCCAATCGGATAGCAACAATACAACACAAAACGTCAGGCTGGACAAGTGGCTATGGGCTGCAAGGTTCTTTAAGACCCGCGCAATAGCCAGAGACATGGTGCAGTCGGGAAAGGTCCAGTACAACGGGCAACGAGCCAAACCTGGTAAGCATGTAGAGCTTGGCGCCATGATTAAAGTTCCCTCAGGATGGGATAATCGTGAAATTAAGGTGCTAGGCTTAAGTGACAAGCGTTTAAGCGCTCCTTTGGCGCAGGCGCTTTTTGAAGAGACGATTGAAAGTGTAACAAAACGTGAAGAAAACCAAACGGCGCGAAAAATAAACGCCTTTCACAGCCCTAAACCAGATCATAGACCTGATAAAAAGCAGCGACGACAGATTATTAAATTTAAGCAGCAATAATGAGCTGCTCAACAGGATTAGTTATGAGCGATTTCGATAAATTACACCGCTTCTTATTTACCCAAGCTAACGTTCGTGGCGAATTGGTTCGTCTTGATGAGAGCTTAAAGCAAATTGTGCACAGCTATGAATACCCTGTGCAAATTCAAACATTGTTAAGTGAAATGGCGGCAGCGACGTCATTGTTAACAGCAACGCTTAAGTTTAAAGGTGAAATTTCTCTTCAAATTCAAAGCAAAGGCCCTGTAAGTTACGCGGTCTTAAACGCTACTCACGAACAAACGCTTCGCGGTGTGGCGCGCTGGGACGAAACATTAGAAACATTGCCAGAAACGTTTTCAGAGTTATTGTCTCAAGCGGTATTGGTCATTACTATCACACCAGATGAGGGCGAGCGTTATCAGGGCGTTGTCGCATTAGATAAGCCTTCTCTAGCTGAATGTATTGAAGGCTACTTTGCTCAGTCAGAGCAGCTAGCGACCAGCGTGCACCTAATGACAGACATGAGTGATCCTAAAAACGCGAAGGCGTCGGGTGTGTTACTTCAGGTCTTACCTACTGATGCCAGTGCTACTGATGTGTCGCAAGCCAATGAGTTTGCTCATATCACTAAGCTTACTCAAACGTTGACCAAAGAAGAGATGTTTACGTTGTCGGTTGAAGACATTTTGTATCGTCTTTACCACCAAGAAGACGTGGAAGTGTATCCAGCGAAGGACGTAACCTTTGCCTGCTCATGCTCAAAGGAGCGCAGCGCAGAAGCACTTCGTCACGTGGAGAAATCTGAGCTTCACGCAATTATCGCTGAAGAAGGTGCAATCAAAATGAACTGCCAGTACTGTCATACTGAATATCGCTTCGATAGTATTGACGTAGAAGCCATTCACAGCGGCAACTTCGACGCTCCTTCTTCTAATCAGTAATTACTGGTCTACTGATATCTGAAAGCACCTTCTATTGAAGGTGCTTTTTCGTTTCAGAACGCCTCACAGTATATATCAATTCATTCGCGCAACACTTCACTTATGGTTAAAAAATGCCCAGTAGTAAGTGTTTAACTTTTCTCCACAGTCCCGCTTTCCTTTTATTTCTGTTTCAATGAAAGTTTTCACTCGCTGTCTCAAAAAAAATTTCATCTTTTTATTTTGAAATTCATCGATCAATATCTGTTTTCTACCCCCTATTTTTGCGCTTATATCAAAGGAAAAGGCTTTCCTTGTAATAAATTTACAATATTTATGAAATTTTAATGCGAGGAATAGTGAATATGTGTTTTATAAATGCGTGTTAGGCCTTGTTTACATTAGACTCTAAGAGGTGATACTTTTTTGAAAGTGCTTTTGAAAAATTACATATAGGGTAACAGCCATGACCGCAGCAGCCTCAATTCAAACGGAACTGAAAGTAACGCCACTTATCGACCTGCCAAATGCAGAACTTATTGAACGCGCTGTATTGCGCGGAGAAGGTGTATTAGACAAAAACGGCGCGCTTGTCGTTGAAACCGGCAAACGTACGGGTCGCTCTCCAAACGACCGGTTTATCGTGAAAGAGCCAACGACCGAAAACGATATCGATTGGGGCAAGGTAAACAAGCCTTTTGATGCTGACAAATTTGATGCGCTGTGGGACCGCGTTGAAGCCTACCTGTCTACCCAAGAACACTTTCTTTCACACCTTCAAGTAGGCTCAGATCCTGAACATGCATTATCTCTTGAAGTAAGAACGCAAACCGCGTGGCAGCATGTGTTTGCTCGTAATTTATTTATTATTCCAGAACAGTGGAACGTGAAAGGCGACCAGCCTTGGCAAATTCTAAACGTGCCTGGCTTTACTTGCGATCCAGAGCGCGACGGCACAAACAGCGATGGCACGGTTATCATCAATTTCGCGAAAAAGCGCGTATTGCTCGCGGGCATGCGTTACGCCGGTGAAATGAAAAAAGCCATGTTCTCAGTGCAAAACTTCCTGCTTCCAGCAAAAGACGTACTACCTATGCACTGTTCTGCCAACGTAGGTGAAGAAGGCGATGTGACCTTGTTCTTTGGTCTTTCAGGGACAGGTAAAACCACGCTTTCAGCCGACCCTAAGCGTTTCTTGATTGGTGATGACGAGCACGGCTGGGCGCCAGGCAGCGTATTTAATATTGAAGGTGGTTGCTACGCCAAATGTATCGACCTATCTCAAAAGAACGAGCCAGTAATTTGGAATGCTATTAAGTTTGGTACCATCCTAGAAAACGTCGTGCTTGATGAAACACGCACGCCAGATTATACCGATACGTCGTTAACCCAAAACTCACGAGCCGCCTACCCGCTTTCACACATTGAAAAGCGCGTTGCTGAGAACCGAGGCGGCGAACCTCGCTCAGTGGTGTTTTTGACCTGTGACGTAAGTGGCGTATTGCCTCCTGTTTCAGTGTTAAGTGAAGAAGCTGCGGCGTATCACTTCCTAAGTGGTTATACAGCGAAAGTTGGCTCTACAGAAATAGGCTCTACTAGCGATATTGAATCAACTTTCTCAACCTGTTTTGGTGCGCCTTTCTTCCCGCGTCCAGCAGGCGTGTATGCAGAGCTTCTGATTAAGCGTGTTAAAGCGTTTGGCGCAAAGGTTTACTTGGTTAATACCGGTTGGACAGGCGGCCCTTACGGCACAGGTAGCCGTTTTGATATCCCTACTACGCGCGCCATCATCGATGCGATTGTATCGGGCAATTTGGCTGATGTTGAAACTCAGCACATTGACGCGTTAAACCTAGATGTGCCTGCGGCAGTAGACGGTGTAGACAGCAATTTACTTGTGCCTCAGAACACATGGGCTGACAAAGAGAAGTACAACGAATACGCCGCTAACTTAGTTAACGACTTTAAACAGAACTTTGAAAAATATGACGTTAGCGACGCTATCGTTAAAGCCGGGCCGGGTTACTAACACTCGGTCCGCCCCTTCCCAACGTTCATCACACTCAACGTGATTGATGTTTTGCCCGCACCGTGTTGCGGGCTTTTTTATGCGGATTGGTATTATTAGGCTTTCGAGAACTAGCTGCTTTAATGGCTCCTTTAATATTAGAGCGTTGAGCTAAACCAATTTGTGGATACTGGAGTAAAGTTGATGTCGGCCTTGTACTGAAAAAGTGCGCTGTCCATATGACTATCTCTTATCCAGTATTTCTGTTTATCAATAGAAATAAGTCTTAGGGTGTAGGGCACGCCAAATGGATCTAGAGGAGCAGTTTCGATAAGTAGCGAAGTATCAAAAATACGAATCTCTCTTTGTTTATTGTTTGGTGGTGGCGTTAGTTTGTTTTGAGCATCATAAATAACTGGGACATGTAAATACACAACGCCTTGTGGGAGGTTATGTTTACTGACAACTTCAAATAACTCTTCGCGATCAAATCCCGATTGTTGGATGTCCCAACTGGAGTCAATAAATACTGTCGCTAAAGTGACGTTATTATCTCCAACATGAATAAATGCGCTAGGCTGAAATAATCTGACAAAGCAATAAAACCCAAATAAAGATGTAATGACACCAAATAACATCCATCGCATCATTCATTTCGCTCTAGATTAACCTTATTCGGAAAGGTTGGCATCGGCGCATAATCAGTTGATGGCATAACGAAGTATTCTCCCATGATTAATAGACTCCCTGTTTATATATCTTTTTATATCAGTAAGAGAGCCAAAGAGATAATCATTAATAAAGCATTTGTTGTTAACAAATTTAACATTATGAATACGTATGTTTATTTAAGTTGAGCAATGCACTGGCTATCATTCATCGTACACAAATAGGCTTTAATTAAGCGAGCTTCGTTAACTAAGTGCGGTTCACTAATTAGGTGCGCTTCGCGATGAAGCATAAAGAAGGTTTTAAGCATGATAGACAGGAAACAGCGTATAGCACTTGCATGTGCTGGATTGGCATTTTTCTCGGCAAATTCGGTAGCCGAAGTTCAAACAGCAACACTCGAAAAAGCAACGCTAAATATTGATACGGATACCAATGACTTCACGATAAGCGCGTTGCACGATAGTAGCTTTCAAGTAACGTATCTTACTGATGACAATGGCACGCCTTACGCTAATCTTCCGTCTATGGCGCTTCCCGAGGCGGCGTCGACTGATGTTACAAACAAAACAGCTAATGATGTAGAGCTAGTTGAAACTGCGACAACCCTAACATTAAAGCTCAATAATATTGCAGCGCATGTTGATAAAACGACGCACGCTATCAGCTATTCTGTTAACGGAAAAATTGTCTCGAAAGAGCAAGGCGGACTAAGTATTTCCAGTAACGGCGTCAGCCTGTCGTTCGCGCTAGATGAAAACGAAAAGCTCTACGGTGGCGGCCAGCGCGTTTTAGGTATGGATCGTCGTGGTCATAGCATGCCGCTATATAACAAAGCACACTATGGTTACACCACGTCTTCAAATCAGATGTACTTTGGCTTGTCTGCTGTGATGTCGTCAAAAAATTACAGCGTATTGTTCGATAACACCGCTTCTGGTGAGCTAGATATTGGCAAAACGAACAGCGACGAGTTGCTATTTAAGGCACAAGGCGGCCGTGCTAGCTACATCATGGTGTTGGGTGAAAATTTAGAAGACACGGTTACGAATACCGTAGCAGTTACGGGAAAACAGCCGCTTCCGCCGCGTTGGCTGCTGGGTAACTTTGCATCTCGATTTGGCTATAAATCACAAAATGAAGTGATGGATGTTGTCGATGCCTTTAACACGCAAGATATTCCCGTTGACGCCGTAGTGCTAGATTTATATTGGTTTGGCAAAGACATTAAGGGGCACATGGGGAACTTAAGTTGGGACGCCGCCACTTTCCCTGAACCCGAGAAAATGATTAGCACGCTGCGCGCTCAAGACGTGAAAACCGTGCTGATAACAGAGCCTTTTATTCTCACGACGTCAAAACAATGGGAAAGCGCCGTTGCCAATAATGCCCTTGCTCAAAACGATAACGGTGCGCCGTATACCTTCGATTTTTATTTTGGCAATACCGGCCTTGTCGATGTGTTCAGTGAAGCGGGTCAAGATTGGTTTTGGCAATACTATGAAAAGCTTGCTGCACAGGGTGTTGCAGGCTGGTGGGGCGACTTGGGCGAGCCTGAAGTGCACCCTGATGATATTCAGCACATGTGGCAGTCTACAAACGTAAGCGGCGCAGAAGTGCACAATGCCTACGGTCATCAGTGGGCGAAAACCGTGTATAACAATTTAACTGCGCTACAACCCGACACGCGTCCGTTCGTGCTGATGCGTTCAGGCTTTTTGGGCAGTCAACGATACGGCATGGTGCCGTGGACAGGCGATGTGAGTCGAAGCTGGGGCGGACTTAAACCTCAGGTAGAGTTGGCACTTCAAATGAGTGTTTTTGGAATGGCGTATACCCATTCCGACTTAGGTGGGTTTGCTGGAGGCGAAACCTTTGATCCTGAGCTTTATACAAGATGGCTTCAGTTCGGTACCTTTTCACCGGTATTTAGGCCTCATGCTCAAGATAATATCGCGCCAGAGCCAATTTTCCACGCCGATCCCGTAAAGTCTATTGCGCGCAAGTTTATCCAACTTCGCTACGACATGCTGCCTTACAACTATTCATTGGCCTTTGAAAATGCGCTTTACGGCACGCCATTAATGCGCCCGTTAGCTATGGCGTACGGAGAAAGCGATTGGTTTGATAATGCAGACAGTTATCTGTGGGGCGATGGGCTATTAGTTTCGCCTGTGACTAGCGCTAACCAAACGGTGTGGCCGACCAAGTTGCCTGAAGGCGTATGGTTTGATTTTTTCTCTGATACGAAATACCAAGGTGACCAAACCGTTAACTACCCGCTAAGCCTAAATAATTTCCCGGTGTGGGTAAAAGCAGGAAGCTTTATGCCAATGACTAAAGGGCTTAACCGCACAGAGCAGTTTGATGCCCGTAAAATAGAAATGCATTACTGGCATGACAATTCAGTGAATTCATCTTCATATACTTATTACGAGGATGACGGCAAAAATCCAGCGTCTGTCAAAAAAGGCTTATATACAAAGCTACTTCTTAATGCGTCAGTAGACGATAAGGCCGCATTAACCCTGACGCTTGATAGTGAAGGTAGCTATATAGGTATGCCTAAGCAGCGAGATATCACTTATATCGTGCATGGTTTAAGCGAAAAACCACAGAGCGTTTCACTTGATGGCAGCAGTGTGCCTGTAATGTGGGATGAAAAAGGGAAAACGCTTTCACTTGCAATTTCTTGCGATTATCAGCAATCTGTAAAGGTAGTGATTATGTGATAATTAAGGGCTGCTGTTCTTTCTTGCGCAGTAAAGGTCAGCGCCCTCAAAAGGTTCACTTTGTGGTCAAGGGGCATAACTACGCTGTGCCCTCACGCCTAAATCGGATGTCTTTCTACTGATATCAGCCATGGAGCCTAAATGAGCCGACTTCCTGCCACCATCGTTATTTTTGCTGGTTTTTTTCTAATTGGTAAATTGTTTCTCTTGTGGGGAATATTACTGCCAGATATTGCAGCCGATTTGCAAATGTCTGAAGTAGTCAGTGGCGCACTTTTTTCGCTCTTTTCCGTAGGCATGATGTTAGGCGCTGTGATTGGTGGCAAGTATGCCAGTCGCTTTGAGTATATGCCGCTATTAGCGACCTTATTCAGTATGAATACTGGGCTCCTGCTTTTGGTTTCCGTTCTGTCATCTTGGCAGTGGTTTTTAGTGTTAGCGGTTTTGATTGGGGTAGTAAGTTCTACAATTTTTACCATTGGACACACGCTGATTGCGCGAATGTATGCAGAAAAGCGTTTTACTATGATGGGCTTAATGGATTTTATGTTCAGCTTAGGAACGTTTGCGGCGTCGTTCTTTGTAACACTGTTATATCTTGTTGAGCACAACTGGCGATTGCCAATTCAGGTGTTGGCAGGCGTTATGATTGTGCTTTCGTGCTATGCATTCATTGCGGCGCGTTCTCAGGCGAAAGTGCTCCAAGGTCAACCTAAAGCGCCTAAAAAGACGCTGGCATTTGGGGGCATCATCAAACAGCCTGTTTTTATATTTCTAACGCTGCTCACTTTTGGCTATGGCGCGGTAGAGTTTGGTAACGCGAACTGGTTTGTGAGCTATGCGCAAAACGGTTTGGGCTTTACTGGTGAACAGTCAAGAAACCTGCTGGCATGCTTTACCGCTGGTATGGTAATCAGTCGCTTGACCTTCCCATTTTTACTGCGATTTGTATCGGTGCATCGCATGATTGTCATCATGGCCACCGCTTCATTAGCGGGTGTATTCGCGCTAAAGCTAATGCCTTCTTTTTATGGAATTGGCGCTGGTAATCTTATGCTTGGTTTAGGCTTAGGTGGCCTGTTCCCATTAGCTTTGTCAGCGGCAATGAATATCGACAGCGACAACGGGCCTGTACTCTCTGGTATTTCTATTATCGGTAATTCTACTGGCGTACAGGTCGCTTCCTTTTCGACTGGGCTGTGGGCGAATTTTGTACCCCTTACCACTGCATTTTGGGTGATCCCATTAGGTGGATGCGTACTGTGGCTTGCTTCTTATGGTTACAGCAGAAAAATTAAATACCACAGAAGCTAGAGAACAAGCGGCTGAGAAACCTATAAACAGCGCAATGGAAATTCTTAGCTAGAGGAACAATGTACCGCTACGAATAGCCTAAAATCCGCTGCGCTATTTCTTTTCTGGTAGTTCAGAAAGGTATGGCAAATAAAACTCGGCCACAAGCCCTTGCTGCGGATGGTTTCTTAGTGTTACCTCACCGTCATGGGCTTCTACAATTCTTCGAATAATGGCAAGTCCTAAGCCAGAGCCTGACGAATTACGGGCTTTATCGCCTTGCGCAAACGGCATGAAAACACTGTTGAGTTCATCTTCAGGTATGCCAGGCCCAAAATCACGCACTTTGCAATACACACGCTTCTCATGACGATTGTAAAAGCTACTAATGGCAATTTCTTCAGAGCCATATTTAAAAGCGTTTTCGATGAGGTTGTCCACGACTCGTTTCATTGCAATTCGTCGTAATGACAAGGGAGGAATAGTGTTGAGTTTGAGTTCGATGTGGTGTCTATCGTCAAGGTGTCGTGCTTGTACAAGCTCGGCGATAATCGCGTTCAAATCGGTTTCTTGAGTGACTTCTTCGGTGTCGTAGCGGGCATAGTCAATGAACTGATCGATGATGGCGTTCATGTCTTCTATGTCATTAACTATACCGTCTTTTATCCAATCTTGATCTTCTGGCAGCATTTCCGAGGCAAGGCGAATGCGAGTAAGCGGCGTGCGCAAATCGTGAGAAATACCCGCTGTCATGATATTTCGGTCATTCTCAAGCTGCTTGATACCTTGATTCATACGGTTAAACGCTCGAGTAACCTGAATCATTTCGGTGCTGCCTTGTTCGCGAAGCGGCGCCGGGTGTTCGCCTTTACCCACCGCTATTGCTGCTTTTTGCAGGGCTGACAATGGGCGGGTCATGCGTCTTACAAACAGCCAGCCACCGGCCACGCTCAATATACCAATAACCATTAAGTACATGGTAAGGGGTGAGATGTTCGCTTCGTTTAACCCTGAAATAGGAATAGAAATCCAGGTGTCTGGATAGCGATTCAGGGATATCCATACAATATAAGGCGCATTTTCGTCACTGGCCTGTGTAGTGGTGCTAATGCGCACGTCAGCAAGCTGCCTAAGCTGTTCGCTAACCTGTGAAGAAATATAGCTATAGTATACGGCGCTCTCTAATCCATTTTGTTTGGCAACGCTTTCGTCAAAAACCTGCACCTGTGTTTTTTGAAAGTAGCGGTCGCGTGTTTCTTGGTTAGTGACCAACAAATCGTTGGCAAGCACTGACTTAACTTGCGTAGCCAATAAACTGTTAATTTGTTGATAGCTGGGCTGAATAAAGTAATAGGTGACAGATATGTAGGACACAATCTGATTAATAAGCAGCAGCACGCCAATAAGCATGACGGTTTGGCCAAATGCACTTTTAGGGATTAAACGCATAACATGCCGTCGCTTTGAATCATAAGCCAGTGTCTGCAATGATAGTATGTGAACGCGTAGTTAGCCGTCATGAATACATACTTCACTAGTGAACTGGCTAAGGCGGTAGCACCCGCCGTATCCATCATAGGTGCTAAACTTGTTCGCCATCAGGCACGAATACGTAGCCCAATCCCCACACAGTCTGTATATACCGAGGGTTGGCAGGATCTTCTTCAAGCATTCTTCGTAAGCGTGAAACCTGAACGTCAATGCTGCGTTCTAAGGCGCTGTAGTCGCGACCACGCGCTAGGTTCATTAGTTTGTCTCGCGACAATGGCTCGCGGGGGTGAGTGACCAGAGATTTTAATACCGCAAACTCACCGCTAGTCAGGGTAAGCGGCGTATCACCAGCTGTCATTTCTCGCGTGGCAAGGTTCAGTTTGTAATTGCCAAATTCTACAATTTGTACATCTTTAGAGGGCGCGCCCGGCGCTTCGCTACTGCGTCTGCGCAGTACCGCTTTAGCGCGTGCAAGTAGCTCGCGTGGGTTAAATGGCTTAGGCAAATAATCGTCTGCGCCCATTTCAAGACCGATAATACGGTCTACTTCATCGCCTTTTGCAGTAAGCATAATAATGGGCATGTCGTTTTCTTGTTGACGCAGACGGCGACAAATAGATAAACCATCTTCGCCCGGTAGCATAAGATCTAAAACCATAAGGTGAAAATTCTCGCGCTCAAGCAGTCTGTCCATTTGTTCTGCGTTGGCCGCACTGCGCACCTGATAACCTTGCTCAAGTAAATAGCGCTCTAACAAACTGCGCAGACGCATGTCATCGTCAACAACGAGAATTTTAGAGGTTTCCTGACCCATACTCATACCTTTCGTTTTACTTTTGATTCACTATAACCACAAGATGTGAAATACAAAAGCGAGAAAAGCGTAAAAGGTCGGGGATGTTTGTTACAAATAGTGTCTAGAGCCTGTTGACCTTTTATTTACAGTGAAGGCTATCAGGCCCTAAAGAGGAGGAGACCGCTATGCTTTAAAGGACATTAATCGAAGGTGACAACATTAAGCGCTTTCGTGGGCGACAAACCGTTAAGAGTCTCTAAATATAACCGTGTTATAGCATCAGTACCACTGTGCGACTGCTCGTAAAACTGATCGCTCACTTTTTCTGCGAAGTGTTTCCATGCACTGGCGTATTTCGCTAAAAAGACCTCATGCCCCCATTCCCCTTGGCGCAGTTTTACGCGAGCTGGTGCGAAAAAAATCTCTGCATTGAGCAGTTTGGGATTTGGCTTTTCTTCGGCTTTCCAATCTGTTGCACCAATTAATGTTACCTCGCTCAAATTACCGCCAAGCAGCTCGCTAAGGTTATTAATTAGCGTCCCGTTAGCCGCGAAATCAAGAAGCCAGTAACGCGAATTGCTACTGTTACTCGTAAGCGCATTAAGATCATCATAGCTATATACTTCGTCATAGCAGTTAGACGTTTTTACCATATCCACATTGGACGTGGAGGTTAACCCAACCACCTTATAGCTTGCGTTTCGTGACGCTTTTTGGTCTTTAAGCAGTTGTGCCGTACCCAGCGCGGTTTTACTCGAAGCGCTCGATAGCAGTAAGGTTTCACCTTTTGCTTTCTCTGCCACGTAGTCATCAAGCACAAACGAGGTCATATAAAGGGGCCTGAAATTAAGCTGCCATGCTTCACGGTCTTTGTTGTAGCCAGGGTCCGCTGCACAACGTAGATATTGGTCGTAAACGGGACTAATGCTCTTACGTTTTTCGTGGATGTCTGAAAAACCGTGAGAAGCAACTTTTCCAGCCTTTATTACCCAATGGCTCGCCATGGGCAAGTAACCAAATACTTTCTCACCTTCTTTGATATCAGGATGACAAGACGCTTTGACTGTAGCGAAGCCCCAAACAGGTACTATACCAAAGCCGTTTGGGTTATCACCATTGTCATCACTTTGTGGTGGGAAAAAGCCCCAATAGCCCATTTTAAAGCCCAGCGCGGCATACGTGATGTTGTTGGCAGAAAAGCCAAAGCTGTCTGTTTCAAGCAATACTTCGTCTTGCTGTAAGCCGCTGATGTTTATATCGCGGGTAACAACTTTAGTGTTGGCAAGGTGTTGCTGGTCTACCCAAATTTGTTGGCTTTTAATTGTAGTCATAGTAGGGGCCTGCTGTGTCAAAAACTAGGACAAAGATCCAAATCAAGAAGATTGAAAATAGTATCTAGATTGACGCAGGGCATAAGCTATTACGACTTACTGTTTTAAATATATACCCATAGAATTGGTGTATAGAGCTTACCGCTACTCATCTGTGCTGAGCCAATCCATTTGGTGGCCGGCTCTTCGTTTTTTATTCAAAATATCTTCAAGCAGCGGTGTAAGTATAAGCTCCATGGCCAGCGCTATTTTACCACCAGGTACAACCAAGGTATTGATACGAGACATAAATGAACCATCAATCATCTGAAGCAAGTAAGGATAATCGACATTCTTCATTTCTCGTCTGAAGCGCACCACAACAAAGCTTTCATCTTGGGTCGGAATTTCACGAGCGCTGAATGGGTTCGAGGTATCAACAGTCGGTACGCGCTGAAAGTTAACGTGAGTGCGAGAAAACTGTGGCGTGATATAGTGGAAATAATCATCCAGCCCCCGAACTATGCTGCTCATCACGGCTTCGCGGGAATGGCCACGGTCAGTGGTGTCGCGCACAATTTTTTGGATCCACTCTAAGTTTACAATTGGTACCATGCCAACGAGCAGATCTACGTGTTTTGCCACGTCATTTTCTTCTGTTTTAACGCCCCCGTGCAGACCTTCATAGAACAACAAATCGGTGTTCTTAGGTAAATCTTGCCACGGGGTAAAGGTTCCAGGCATCTGGTTGAAAGGAACCGCTTCATCAAAGGTATGAAGGTATTGTCTAAACTGGCCTGTACCCGAGCTGCCGTACTCCCGAAAAAGGGACTCCAACAGTTCAAAGTCGTTGGCTTTAGGGCCAAAGTAGCTGATATGTCTGCCTTGTTCTTGGGCTTTGCGAATTTCTACTTCCATTTCAGGGCGGGTAAAACGGTGAAAACTATCGCCTCCCACCACTGCAGCATTAACACTTAAGTTCCTGAAAATATGGCGAATAGCATTGGTCGTGGTAGTAGTACCCGCGCCAGAAGAACCTGTTATAGCAATAATAGGATGTTTGACAGACATAGGAATTCTTTTTGGAAATGACGGGTACTAGTTATAAGCTGATGCGCGCTAAGAATCAAGGGGACATACGCGAGTTCAGTACTCAGTCCATAATAAGAATTTTTATTTGAACCCACGCCAAATCATTCGTCTAGCCCTTTGTGATGGTGTTGTAATAGACGCACAATTAACTTCGCTTCTTCCTCGTCTAAATCTAGTAGCGCTCGAACGTGCTCTAAGTGGTGCACATCATGATCACTTAGCTTTCCATCGTCCAAAACGCTGCGCACTGTATCTTTAAATCGATCGCGTTTTAGTTGCATTTGTGCGGTATAGCTCGATGACAAAATACCCGCTGGTAGGGCGTAGAAACAAATGCCCATAATGGTAATAAGCCCACCAAATACTTTACCTAGCGCAGTAACGGGAACGGCGTCGCCATAACCTACTGTCGTTAGCGTAACCAGGGCCCACCATAGCGAAGCGGGAATACTACTGAAGACGCTGGGTTGTGCGGAGTGTTCGATATAGTAAATGCAGGTAGCCGCAATAACGGTAAACAGAATCAGCACGCTTAACGCAGCAACAAGACTATGAGCTTCATTGCGTAAAACCGTGGCAAGGGTCTGTATTGAGCGTGAATAACGGCTAATTTTTAAGATTCGCATTACCCGAAAAACTCGCAATATGCGCAAATCAAACGCTACAAATACGCTTAAGTAAAAAGGCAAAATAGCCATTAAGTCGATTAAAGCCATGGGGCTTTTAACGTAGGCCCAGCGCTTTTTCCATGTTGTTTGGGCACGGGTAGGGCGGTTAGGGGCTGATGCGCTACTGTATACGCGAAGGCAGTACTCAGCGGTAAAAATAAGTACAGAAACCACTTCGATAATATGGAGTTCGTATCGCCAAATGGTAGAGATACTCGGTACCGTTTCCAGCATCATGGCAACGACATTTACGATAATTAACGCAATCAGTAATATATCAAACAGCTTGCTAAGCTTTTTGTATTCGTGGGCTTCACTAGCGGGAGCCAGGATGTGATAGCACGCGTTTCTAAATGACATAGCCAAAATGGTAAGAGAGGTAATGATCGTTTTATACCAATTACTGCACCAAATTGGTAATGCTTCTAACTAAGGTGTGTTGCATCGTACTATTTCAAGCGCAGCTGGGCGCGAAACGTGGTAGTTTAAATCGCAAGTAACCTAACAAAGAGCGTATTCAATTGAAAAGCAAACACCCCCGAGTTACTTCACTGACTTTAGCACTGTTTATGGCGTCATCTATTCCCGCAGCAGTAGCGAAGCCTGATAGCGTACGCTTTATTTCAACGCCCCCCGTAATCGATGGCGTAGCCAACGATGCAGCATGGGAAGAGGGCAATTGGCAGGAAATGACGTCGCTTATGTGGGGTACAGCACCTGAGCCCAGCGATTTTTCTGGTAGATATAAGCTCCGCTGGAATAAGGATGCGTTATACCTGCTGGCAGAAATACAAGACGATCATCTTTCCGACACATATGCTAACCCGCTTGAGCGTTACTGGGATGATGACTGTTTAGAAATTTTCATTGATGCGGATGCCTCTGGTGGCGATCATCTCAATAACTACAACGCGTTTGCTTATCACCTGGCGCTAGACAATCAGGTTGTTGATATTGGCCCTAATAAGGGGGGAGAGGCGGTACCGCAGTTATACAACGACCATGTTGAAAATAAGTGGCTACGTGGTACCAAAGTGCCTTACAAGGTTTATTGGGAAGCGGCGGTGCGTGTATATGATGACAGCTATCAGCATGGGAAAGACAATTCACCTGTTACCTTAAAAGAAGGTATGACTATGGGCTTTATGTTGGCCTACTGTGATGCAGATGGTGGCGATAGAGAACATTTTGTAGGCTCTCATGAGATCACCCCAGTAAACGGCGATAAAAACCTGGGGTACAAAGATGCGTCGGTGTTTGGGAAAGTGACGTTAACTAAATAGTGTCGGCGATATATTCGCCACTGTTTTTAACCAGTTGCCTAGTATTTATAAAAAACGCGGCGTCATGCCGCGTTTTATATACTTTACATGTCGATTACTTCGCTTCAGCTTCGCGCGCAATTGCACGGTGTGCAATATCAGTACGATAGTACACATCTTTAAACTGAATGGTCTTAAGCAATTCATACGCTTTTTGCTGAGCTTCGGTAACATTGTTACCCAAAGCAGTAGCACAAAGCACACGGCCACCTGCGGTAACCACATCACCGTCTTGAAGGGCGGTACCTGCGTGGAAAACCTTTCCATCTAATTTAGCGGCGTCTTCGAAACCGGTAATCACGTCGCCTTTATCATAGCTGCCTGGATAGCCGCCAGCGGCAAGGACAACACCTACCGACGCGCGCTCATCAAACTCAATCGTTTTGCCAGCAAGTTCGCCTTTGCAAGCTGCTTGGCAAAGTGGAACCAAGTCAGACTTTAATCGCAGCATGATTGGCTGAGTTTCTGGGTCGCCAAAGCGGCAGTTGTACTCAATTACCTTTGGTGTACCGTCGGCCATGATCATAAGGCCAGCATATAAAAAGCCAACGTAGTCGTTGCCTTCAGCAGCCATGCCGTTAACTGTTGGCATAATCACTTCTTGCATAATACGGTCGTGAATGTCCTGCGTTACAACCGGAGCCGGAGAATATGCACCCATTCCGCCTGTGTTCGGCCCTTTGTCACCGTCAGCAGCACGCTTGTGGTCTTGGCTGGTGGCAAAAGGTAGTACGTTTTTGCCGTCTACCATGACAATGAACGACGCTTCTTCACCGTCTAGGAATTCTTCAATAACTACGCGGCTGCCGGCTTCGCCAAACGCGTTACCTGCCAGCATGTCGCGGATAGCGTCTTCAGCTTCTTCAAGGGTCATCGCAACAATAACACCTTTACCCGCAGCAAGACCGTCAGCCTTTACTACAATCGGCGCGCCTTTCTCACGCACATAGGCAATAGCTGGGTCAATTTCTGTGAAGTTTTGATACTCAGCCGTAGGAATTTTGTGGCGAGCTAAAAAGTCTTTGGTAAAAGCTTTAGAGCCCTCAAGCTGCGCGGCAGCTTGAGTGGGGCCAAAAATCATTAAACCAGCGTTTGTGAACGCATCAACAACACCTGCAACTAGCGGCGCTTCTGGGCCTACAATAGTAAGCTCAACATCGTTACCTTGAGCAAAAGAAACCAAGCCAGCAATATCATTTACATCGATAGCTACGTTTTCAAGCTTAGGTTCTGTAGCTGTGCCTGCATTGCCAGGTGCTACAAATACTGTTGAAACATCAGAAGACTGCGCTGCTTTAAACGCTAGCGCGTGTTCGCGGCCACCGCCGCCAATTACAAGTACGTTCATTAACTGTTCCGTTTTGAGTGTTTAATTTTATGATTTTGGTTTGGTGAATTTTAGCGTCATGCGATTGCTCTCGCCAATCGCCATGTATTTTTCGCGATCTTGATCATCTAGCGCCAAACGTGGAGGTAGCGTCCACACACCTTTCGGGTGGTCGGCAGTATCCATTGGGTTAGCGTTGACATCGCTGCTTGCTTCAAGCACAAAGCCTGCTTTTTCGGCGGCAGCCACAACGTAAGAACGCTTCATGTAGCCACTTTTCTTCATTGCTTCATCATCTGCGCTTTCAGGAAGCTCATGTTCCACTACGCCCAGTACGCCACCTGGCTTAAGCGCTTTGAAAAATGCGCCAAATGCATTGTCGATACCCTCGTCACCGTGACGCATATACCAGTTGTGTACGTTGCGAAACGTCAGCACCATATCGGCACTACCTGCTTCGCTAATATCTAACGCTTTGATTGGGTCGAATGCAGTAAGCTCAGCACCTTCGTACTTCATTCCCGGCTTCATTTTTTCTTTAAAGCCTTCCACCGATTTTTTAAAGTAACCGCTGGTTTCATCATCCACGTAAAAGTGAGCAGCTACATACTTACCGTTATCTTTTACAACAGAATAAAGGATGTCGGCGTACCAACCACCACCGGGAGAGATTTCTACCACAGTCATGTCTGGGGTAAGGCCAAAAAAGCGCAGTGTTTGCTGAGGATTACGGTACTCATCGCGTACTTTTGCACTAGCAGAGCGGATATCGCTCATTGCGGCATCAGAAATCGCATCTGCGCTGGCATAAGTAGCACTTACACCTAGGGTTGCGGCTAACACATATTGGGCTAACTTTTTCATTCTTATTTCCTTTTTCTGTCGAGGGTAGGCGAATAACATAACACTATTACTACAAATTACCACGGGTCAGATCAAGCCTATCAGCTAACCCCTATTTGCACTTACGCCTTAGCAGAATTATTCGCAACTCTGTCGCTTCGATGAGGTATCAACACAACCATACGATTGGCCTCGGGTCTGCGTATTAAAAGAGGTAAGGAAAAATAAAAAACACACAGTAAAGTAACTAAATGCCACCTTACTGCGTGTTTAACTTAGCTATTGGTTTCCCTCACTAAGCCTGCACTAAAAGGTATAGCGTAAATACCTATTAGTGACGGAAGTGACGCATGCCCGTAAACACCATGGCAATGCCGTGTTCATCAGCGGCATCAATGACTTCCTGGTCGCGCATAGAGCCGCCTGGCTGAATTACAGCTTTAATACCTGCTTCAGCCGCAGCGTCGATACCGTCGCGGAATGGGAAGAAAGCGTCAGACGCCATTACAGAGCCTGCTACTTCTAAGTTTTCATCAGCCGCTTTAATGCCCGCAATTTTCGCAGAGTAAACGCGGCTCATTTGGCCTGCGCCCACGCCTACCGTCATACCGTCTTTGCAGTAAACAATCGCGTTAGACTTCACGTATTTTGCTACCTTCCAGCAGAACATAAGGTCGCGCAGTTCATCTTCGCTTGGCTGACGCTTAGTCACAACTTCTAGGTCTTCCATTTCAACCATGCCGAAGTCGCGCTCTTGTACTAATAAACCACCGTTTACGCGCTTAAAGTCATAACCTTCGGTTAGCTGACCAGCCCAGTCACCACATGCTAGAAGACGTACGTTTTTCTTCGCACTTACTACTTCTTTCGCTTCATCGCTTACTGTCGGCGCAATAATGACTTCCACAAATTGACGGTCAACAATCGCTTGCGCCGTTTTCGCATCAAGCTCTCGGTTAAACGCGATAATGCCGCCAAATGCTGACGTTGGGTCAGTTTTAAACGCGCGGTCGTAGGCACTTAAAATATCATCGCCAATGGCCACACCACATGGGTTAGCGTGCTTAACGATTACACATGCTGGCTCTTCGAATTCTTTTACGCACTCAAGCGCTGCATCCGTGTCAGCAATGTTGTTGAATGACAGTTCTTTACCCTGAAGCTGAGTAGCGGTAGCCACAGACGCTTCTTGAACATTGTTTTCAACATAGAATGCCGCTTCTTGGTGGCTATTTTCGCCATAGCGAAGGTCTTGCTTCTTAGTAAGCTGCATGTTGTAGGTACGTGGGAATTCACTGTGCTGGTGGTCACAGTCTGCTTCACAACCTGTGCTGTCTAAACGAGCACCAAAGTAGTTTGCAATCATGCCGTCGTATTCAGCAGTGTGCTCAAATGCTTTAATGGCAAGGTCGAAACGGGTGTTGTAGGTTAACGAGCCGTTGTTGTCGTTCATCTCTGCAAGTACGCGAGAGTAGTCAGACGCATTAACCACAATAGTCACATCTTTATGGTTTTTTGCAGCAGCGCGCACCATAGTTGGGCCACCGATATCAATATTTTCAATTGCATCTTCTAGCGTGCAGTCTTCGTTTGCCACGGTAGCAGCAAACGGGTAAAGGTTAACCACCACAAGATCGATAGGCGCAATGTTGTGTTCTTCCATCACCGCTTCATCGGTACCGCGACGACCAAGGATACCGCCATGAATTTTCGGGTGAAGAGTTTTAACACGGCCAGCCATAATTTCTGGGTGACCTGTATGATCGGACACTTCTTTCACAGGTAAGCCAGCGTCAGCGAGTAGTTTCGCAGTACCGCCCGTCGACAGAAGTTCTACGCCAGCGTTATGCAGCGCTGTCGCGAAATCGAGGATACCGGTTTTATCGGAGACACTAAGGAGAGCACGTTTAATTGGTTTTGGTGTTTGCATAAATTTTAAGTTTCTAATGTTGTAGTGTTGAAACAAAAAGAGCACCGATTGGTGCTCTTTGGTGGGCAAAGCCCTTGGAATCTTAGTTCATGCCGTATTGCTTAAGCTTCTTGCGAAGTGTGCCACGGTTGATGCCCATCATGATGGCAGCGCGGGTTTGATTGCCGCGTGTGTAAGTCATGACTTCTTCTAGCAGCGGCGCTTCAACTTCAGCCAGTACCATTTCGTACAGGTTATCGATGTTTGCGTTATCCAGTTGCTTAAGGTACTTGTTAACCGCTTGCTTTACAGAGTCACGCAGTGGCTTTTGAGCTTGCGTTTGTGAAGGCGTAGTTACTGTAGTAGTAAAAGGTGAAGTCACGTTTTGATCGAACATAATACTGTGTTGCTCTTAAGTTAGTCATCACTATGCTGCGGGAGAAATCTGTCGGGTTTCTCGGGTCTGCAGCGCTTGAAAATATGCATTTAGTGCATCGAGTTGCTCAGTCGCATCATCGATAGCGTTAAACGTTTTACGAAACTGACGATCCGTATCGTGCTCCGCGAGATACCAGCCCACGTGCTTACGGGCAATTCTTACACCGGCTATGTCGCCATAAAAGTCTTGCACATTAGTTACGTGCTCATGCAAGAGTTTATATAGCTCTGACAGCGGCGGTGCCGGTAGGTTCTCGCCCGTTTCAAGATAATGTTGGATTTGCTTAAATATCCAAGGCTTACCTTGCGCGCCGCGACCTATCATTACGCCATCTGCACCAGTGTAATTCAGCACCTCTTGTGCTTTCTCTGGAGAAGTAATGTCACCATTTGCAATAACAGGAATTGAAATTGCCGCCTTTATTTGACGTATGGTGTCGTACTCAGCTTCTCCCTTATACATACAAGCTCGTGTTCTGCCGTGAACAGCAAGCGACTGTATGCCGTTTTGCTCTGCAATGCGGGCAATCTCTACCCCATTGCGATTTTCTGGGTTCCAACCGGTGCGAATTTTCAGTGTTACGGGTACGTCAACAGCATTAACTACTGCTTTAATAATCGCTTCCACTGTGTCTGGGTATTGAAGCAAGGCAGAGCCTGCTAGCTTCTTATTAACCTTCTTAGCAGGACAACCCATATTGATATCGATGATTTGCGCACCGTTCTCAACATTAAATTGCGCTGCCTGAGCCATAAGCTCAGGGTCGGCCCCAGCTATCTGTACAGAGCGAATGCCTTCTTCACCCTCATGATTCATACGCGCCTGTGATTTGGCTGTGTTCCAAACTTTCGGATTACTCGAAAGCATTTCTGAAACAACAAGCCCTGCACCCAAGCGCTTACAAAGTTGACGAAACGGTCTATCTGTTACGCCAGCCATGGGGGCCAACATCAAATTGTTTTCTAACTCGTAAGGTCCAATTCGCATTGTAAAATGTATAGCTCGCCATCTAAAACTGCACAGAAAATATACACCCGGCTAAAACGGGGCGCTAAGTGTACGTGTTTTCGCAAGGCTTGAAAAGGCTAAAAATCGCACAAAATTTCACTTCGTGGTCTTGACAGTGAAAAAAATCTGTCACATTAGTAATCTAACGTCGTTTTTTAGTTTAAATATTGTACGAAAGTCTTACAGCCCCCGATTTGAAAGGGCTGTAATGTGAAAAAAATTAACAATTAATTAGGCGGTGACGTTCTTCGTCGTACAAAATTTCGTCGCAAATTTGGGGTGGTTTACCGTGAACACACCGATCTAACTAGGTGTAATTTTCACCACCTAGTTAGTTTGTCGCTCAATCTTAACGTTTTTTGCCCGACACTCTCGCCCATTCACCATCTATAGCACTGGGTTCAAGAGTAATATCGTTTGCATAGGCTTCTTCAATTCGCATGACTTGTTCAGCCAATATGCCGGAAAGGACTAACAAACCGCCTGATTTACAGTAATTTGTAATAACGCTTTGAAGTTCTAGTAATGGACCTGACAAGATGTTTGCCATCACGACATCGGCTTCAAGCTCAGGCTGGTCTTCAGGAAGGTATACATCCAAACGGTCTTCAACGCCGTTGCGTCGTGCATTTTCTTTTGTTGCTTGTAGCGCTTGTGGGTCGATATCAATGCCGATGACGCGTTTAGCACCCAATTTCAACGCAGCCAGCGCTAATATTCCCGAGCCACAGCCAAAATCGACCACAGTTTTATCTGTCATATCTATGCCGTCTAGCCAGCGCAAGCAAAGTGCGGTAGTAGGGTGCGTACCTGTGCCAAAAGCAAGGCCTGGATCCAACATCACGTTAACGGCATCAGGGTCTGGAACGTCACGCCAGCTTGGGCAAATCCACAAGCGCTTACCAAACTGCATAGGATGGAAGTTATCCATCCACTCTCGTTCCCAGTCTTTGTCTTCAAGTGGTTCTAGCTTGTACTTAAAGTCTGGACCAAGCACCTTCGCCTTACCTAGGCGTTGCAGAATACCTTTCATATCGGCATCAGCTTCAAATAAGCCGACGACTTGTGTATCGGGCCACAGTAACACTTCACCCGGCTTGGGCTCGTACATAGGGGTGTCTTTCGCATCCACATAGGTCACTGCTTGTGAGCCGTTGGCCGTCAGCATGTCGCCTATTGATTCTGCATATTCAGAGGAGGTATTAATTCGAAGTTGTAGCCAAGCCATAGTTGTCGTTCGTTGGGACCTTTGTTGGTCATTGTACCTTTGCTTGGCGTTAAACAAAATGAAAGCAAGCGAAAAGCGTTACAATAGGTGTTATTTGTCAGGGGCAGCGGTGTTTAAAAGCCTTAACCTTTTGTCCATTGGTATGGATTCTAAATGCGGCTATAGTTATTTATTAATGCGGTTCGATTGTAAAGTTAATCGGAGTTTTATGCGTTTTCTTATTCCTTTTTTGTGTGCTGTTGCTATTGTTTTTCCTACCAAAGCCCGTGAGTTAGACGTGGTGGTTGGCTGGAACAAGCCGCCTTATGTTATTTCACAAGAGCACAGCGGTTTTGAAATTGATCTGGTAAGAGCCATTTTAGCGGAAATGGGACATACGCTTTCGCCCATCTACGTTCCATTTGGGCGTACAGCGCGACTTTTGAAAGATAATGCTGTGGATATAGGACTTACACAAAACGCGGCACATAACGTGGAAGATTCTGTCCTTTCCGACCCCTACATTATTTACCAAAATGTTGTTGTGACAAAAGCGCAAAGTCACTTTGTTATAAATGATATTAATGACCTCAAGGGAAAGCGTCTCATCGGGTTTCAAACTGCGCAATTAGTGTTAGGTGAAGAATTTCAGCAAGCACTCGCATTGGAGTCAATGTATATGGAAATGGCAAGGCAGGACCGTCAGGTCGATATGCTTATGCTGGGTCACGTGGACGCGATTGTTCTAGATAGAAATATTTTCAATTTCTTTAAACTTAAAAATAGCGCCTATGTTGAAGAGGAAACCGTGTTCCATGAGTTATTTCCTATTTCAATATATCGCGCGGCTATACCCAATCCAAAACTGAGGGCAGAGTTTAATGCTGCCCTTCATCGCTTTATTGCGGATGATCGGTATCAACTACTGCTCGATGAATATCAGCTTGATAATCTGCTTCACAAACTGCCAAAAGCGCCTGCTGCACTGTGAATGCGTATTTTATCGTGCAGACAGTGAACCATTTCTGATTCAACGTATATCAAACTAACAATACGGTAATGCTCATCGCTTTATATCTAACCATAGATAAGACATGATGGCATAAGCACGCTCTCATAAAAACAATGCGTTAAGGAAAGCTCTATGTTGAAACAGTGGTATTTACTGGTTGTCACCTTGCTATGCACCGCCTGTGTGTCGCAATCGCATCATGAAAATAGTGATAATAACAAGTGGCTAGATGAGCCAGCGTACCTGCAGGCTCAAGCTATTGCTCAAGGCGATATTACATCGGCAGAGCTTGTGAGCGGGTATTTAGCGCGTATTGGTGAGTTAGATAAAAAGACAAATAGCGTCTTAGCGCTAAACCCCAATGCATTAGCTGAAGCGAGAGATATTGATAAACAATTTGCCAGTGGAGCTGAATTAGGCCCGTTAGCCGGTATTCCCGTATTGCTAAAGGACAATATTGAAAGCGCAGAAATGCCCACAACAGCAGGTTCTATAGCGCTAATCAATAACGACACCGGCCGAGACGCTCCGATTGTGGCGAAGCTTAAAGCTGCGGGAGCGATCATTCTTGGCAAGACTAACTTATCTGAATGGGCAAACTTTCGTTCTGAATCATCGATAAGCGGTTGGAGCGCAGTAGGCGGTTTAACTCGAAACCCTCACATATTATCGAGAAGCGCATGCGGTTCATCGTCTGGCTCGGGCGCAGCAATGTCACTTAGATTAGCGTCACTTGCCGTAGGTACTGAAACCAATGGCTCTATAATCTGCCCGGCATCTATTAACGGTGTAGTGGGCTTTAAGCCAACCGTTGGTTTACTTTCAAGAACGCACATTGTACCTATTTCCTTTAGCCAGGATACAGCGGGGCCTATGACTTCCAACGTTCAAGACGCATGGCTGATGACGTCAGTTATGGCTGGTGAAGACGTGAACGATAGTGCAACTGAAAACACGGCGTCTCAGCGTCCTGCTATGCCTTCATCTGAAATGCTGGCAACAGATTTAAAAGGCAAGCGTATTGGTGTTGTCAGGTATCGTCAAGGTGATAACCCTCATGTACTTGACGTCTACGAAAGCGCGTTAAATCAGATAAAAGCATCGGGGGCTACGCTGGTGGATATTAGTGATTTTTCTCAGCCTGATTCCTTTTGGGCCGACTCTTACAATGTTCTACTCAGTGAGTTCCATCACAGCATCAACGAATATTTGTCGGGATCGCCAGCAGAGATCCCCGCAAGAAATTTATCTGAGCTTATCGCTTTTAACAGCCAAACCGAGCGAGAGCTAGCGTTATTCAACCAAGATATTTTTGAAAAGTCGCTAGACGCGGCGCCTATTGATAGCGAAGCGTATCACAGCGCCCTAAGTCTTATTCAAGATACAGCGGGTAAAAATGGTATTGACGCATTGCTAGCAAAACACAATGTCGATGTATTAGTTGCGCCTTCAAATAGCCCTTCATTTTTAATTGACGGTGTGTATGGCGATCATTCGCCAGCTGGTTTTATTGGTATAGGCTATCTAGCCGCTGTAGCGGGCTATCCACATCTCACAGTACCGGCGGGTGAAGTGAAAGGTCTTCCAGTAGGAATTAGCTTTATCGGTGCTAAATGGAAAGATGAAGAAGTGCTAAAGATAGGCAAAGTCTTTGAAGCTAAACATGGCTTTTTTATTAAGCCAGGTCTTTTACCTACACGTTTTGATGACCCGAGCCTAAAGGGCATCCAGAATGGACTAAATGAGATCCGCTAGATAAAAGCGCTTGGTTTGAATGTGAAGTCTGTTTTGCAGTATTGAAACTAAAAAGCCCCCAATAATTATCGGGGGCTTTTGCTATTTATGTAGCTATTTATGTAGCTATTTATGTAACTACGAGTGATGATTTAGCCTGGCTTTTTAACCCAAGCGCTACACCAGCCATCAGCGTTAACCAGCTTGTTAGGGAAAATGTTACAAGGGCGATATTGTTCGCCATCGGCTCCCTGCACGTACATGCAGTTTGCACATTTTGCACCTTCAACGGTTGAAGACGGTGTGTAGTTTAATGCTTTAGCAGTTGGGTCATCAGCGCTCAATTGTTCTTGAGCTTGTGCACGTAACGCTACACCACCTAATGTAAGACCGATAACTGTAGTGCCCGACAGTTTTAAAAAGTCACGGCGATTTACAGATTTCATAACATTCTCCTTAAGAGATAGAAACGATAATGATTCTTTTTTATTCAGTACCTTAAACGCAAAAACCTGCCCAAAGAGGCAGGTTTTGTGTATTGTTTAAATACTATCTCTTTTTGAAAAAAGATCGAACGAAAAGTCGTATTTTCACTTGATCTAGATTAAATAAAATTCAGAGTGATGCCACCAGATTATGAACATCAGACCGTTTGTTTTGCTACAAGTTCACTTCTTAGCGAGGGGGACACCAGGTTTAGCGTAGACAAATTGTGCAATACGCGTAGTGCTGTGATAGCTATCTAATCCAGAAATGCAGGCGGTGTTGGCTTTTTCTATATCGGCGTATCCGTCTTCATCTATAATGCTCTCTGGCATATGAAGCTCTTGGATTTCTCCAATTACCATTTCGGTTTCGTTAAGTAATTTTAAATGTTGCGCCACCTTTAAGCCCATCTTAATTTCACTTTCTTCGACAAACGGTGCACTAAAAGACTCGCTAAACTGCGGCGTTAAACCCACTGCTTCAAACTCACTTTCATCAGGGGCATAACGGGCAGATGTCTGGTGTGCTTTGTCTACCCAATCAGTTGACACATGATTTAGCGTATAAAAGCCCTGTTGCTTTATATTGCTAAGGGTATCTCGTACGACCGTGTGTGGGCGCATGATCATGCCTAAAAGTGGTGGGTTAGCACCCACATGAACGATAGAGCTAACGACGGCCAAATTGTTAGTGCTGCCGTTAGTGGTACCCACCAAAGCAGCCGACTTAAAGCCAGATAAACTGTTGACTAGATTAGCTCGGTATCGCTGTGCAAGCGCATCTATATCGCTGCGTGTAAACTGCTTAGTCATTTTCTCGTTCTGCCTCAATTTGAATATCGTCACCATGTTGATAAGTCGTCAACTCTATGGGTTGGCAGCACACCTGACAGTCGAGTACTTGGACTTGACCCACATCGTTAACCTCATCTATCTCAACATCGTTAGGCGCCATACAGTAAGGGCAGGAGAAGCCCATGGAACGGGTTAAGCTCATATTTCATTGCCTTATTAATCATGAATAGTGTTTATTACGTAATGCTAAGACGAGTGGATTTTCTTTAGCAAAATACCCCGTTGTTTATGAAAAGAACGCGCTGAGGCAATCGCATAGCCATTATTAAATGGAAGTCTTGATGATTGACCCTAATAAACAGCAGCAAGGTGAATGAATAGAGGTGATGGTGTGGCAAATAAAGTAGGAAACTGCCCCTGTTGTAATAGAGAGACGCGCCTGACTTATCATCACCTTATCCCTAAAAAAATGCACCGACGCACCTATTTTAAAAAGCACTTTAGCAAAGCCGAACTGCAGGACGGTATCTATATTTGTAGACAGTGCCATAGCGGTATACATCGCTTTTATGATGAGATGACATTAGCCAAACACTACTTCAATTTACAACGTTTACTAGATGATGAGCAGCTTTCAACGTTCTTTCAGTGGGTGTCTAAACAGCGAGTACGTGTTTAAAAAGATTTTTAGCAGCGGATGTGTAACGCAATCGTGATGGATTTAATTTGATTAGCATGGCTGTATAAATATACACTGTTGATGTTTTCATAGTCAAAGATACCTCATGCGAAAAGATTTACCGCCACGTTATTACCTTTCACACTTTCACGAGTTCCTTGCTTTCTTCGAAGGCGCTAACAGTGCGCTTTTAAGCGATGGTGCAACCGACTTTGTTGAGCGCTTTAAAGCATTAGATGATGACAAGCAATGCATTGTTGTTAGGGCTGCCAATCGCAAGTATGCGGTGATTGACAGAACGCAGTTTAATTACGGCGAAATCACTGAACCACAAGCACAGATAGATTGGCTTATAGAAAACGGTTGGTTTGGCGATATTACTCACGCTACGCTTAACGATATCGCAGGGGTATTGACCAAAGATGCGCTGCTGGCGCTTCTCGCTGAATACGGCAGTACACAGGGATTAGCATCGCTCACTAAGCCCAGACTCGTGACGTTACTTAATGAACATATCGGTGCTAAAGGCTGGCCAGAGCGCTTTTCGCTTAATAACTATTTAGTGTGCCTATTCGACGATGCACTTCGCTATTTACTGTTTCTCTATTTTGGTAACACCAAAAGTCGTTTAAATCAGTTTTCTATGCGTGATTTAGGCGTAATGAGAACTCGCTCTGACTCGGTAACCGACACAGCGCGTTTTGATACTAAAAGCGACGCCGAAGCTTCTTGGTTTTACGCCAACCACTATAGCCAGCTAGCCTTTTATAATAATGATATGTTACTTGCCTTAGCGGAAAGTGATTTCCCTGCTACAGAAGGTGTGTCAGCCAGTTTTTATCGCGACCAATTACTTTATGCACTAGGGCTTAAATTGCTAGCCTTCGATAGGTCCAAAGGGCTAGCAATATTGAAACAAGCGCACAGCGATAAAGCAAAAGAAAAGTGGCTAAGAGAGAGCTATAAAGACGGACAAGAAGATGACGTCAAACAAGCACTAGAAGAAATTATCGATAATCCTCCATCGGATACACTGCTTGCGTTTGCAGAAGACTTTTACGCCCGTAAATATCATAAGAAGCGCACTAGCACGGTTACCGATATGCTTCGCAATGCTAGCCGTACGCTGGATATTGACGTAAGCCAAAATCAGCAAGTAGAGCGTGGCGTGTTAGCATACTATGCACGGCATGGAATAGAGGGCTGGCGTACAGAAAATCGGTTATGGCGCAGTTTGTTCGGCCTTACTTTTTGGAAGCAACTCTACGAAGAGGATACGCTAGTTACAGAGTTTGATCGCAGGCCATTATCGCTTAAGCAAAATAACTTCTACGCTAAGTTTGAGCACAGTATTGAGGCATTATTACAGAAGCTCGATAGCAAAGATAAACTGCGTTTTCACATCCACAAGATGGCTACAATGCACTACGGTAAAGTGAACAGCCTGTTTATGTGGTCTAGCCATTTGCTTACGCCTATAGAAGCGCTAATTGAGCATGGTTCACTAGATAGTATCTATACTTTACTTCGCATGATGTGTAGAGATTTTGAAAGCCTGCGGGATGGCTTCCCCGATATTATGGTGTTTGATGGCGCGCTTCGCTTTGAAGAAATTAAAGCGCCGGGCGATCAGCTTCGTCGAAACCAATTGGTTTCCATTCAGCGTTTGCAACAAGCCGGTTTTGATGTTGCTGTGACGACAGTGAATTGGGTGCGCGACCCAGCCCAACCCTATGTGGTAGTGGATATTGAGACTACCGGTGGAAACAACAGTTATAACCGCATTACCGAAATAGGCATGGTTAAACTTGTTGGCGGTGAAGAGGTAGACAGATTTCAAACCTTATTGAACCCGCAGCGCAGAATTCCTAGTAATATAACCCGCCTTACTGGTATTTCAGACGAGATGGTAGCAGATGCACCGCTGTTTGCCGAAGTCGCTGAGCAGGTGGCACGCTTTACCGAAGATGCCGTATTTGTTGCGCATAATGTGAACTTTGATTATGGGTTCATTAAACAAGAGTTTGCGCGGTTAGAGCAGCATTTTAGGCGACCAAAAATGTGCACAGTTCGCGAAATGCGCCGCACTTATCCTGGGTTGCCTTCGTACTCTTTGGCTAATTTAACTAAACATTTTCATATAGAAATGGAACGGCATCACCGAGCGCTAAGCGACGCTAAGGCGGCCGCCGAACTGTTAAAACTAGCATTTGAGAAAGACGATGAATTAACGGGCCTGTCGGCGAATTAATAACGTTGTTATTGAAATTTTTACTATGCGGATACTGAACAAAATGTGCGTAAATGCTGTATTGAGTTGAGTTATAACGTGCATATTGAGATGTAAGACATGGCATTAACTGAAGAACAAGAATCACGAATTATTGAAATGGCGTGGGAAGACCGCACGCCGTTTGAAGCCATTGAGCGTTTATACGGGCTTCCGGAAAAAGACGTAATAAAGCTCATGCGTAAAAATCTTAAACAAAAAACCTTTAAAAATTGGCGAGAACGGGTGTCAGGCAGAAAGACCAAACACGCCAGCTTGCGCCCTGAAGGTGTGGATAGAGGCTATTGTCCCTCGCAATACAAATACAAAAGTGCCAACAAGTAGTGTTGAATAAGTATCTGTTTGACGTTACCGGTTTGACAACGTGAACTAGCCTACATTACTTCTTTGGCGGAGTAATGGTGGTTATGGGTAAAAGAAACGCGGTTAACTGCTGACGTAACGGCGTTGGAAAGATAACCGTATTTTCTGATTGCAAAATACTTTTAGCGTGATGAACTTGGCGTAACAGATTGTGGTAGGTGTCATTGTTTTGCTGTATTGCCTCTACCTTACTCATCATTAATTCAATAAATTCGGCGGGGGATAGGTTGTCGTGTTGCCTTATCTCAAAAGCTAGCGCCTTAAGTACATAGGCTTCCCACTCTTTTCTGTAACTTTCATGTAATCGCTCAGGATAAAGCGCTAGGTCTGCTATATCTTGCGCTAGGTCTACGATATCAAGGGGATCATCAAAAAGAACGCGAAATGCGAGAAGCACATCGTCAGAGAGGCGAGAAATGGGAAGCTTTTCTTTGAACTGAGCATAGCGGCTTGGCACAAGAACACCTTTTCTATCGGATAACATATATCGCCTTGCGCAGCGCGATTGATCTTGGCTAGCTAACAAGACACGTTAAATTGTAATAAAAGCGCGAGTACGAAGAAAGTTGTTCAGGTTAAAAATACGTAATCTAGAATAATTGAACGTATTTTCAGACCAACCCGTAATCTACTATGCACTGTTAAAGTGTGTACGCGTTCTTGCTGTTTGGCCCATCATTTGATGGGCCTTTTTTATGTAGCTTATGCGCCCACATTTTGTCGGTTGTAATAAAGAACGTACACCTTGACGAGCGTCAGTCATTCAACTTTCAAAAGAAAGTTTTACACCGGCCAATAATCTGCTGACGCTATCTACAACATCAGTTCTGACAAACCATGCAACATCATGCTTTTCAGACAGCACGCCGCTTAATTCTAATGAACCGCCGTGGCCTGTTCCCAGAAAGTCTTCGATTAATTCAGCGCGCTCACCAAAGCTACTGTCTATGTAGGAGTAGTATGCGAAGTATTCGATAGGATACGATGTGTTAAAAGCGCTTGCATCAAACTCTCCGCTGGTGCCCACAACAAGTTTCGCAGCACTTTCATCGGTACGCTGAACCAGTTCTATAAAGGCAGTATCTTTATCGTTTAATCGAAACCGATACTCAGCACGAGCAAATGTACCACCGAGCATTTTTTCAAAACTGGCCTCGTAGCTATGGCGCTGATCCATTTTCGCCGAATATTCAATTTCGAAATACGCATCCTCCCCGCCAATATTAAAGGCTTCAGAGGCTTCAGCATTTGCAAGTTGACCAACCACTACTTCAAGGGCTGTGTCGTTTTGTAATTGCCTTACGTGACGTACCCCCGTTATCCACCCATCTTTCGATAAACCGGTGGAAGAAACACGCCCTTTGTAGGTTGGAATAATACCTAGCTCAGTTTTTCCAGATTCGGTTCCATGCCTCAAATACAGACGCCTTGCGTAGAGATAATCAGTATTGTCGCTACCGAACGTATTGTGGCTTGATGAAAAGTCATCACCAGTTACCACAAAGCTGTTTACTGACCACGCTGAAGTGATGGCAAGAGAGGGATAGTAGCGCAGTCGATATTGTTCGCGGCTAGGGCGGTTAGAGCGATCATCGTATCGAACCTGTATGTCTAGCTTCTGTGAGAAAGTGGGTGCTATTTGTTCTCCAAACGCACTGGTTCCCGAAAAAGTAATGAGTGGTAAAACAAGCAATAACGGAATTCGCACCTATCGAACCTTAAACAAAGCAATTAGCTAGTTTATACATTAAATCTAATTAATTAGCGCAAAAAAGAACGACTTTACGAAAAGATAAAAAAAGCCGGCAGGGATGCCGGCGATAAGTGGAGTGGGACTCCAATGAGGGTAAAACACACAAAAGTTTAAGGGAGATGTCTTAAAACTTGTGTGTAGTATAGAACCAGTTTTTAAATAGGAAAATCGTTAAAAATTGATTGTGGTAATCGGAAAATTAGAATGTTCTGAATAGCGAATAGCGAATAGCGAATAGCGAATAGCGAATAGCGAATAGCGAAGAAAGAAAATTGGGCTACACAAAAAACAGCGTGTAGCCCAAAGGGGGGATTAGGCTAAGCCTAGTTTCTTCTCTAGGTAGTGGATGTTGGTTCCACCCGCGAAGAAGTTTTCATCGGCCATAATAGCGCGCTGAAGAGGAATATTCGTTTTAATACCTTCAACTACAATCTCTTCAAGGGCGTGGCGCATACGAGCAATCGCTTCGTCGCGGCTTTCACCATAGGTGATAAGCTTACCAATCATTGAGTCGTAGTAAGGGGGCACCTGGTAGCCCGCGTAAATATGCGACTCCCAGCGAATACCTAAACCACCTGGCGCATGGAACATATTGATAGGACCAGGGCTAGGAATAAAGGTTTGTGGATCTTCTGCGTTAATTCGACACTCAATAGCGTGGCCACGAATTTGAATTTGCGACTGATCAATTGACAGTGGCTGACCGGCTGCAATGCGAAGCTGCTCTTTAATAAGGTCAACGCCTGTGATCATTTCCGATACTGGGTGCTCTACCTGAATACGGGTATTCATTTCAATGAAATAGAATTCGCCGTTTTCATATAGAAACTCGAATGTACCTGCTCCGCGGTAGCCAATTTCAATACAGGCTCTGCGGCAGCGATCACCAATCTTAGTACGCATTTGCTCAGAAATACCCGGTGCAGGGGCTTCTTCCACTACTTTCTGGTGGCGACGCTGCATTGAACAGTCACGTTCACCTAAGTGAATGGCGTTACCTTGGCCATCGGCTAATACTTGAATTTCAACGTGACGTGGGTTCTCAAGGAATTTTTCCATGTAAACCGTTGAGTTACCAAATGCAGCGCCAGCTTCCGCTTGCGTTGTTTCAATGGCTTTAATCAACTCGGCTTCGCTGCGCACCACGCGCATACCACGACCACCGCCGCCACCCGCAGCTTTAACGATGATTGGGTAACCAATGCGCTTAGCAATGGCTTTGTTGCGCTCTACATCGTCAGTTAGTGGGCCGTCAGAACCGGGTACACACGGTACGCCTGCTTTTTTCATGGCGTTGATAGCAGAAACTTTGTCACCCATAAGGTTGATAGTTTCAGCTTTAGGGCCAATGAAAATAAAGCCGCTTTTTTCAACCGCTTCAGCAAAGTCTGCGTTTTCCGCTAGGAAACCGTAACCTGGGTGAATAGCAATAGAGTTAGTGACTTCTGCAGCAGCAATAATGCGAGGAATGTTCAGGTAGCTTTCGGTTGCCGATGCTTTACCAATACAAATTGATTCGTCAGCCAGCAACACGTGCTTCAAGTTTTTATCCGCAGTAGAGTGCACCGCTACGGTTTTGATGCCTAGTTCTTTACAGGCTCTCAAAATACGCAGGGCAATCTCACCACGGTTAGCAATAAGTACTTTATCTAGCATAGTTAAGCACTCGCTTATTCAATGATGAACATTGGCTGGTCAAATTCTACAGGGTCTTGGTTTTCAACCAAGATTGCCTTAACCACACCGGCTTTATCTGCTTCAATTTGGTTCATCATCTTCATCGCTTCAACGATACACAGCGTGTCGCCGACTTTCACTTGCTGACCCACTTCTGCAAATGCTTTTGCTGTTGGTGAAGAAGCACGGTAGAACGTACCTACCATTGGAGACTTAACTACGTGACCTTCTGGCTGAGCTGGCTCTGCTGGTGCTTCAGAAGCAGTGGTAGCTGCCGCAGCTGGAGCAGGTGCCATTTGCGGTGCAGCAGGTGCTGCAAAGCTGTAGTTCATCGGCGCTTGAACACCCGTTGGGCCACGGTGGATGCGTACAGACTCTTCGCCTTCAGTGATTTCTAGCTCGGCAATGCCAGATTCTTCCACTAGTTCGATGAGTTTTTTAATCTTTCTAATATCCATGTTCTGTCTCTGCTTTATTTATGCGATTTCGGTAAGTTGATTGCTGCAGTTAGCGCGAGCGAGTAGCCCATGGCACCAAGGCCAACAATGACGCCAGCTGCAACATCAGAAAAATAAGAATGATGACGAAACGGTTCACGGGCGTGAACGTTCGACAAATGCACTTCAATAAACGGGATATTGACACTTAATAATGCATCGCGAAGGGCGACGCTGGTGTGCGTGAAGGCAGCAGGATTAATAATAATGGCATCAACAGTACCCATAGCAGCGTGCACGCGTTCAATCAGTTCAAACTCAGCGTTTGACTGAAAATGCGTTAAGGTCACGTTGCTTGACGCAGCCTGCGCCTGCAAATCATCTACGATGTCTTGCAAGGTTTGTGTGCCGTATTTGTCGGGTTCTCTTTGGCCTAACATATTCAGGTTAGGGCCGTTCAATAACAAAATATTCATCTAGTTTGCTGCTATCTTCGGGAAAAAGTCACGGTTATTGTCATTTCAACAAACTTTTGTGACAGTTGCACGAAAAAAAGCCAATTAATTTGCTCGTTTATTGTGTTAAATGCTGATTATAGTGATAGATAAAGATTTCGCAGCAAAATACTGGTCTAATCAGGTGTTTTCGGCGCAAAGTTTATTGGAATGTTTGCTTATTTGCTGCCTGTGAAACCGCAGCATGCTGCACTCTCAGAAGGCGTTAGTGGGAGATAAGATGGTAGTTTTAACGAAATGTATCAGTATTTATTGCTATAAATTCTGAGGCGAGGCCTTAGTTGAGGAGCTGTCGAGAGAAAAGGGGACACTTACGTACTTACCATGAAATTTGGCTACATATATGCCAAAGTGAAGGTGGGGTAAGGAAGAAAACCCCGTATTGCCGGTATAACCGATAAGCTGCCCGCGTTCCACGACTTGCCCTCTTGTCACAGCAACACCTTTATATTTCAGGTGGTAGTATTCGCCGGTGGTTCCGTCGCTATGAAGAATAACAACGTAGTTAGCGTATTTTGCAAACTTCGGCGTTGGCCCGCCTTTCGTGCCGTCATCTTTCGTGTCGATCACTACGCCTTCTCGGGCGGCTAAAATAGGGGTTCCAACAGGCGCGGCGAAATCGAGAGCATACCTTGACGCCCCCGAATGACTAAAATTGCCGTTAAAGCCCTGAACAATGCGGTATTCGCCAGCAGGCTGTAGCGGTGACAGATACGTATAGGCGTTATCGTGTATAGCGTCTACGCGGCCCACCGTCCATTTAACGCGCATAGATGCCCAGAATGCATCGGCATTTTTTACTACGCCAAGGGGCACTTGGTCATTGGTATCTAAAAACGCGTTGACATGGGCTTTTGATTTAAGCTCACCCTTGCCTGTAGGGATATCCTGCAAAACAGAAGAATAAAGGGTTAAGGCTACGGGCAATTCTACATTTCTTTGTACCGAGACTAGAAAAAGAGAAGAAGACGAAGGCGTAAGCAAAAAACAAAAGCGCTTGTTATCGAAGCAACCCGTGGTTTTCGCTGTTATTGATAGGGAAAAAGTAAGCGAAATAAACAGGAAAGCCAGGATTGAAGCCAACCTTCTTTTCTGAAACCCGTCTCTACCCAAGATAAAGAGAGCGGCGCTTCGCACCGCTCGCCATATTAGAAGAGGAAAGGCCTCGAATAGAAGCGCCTTAGTCCAAGCGACCACTTTGAGCATCATTAGCGTCAGACCCATTGTTAAGCCACTCGTTTACATGACCGGCAAAGGCGTCTGCTTTCATAAACCCGGTGACACGGGCCTTGGTTAACTCGTCGCCGTTTTTGTCAAAGAACAAAATGGTTGGCAGGCCTAGCACAGTGAAGGTGTCAAAAATCTCCTGACGTTCTGGTGTGTTATCGGTAAGGTCCATTTGCATCCATACTGTATTGCTAAGCGCAGATATCACTTGCTCGTCTGGGAAGGTGTACTTTTCAAATTCCTTACAGGCAACGCACCAGTCGGCATACAAATCGACCATCACAGTTTTACCTTGTGCGTTAGCCGCCGCAATTTTATTGCGTAAGTCTGCCAAATCTCGCGCAACAACAAAGTCTGGGTGCCCTGCGTGAACACCATCAGAGTGCTCGCCCCAAAGCCCTGTGTTTAGCCCTGCTTGATAAGTAAGGCCAGCACTTCCCATAATACCTATTGCCACCACAACAGCACGTACAAGCTTCATCAGTGAGTTTTTGCTGGCGCGGTTAAGTGCCCAGTAATAGCCGAACAAACCGAAGCCAAGCAATCCCCATAGGAAGCCAGTGGCAGGGCTATTATATAAACGCTCAATAAACACAATGGCCACGGCAAGCATCATGAAGCCAAAGGTAACTTTAACCACATTCATCCAGTTACCTGCTTTAGGTAGGAGTTTTCCACCTGTCATGCCGAACAGAATAAGTGGAACGCCCATACCAATGCTTAATAAGTAAAGAGAAATAAAGCCCAGTGTCATATCGCCAGTTTGGGCGATGAATAACAATATACCGGTTAGCGGGGCAGTAGTGCAGGGTGAAGCGATAAGGCCAGACAATACACCCATAATAAACACCCCTGCGAAACTGCCGGGTGTTTGATTGTTACTCATGTGAGTGAGCTTTTCTTGATACTTTGCCGGTAGCTGAATTTCAAAGCCACCAAACAGGGCAACGGCAAGCGCCACAAATAGCAGAATGAATACGCTCAGCACCACAGGGTGTTGCAGCGCAGCCTGAAATTGCGCTCCTGCCACAGCGACAACCAACCCAAGCAACGAGTAAGTAATCGCCATACCTTGTACATAAACAAAGGTCAGCCAGAATGAATGCGATGCGGTTTTAGGCTTGCCCTGACCAATCACAATGCCCGACACAATGGGGTACATGGGAAACACGCAAGGTGTGAAGGCTAAACCTACGCCTAGTGCAAAAAATAGCGCTAAAGTGAGAGCAAGGTTATCTTTATTAATTAGCCTTTGCGCTAAATCGAACTGCTCGCTTTGTGAAGAGGTCGCTGCGTTATTTGATTCTAACGCCGTATCTGTCTCAGCAACTGGACTGCTTCCCACTTCATTTAAATACACGACTTTCACTGTTGGCGGGTAGCAAAGCCCTGCGTCAGCACAGCCTTGATAGCGAATTTTTACTACGCCGTCACTGCTCGCTGATTCAATGGGCAAAGTAATAGATACGCCGTTGTAAAACACTTCAGACTCGCCAAAAAACTCATCCTGAATCATTACCCCTTTTGGGTACTCAGGCTCGCCAATTTCGGCTTGTTTCGCCACAAACTTAAACTGCTTTAGGTAAAGGTAGTAGCCGTCGGCAATGTCGAAGCTTACCGTAAGCACATCGTCTTCTTGGTTAAAGTCGAACGCAAACGCTTGGTCTACATCTAGAAACTGGGGTTCATCCACGAACGGATCGTCAAAGGCATTGGGCACCTGAGCCAATGCGAACGTGCTTAATAACGTCATTAAACAAAACGCTGAGAGAACATAAGCAGTAAAGCGCTGGAACAGCGAAGCTGATGCATTGCCTGATGAGAAAGAAGGTAAAGTCATAAAGTTACAGTTCATTTTTATCTATTTTGCGTTGTCGTTATTTTTATCTGGAATTACGTTTTAACTAGCGCTGTAGCGTGGTTTGTAACCACTGACCGTAAGCGCTGCTAGCCTCAGCATTAAGTTCTAGCCATTCAGGAACATCGTACGGATGCAACTCGCTTACTCTATCAAAGGCCTGTAATACATTTTGTGTATTCGTTTTAATGAGTAGCTGACATTCCGTGTCGGTCTCTATTTTACCCTGCCATTCATAAACCGACTCTATACCTTTAATAACATTCACGCAGGCGGCAAGCTTTTCTTCAACGAGGGTACTAGCAATTAATTGCGCAGTCTTTTCATCGGGTGTGGTACACAGTACAAGCTTTATTGTCATAAACGTTTCCTACTTTTTCGCGCCTGTTACTTTGCTAATGAGTCGATGTGTAATAGACCCGAATCAGCACTCTATTCTTTCATAGCTAACGTATATCTCGGTCGTTATCGGTCGCTTTACGTGGCTATTTAAGCGAAAGGATGGGCACCTTTTCTTGTTATTACGTACAAAAACCTTATAACAGGTTATGAATACATGAAAGAGGAAGCATTTTGCGGGTTTTATTTATACTGTTTGCCCTATTACCTATTTTAGAGATTGCGTTGCTAATTAATGTAGGTAGCGTAATTGGTGGTTGGAATACCGTTGGCTTGGTTATTCTTTCTGCCTTTATTGGTGCTTACTTTGTTAAACGCGAAGGCGTGAGTACACTGCAAACTGCACAAGAAAAAATGCAGCGAAATGAAGTGCCAGGAAAAGAACTAGTTGAAGGCTTGATGCTGGTGGTTGCGGGTATTTTACTTGTGACGCCAGGCTTCATTACCGATATCTTCGGTTTCTTATTGGCAATGCCGGGCTCACGTCACTTCTTTGCCGCCCAGGTAAGTAAGCACATGAAAATGCGCGTTGTTGCTCCGGGTATGGGGCCGGGAGCTGCAGGCTTTGGACAAGGTCAGTCTCCGTTTGGGCAGCATCCATTTGGTGATCGCCCTAACTCGTCCAATAGTGATGGTGATGTGTTTGAGGGTGAGTACACCGATCACACAACCAACGACCGGGATAAGCGCTTAAAATAACCAGCGACCGTTGACCCTTTGTATACAGCAAAGGTCAACGGGCTCTAACCTCACCACACGTCCTATCAGGTCATGAGCGCCGTTTACCGCGATAAACGGCGTTTACTTGCCTAGTAAAAATAAGTATTTAGCGAAAAAACCAAATTTTTTACATTTTTTTGCTTAAAAACCCTTGAAGTTATCTGGGTACTACCCCATCTATCCGTGCAGAAACGATTTTAACTGCTCAGCAATGAGCAACCTTAAACACGCGACGTTTAGATAGTCTGAATGTCGATAATTACATTCATTTGAATAGTGGAATTTTCAGGAGACTTGAAAATGGCAATTCGTCCTTTACACGACCGCGTAATCCTTAAGCGCGCAGAGCAAGAAAGCAAATCTGCAGGCGGTATCGTTCTGACTGGTTCTGCAGCAGAAAAATCTACACGCGGCGAAGTAATCGCAGTAGGTAACGGTCGCATTCTTGAGAACGGCGAAGTTAAAGCGCTAGACGTTAAAGTAGGCGACACCGTTATTTTCAACGACGGTTACGGCGTTAAAACAGAAAAGCTGGATGGTGAAGAAGTACTAATCCTAAGCGAAAGCGACATTCTAGCGATTGTTGAGTAATTACAACTAACGTTAAAACGAATTTTAGAGGAATTTAATCATGGCAGCTAAAGAAGTACGTTTTGGTGATGACGCTCGCAGCAAAATGCTAAAAGGCGTAAACACACTAGCTAACGCAGTTAAAGTAACACTAGGTCCAAAAGGCCGTAATGTTGTTCTAGACAAGTCTTTCGGTGCACCTACTATCACTAAAGATGGTGTGTCTGTAGCGAAAGAAATCGAGCTTGAAGACAAGTTCGAGAACATGGGCGCTCAAATGGTAAAAGAAGTAGCGTCTAAAGCGAACGACGAAGCGGGTGACGGTACTACTACTGCTACTGTACTTGCGCAAGCAATCGTAACTGAAGGTCTTAAGAGCGTTGCAGCGGGTATGAACCCAATGGATCTTAAGCGCGGTATCGACAAAGCGGTAGCGGCAGCAGTTGAAGAGCTTAAAGCCCTTTCTACTGACTGTGCAGACAGCAAGTCTATCGCTCAAGTAGGTACTATCTCTGCAAACTCTGATGCAGAAGTTGGCGATATCATTGCTCAAGCAATGGAAAAAGTAGGTAAAGAAGGTGTTATCACTGTAGAAGAAGGTCAGGCACTTCAAAACGAACTAGACGTTGTTGAAGGTATGCAGTTCGACCGCGGTTACCTATCTCCATACTTCATTAACAACCAAGAAAACGGTACTGTTGAACTAGACAACCCGTTCATCCTATTGGTTGACAAGAAGATTTCTAACATCCGCGAACTACTTCCTACCCTTGAAGGCGTAGCGAAAGCTGGTAAGCCGCTAATGATCATCGCTGAAGATGTTGAAGGCGAAGCGCTTGCTACACTAGTAGTTAACAACATGCGCGGTATTGTTAAAGTTGCAGCGGTTAAAGCACCAGGTTTCGGTGACCGTCGTAAAGCAATGCTTCAAGACATCGCTATCCTAACTGGCGGTACAGTAATCTCTGAAGAAATTGGTCTAGACCTTGAAAAAGTTCAGCTTGAAGACCTAGGTACTGCTAAGCGCGTAGTTATCAACAAAGACAACACAACAGTTGTTGACGGTAACGGCGACCAAGAAGCGATTGAAGGCCGTTGTGCTCAAATCAAAGGTCAAATTGAAGAGTCTACCTCTGACTACGACAAAGAGAAACTTCAAGAGCGTCTAGCTAAGCTTTCAGGCGGTGTTGCAGTAATTAAAGTTGGTGCAGCAACTGAAGTTGAAATGAAAGAGAAGAAAGACCGCGTAGAAGATGCACTACATGCAACTCGCGCAGCGGTTGAAGAAGGTGTAGTACCTGGTGGTGGTGTAGCACTAGTTCGCGCAGCAGCTAAACTTGCTGACCTAACTGGCGACAACGACGACCAAACAGTAGGTATTAAGCTTGCACTACGTGCAATGGAAGCGCCTCTACGTCAAATCTCTATCAACTCAGGTGCAGAAGCATCAGTAGTTGTTAACGAAGTGAAGAACGGCGAAGGTAACTACGGTTACAACGCAGGTAACGACACTTACGGCGACATGCTAGAGATGGGTATCCTTGACCCAACTAAAGTAACGCGCTCTGCACTACAGTTCGCATCTTCAATTGCTTCACTAATGATCACAACCGAAGCAATGGTAGCTGAACTACCTAAAGAAGACGCACCTGCAATGCCTGATATGGGCGGCATGGGCGGAATGGGCGGCATGATGTAAGAATCGCCCCGCTTTTTAGGCCCTTATAAATCAAGGGCTTACAAGCCTTCTGAAACTAACTGTGGTACGTTTTGTATCACGGTTAGTTTCACACCATTTCCTTAATCTCCTTTTACAATATTCCATCAGCTCTTCATTAGCTACCCTTAAATGTCACTCCATAAAATAAGCTCTGTAAGCGTCTCTTTGAATCGACCATACTTTACTAGACAGTTGTTAAAATTAAGATATCCAATTTTCTACAAGTAGCCCTTTAACCCGATGAAACTCTCGTTCGTTGTTAGTAACAACAGTCAACCCTAAGCTACGCGCATGGCCCGCGATATGTAGGTCGTTTACACCAATCATTTGGCCGGACTTTTCCAAATTGGCTCTAATTGAACCATAATGTTGCGCCGCATTATTGCCATACTCAAGAACTTCAAGCCTGGAGCAGAAATCTTCTACTTGCCTGGTATTATGTTCAACTTTTTGGCTTTTCTCACATCCATGTAAAAGTTCAGCTAATGTAATTGATGAAATAGCCATTCTGCCCGCTGAATCATTGAATTTTGATAAAACTTCCAAAGGACGATTCTTGATCACATAAATACAAATATTAGTGTCTAGTAGGTACTTAATCATCAAAACTTTCTCGAGCAGTTTGTTCTTGGCTCGCCCTTTCATTCATAAAGTCACCTGTTACTGAATTGCTTGATTCAAAAAAGCTATCCCAAGTATTTTCAATAGGGCTTAATACTCTTTCCTTACCTACAACTCGAACATTGACTGCTTTAACAGATTCTTCAAATCGTGCTTCTGCGGGCATCCTAACTGCTTGAGAGCGGTTATTCATAAAAATTTTAGCTGTCGTCATTTTTACACCCCTTAGTTGGTATATAGCATTACTATATACATAAAGTTGGTATATGGCAAAGGCATATACCAAGCGATGTTATACATGCTTTGGCGTATTGAAAACATGCCTATAGCCAACTAGAAAAACCTTGTGTGTTTCATCGTATTTATCGGAAGCTTAACGCATCATAAACTTTCCAGCGTTCTATGTTCTGCTTAGTTTTTATAAACGAAAAATTTACATTGCTCTCTTTCAAGAAGAAGCAAGTTTCACGTTAAATGATCATGAAATCCCTAAAAACAAAAGGTACAGCGTAAGTAAAGCAGACTGCATAATTTGGAAGAGTAATCCTCACATGTTAAATAAATGGAAAATTTTTCATTTAAATGCAAAGAGAATAGCTTGAGCGTAATCAACGAGTGACTTGTGCTCGATAAAAATTGCCTTTAACCTGCCACGCCTGCTTCATCTTTGAAGTAGGTAACTAGTGCATTTTTATAAGGCATACTACCCACTATGGCACCACGTTCTTTCGCTTTTTTAAGCGAATTGAATTTATTAATTAAACCCGCAGTAAACTACACCAATGGTGTAGGCGCTATGCTGTGGTTGGCTAATATGGTGCTGTTGCTGAATGTTGCGCTAGTTATTAGTGGCACCATGGCCGACGCTACAGAGTTTGTCAGTGCATTTAATGAAAGCTTGGTTTTCGAGCCTTTCGTTATTGCACTTGCTAATCACACGCTTTCACAATTTATCGTTCCCACTATCGCGTTGGTATTAGTCGGTTTATTGGTTAAAGCCACGGCTATAGCAAAGGCGCAAATAACAAAACAGCGCCAGCCTATCCCTTACCTTTGCCCTACACCTCCTCAGCCTTTTGTTCAAACGGTTGGCAGCAGAGCGCCCCCGTTTTTTAGTTAAACGTCTCCGATTTATTAGACACCATGAGTGCTGCGCTTTCAGCGTAATAACGCCACTTTTGGTGCATTTTTCGATGCTGTAAACCCGTAGTTCCTTTCCGAACTGCTCAGTCATCGCCGTTTAACTTGTGGGTTATAGGAACTTGTTTTGTCTATTCGTAACCTTTTTACTTTGATTGTTGCTGGTGCTGGGCTTACGTTAGCCGGTTGCAGCGGTGGCGTGCTTGACCCCAAAGGGCAAGTGGGCATGGATGAAAAGAATCTTATTATTCTTTGTACCATTCTGATGCTGATTGTTGTTGTTCCCGTTATTGTGCTTACGCTTTACTTTGCGTGGAAATATCGTGCTAGCCGCGACTTTGAAATTTACACCCCTAAATGGGCACACTCAACGAAGATAGAAGCCATTGTATGGTCTATTCCAATCTTAATTGTCATTTCATTAAGCGTAATAACATGGCGCTCGACACATGCGCTCGACCCCTATTCGCCGCTAGAAGGCAAAGGAGAACACCTTACTGTTGAGGTGGTATCGCTCAACTGGAAATGGCTGTTTATATACCCTGAACAAGGTATTGCAACGGTCAATGAATTGGTGTTTCCCGCTAATAAACCTGTGGCGTTTAAAATCACTTCTGAAAGCACTATGAATTCGTTTTTCATTCCTCAGTTAGGAAGTCAGATTTATTCCATGGCGGGAATGGAAACTAAGCTTCACCTTATCGCAGACGAGCCAGGTACGTATAAAGGTATTTCGTCAAACTACAGTGGCGCGGGCTTTACGGGAATGAAATTCAACGCTATCGCCACACCTACCGAGGGCGACTTTAACGATTGGGTTGCAAGCGTAAAGCAAGCACAAACACCGTTAACTTCGGCTTCTTATGAGCAGCTAGCCAAACCAAGCGAAAACAATCCCGTGACTTACTACAGCAACGTTAGTGAAGGTCTTTTTCACGACATCGTGATGAAGTACATGAAAGATCATGGCTCTATGGATTTCTACAGCAAGCCAGAAAATGCCGCAACCGGCGAGCATCACACAATGCCTCAAATGCAACACCGTCATCATCAAGAGGATGCACAATAATCATGTCTTTTTTAGGTAAATTATCTATAGAGGCCGTGCCCTATCACGAGCCCATTATCATGGTGACACTTGCCGTAGTGGCACTGCTTGGTGTGGCTATAGCCATGCTAATCACCAAACACAAACAGTGGGGTACCCTGTGGTTTGACTGGATCACGTCTGTCGACCACAAACGTCTTGGCATTATGTACATTGTGCTAGCTATGATCATGCTGCTTCGCGGCTTTGCCGACGCCATCATGATGCGTACTCAGCTTGCAATGGCAACCAATGGTGCGCCCGGCTATCTACCGCCAGAGCACTACGACCAAATCTTCACAGCTCATGGCGTTATCATGATCATATTCATGGCGATGCCGTTCATGATAGGCTTGATGAACATCATTTTGCCACTACAAATTGGTGCCCGTGATGTAGCGTTTCCGTTTTTAAATAACTTAAGTTTTTGGCTGACCGCAGGGGGCGCAATTCTGGTGAATGTGTCTTTAGGGTTAGGTGAATTCGCAAAAACAGGGTGGGTTGCTTATCCGCCGCTAGCCGGGTTGGAGTTTAGTCCCGGGGTTGGCGTCGACTATTACATATGGGCCCTGCAGATATCCGGGCTCGGCACCCTGTTAACTGCCGTAAACTTCTTAGTTACCGTGTTTAAAATGCGCGCACCAGGCATGAAGTTAATGCAAATGCCTATTTTCACCTGGACCTGTACGTGGGCAAATATACTGATTGCCGCGTCGTTCCCTATTCTTACCGCTGTGTTGGCTATGCTAACCCTAGACCGCTATATGGACTTCCACTTTTTCACGAATGAAGCCGGCGGTAACTCTATGATGTATATCAACCTGTTTTGGGCGTGGGGACACCCTGAAGTTTATATTCTGGTGCTGCCTGCATTTGGTATTTTCTCAGAGGTTATATCGACGTTTACCGCTAAACGTTTGTTTGGCTACAAGTCGATGGTTTACGCATCGGGCGCCATTGCCATTCTAGGCTTTATTGTGTGGCTGCATCACTTCTTTACCATGGGGTCGAGCGCCAATGTGAACGCCTTCTTCGGCATTATGACCATGGTTATTGCTATACCCACGGGTGTGAAACTATTTAACTGGTTGTTCACCATGTATCGAGGCCGTCTTGTACTAAGCGTGCCTGTGCTATGGACGTTAGGTTTTATGGTGACTTTTACTATCGGCGGTATGACAGGGGTGTTACTTGCCATTCCTGGTGCTGACTACGTACTGCACAATAGCTTATTCCTTATTGCCCATTTTCATAACACCATTATTGGTGGCGCCGTGTTTGGTTACTTGGCGGGCTTTGCTTTTTGGTTCCCGAAAGCCATGGGCTTTAAGCTTGACGAAAAAACCGGAAAAGCAGCCTTTTGGTGCTGGCAAATTGGTTTCCTTTTGGCGTTCATGCCCCTTTATGTGCTTGGCTTCTTGGGTATGACACGCCGCTTAAATCACACAAACAACCCTGACTGGAATATCTGGTTATACATTGCTGCATTTGGTGCGTTTGTTATTGCGATTGGCATTTTCTTCCAGCTACTTCAGCTATTTGTAAGCTTTAAAAACAGAGAAAAGCTCAACGACACAACCGGCGACCCGTGGAATGGTCACACGCTAGAGTGGTCAACAGCGTCACCACCTCAGTTCTATAACTTTGCCAACATACCGCACGTGAAAGACATCGATGCATGGACGGATATGAAAGAACGGGGCGAGTCGTATCAACGCCCAGAGAAATACACACCTATACATATGCCCAAAAACACCTCAGCAGGTGTGTTTATGAGTATGAGTTTTACCGTTATGGGTTTCGCCCTTATTTGGCATATCTGGTGGCTAGCTATTGCTGGTTTAGTCGCAGGAATAGGGGTGTTTATAAAACGTTGTTATACCTCGGATGTTGATTACTACGTGCAGGTGGATGAGGTTGAACGAGTTGAAGCTACGCACCTAAGTGCTAATACAGTGGGAGGTCGCTCATGAGTACTATTGCAACATCAAATACAGCGCCAATGCCACATGAGCATGCACACGAAGAACACCATGAGAACAACACGGTGTTTGGTTTCTGGTTGTATTTAATGACCGACTGTTTGTTGTTTGCATCTTTTTTTGCTACCTACGCGGTGCTCTTCATGAACACGGCAGGCGGTGTGTCTGGCAAAAATATCTTCGAGCTCAGCTTTGTTGCAGTTGAAACAGCCGCTCTGCTTTTAAGCAGCATTACCTTTGGCTTTGCCATGATATGTGCTCACCGACAAAACAAGTCAGGCGCCCTTGCTTGGCTGGCGGTGACATGGGCACTGGGTGCGTGTTTTATTGGTATGGAGGTGTACGAATTTCATCACCTTATTGAGCATGGCAACGGGCCGCAGCAAAGTGCGTTTCTAACGGCGTTTTTCTCGTTAGTGGGACTGCACGGACTGCACGTTACAGCGGGCCTTATTTGGATGACAATCATGTTTATTGAAGTAACCCGCCGAGGTCTAGGTGAGCAAACCGTTACTCGACTTAGTTGCTTAAGTCTGTTTTGGCACTTCCTCGATATCGTATGGATATGTGTATTTACCGTAGTGTACTTAATGGGGGCAATGTAATGGCGTTACACGATGCAAAATTAGCTTCAAATACGGACGGTCATGCTTCATCGACCCACAATAGTGATGACGCACATGGCGATGTGAAGTCTTATATTATTGGTTTCATTTTATCTGTGGTACTTACCGCTATTCCGTTTACTTTGGTGATGAATGGTGATTTTTCTAAAGTCACCACCATTTGGAGCGTGGTTACCCTGGGCTTAGTTCAAATTTGGGTGCATCTTAAATATTTCCTGCACCTTAACTTTGTTACTGAAGAAGGCAGAGCCAATACGTTTTCGTTCTTATTCAGTGCGCTTATTATTTTCATGGTGGTGGGGTTATCCGTTTGGATCATCTACGAATCAAACGCCATGATGATGTATTAGCAAATCTCTGTATATACGTGGTCTAGCCTGACGATCATGTCAGGCTTTTCAATGTGTTTACTTCATCGCGGTCAGTACGTTAAGCCCTCATGTTTCGTCCTCCTATTGGTGCAACCTATTTTGGGGGCAACATTGGGGCTTCTCAGTACACCTTGATACGCGTCTAAATGGGCGCGTTCTAAATTTGGATTTTACCTATGACCTCTACTTATAAACGTTACCTGTCAGTCACCAAGCCCGGCATTATTATGGGCAATGCTATTTCGGTAACGGGCGGTTTCTTGCTCGCGTCCCGTGGCGATATAGATTACTGGCTATTGCTCGCAACGCTCATCGGTTTATCGCTGGTGGTGGCTTCAGGTTGTGTCATTAATAACTGCATTGACCGAGATATCGACGGCAAAATGCAGCGCACGGCTAATCGGGTGACGGTAACAGGCGAACTGCCATTACGCACTGCGATGTTGCACGGTGCTTTACTAGGCATTGCAGGGTTTGGCTTGTTAGCGCTTTACACCAACCTTACTGCGGTATTTTTTGCTGTTTTTGGCTACGTTATTTATGTGGGTGTGTACAGCCTGTATATGAAGCGAAACTCGGTGTATGGCACCTTCGTTGGCAGTTTGTCGGGGGCCGTTCCGCCCGTAGTCGGTTATTGCGCGGCGAGCGGTCAGTTTGATATGGCTGCGGCCATTTTGCTGTGTATGTTTAGCATTTGGCAAATGCCCCATTCTTATGCCATCGCTATCTTTAGATATAACGACTATAAGGCGGCTGGCATTCCCGTATTGCCTGTTTCGCAAGGTATTGCAAAAGCAAAACGCCATATTGTTCTTCATATTGCGCTATTTGCTTTAGTGGTAATGCTGCTTCCACTTAGCGGTTATACGGGTATTGGCTTTTTAACAGTAGCTTTTGCAACAAGCCTTTGGTGGCTGTTGATGGCGCTGCGCGGATACAGATCCGGCATCAACGTAGAAGGCTGGGCAAAACGTGTTTTTGGTTTTTCCATTGTGAATATAACGCTGTTATCCGTCGCTATGTCACTGGACTATCACACGTCAGTAACGAGTCTGTTTGCACTCTCGTTCTAATTGATGTGTTTAGACTCACTCGACGAGGTTGGCTTAAAAGCTTCCAATGCAGTGTGCGTATAGCAACGCATTCATTTTGGGTTAATCAAGACGTGTAGATTGGGAGCATAGTCTGGCATAAATTGGCAATCAGGCCTGACCGAGTGCTTTTTGCCCTCTGTACAAGCGAATAATGGTGAAGCTATTAACTGCCAGTAGCGTAGCTTCAAGCAGGGTGCCGCCAATAGAGCCGACAATAATATTGTTGGTTAGCCAACATATAGCGCCGCACAAAAACGCTAAACGCATGCGTATTCCCGACAAACAAAACAAGGCATAAGTGCCTATACACGTGCCCAAAATAGGGAATAAATCGTACCAAACCTCGGCCAAATACAGCCCGGCTGCTAGCGATATTAATATAAATAGATAGGCGACGCTGCGGGAGCGGGTTTTAATTGAAATGCCTGTTCTTACCACTGAAAGCAAGGCACTTAAGCATGCGGTTACGGCACCAAGTAGCGCAAAATGCAGGGCGTGATTTAAATTCATCACCACCATCATTATTCGCAGGTGCTGATCATCACGCTGATAAAAGCACAAAATGCCAAGCGCAAAACTCAGCATTCCTATCGCTTGGGCCAAGTCGAATTCTGGTAACAAAAGGGAAGGCTCGTCAATGATTGATAAAGGTTAACGATACGCAGTTTTTAAACAGCAGAGTAGCCTTTACATCGCTTTTTTAACCCAACACATCATATTGACTAATGGCAGGCGGGTTGTTCACTAGGGTATACTTAGCGTGCACGATATTATTCTTAAACCCCCGATACAAATTAGGTCCTTTCCATGGCAACGGCATCCGCACTTCACATTTTGGTTAAAACAGAGAAAGAAGCGCTTTCTATTTTAGAGCAGCTTAAAAAGGGTAAGGATTTTGCGACATTAGCAAAGCGTCATTCTAAATGCCCGTCGGGCAAGCGTGGCGGCGATCTTGGTGAATTTCGTAGAGGCCAAATGGTAAAAGCCTTCGACGATGTGGTATTTAAAAAAGACGTGCTAAAAGTACACGGGCCGGTGAAGACCCGTTTCGGCTACCACCTTATTAAAACGCTCTATCGTAGTAATTAAAACCGCATTTTTCTAAAACGAAAGCCGCTAACGCCAAACCGAGCCCGGCGCTTTCAACAAACTTTCAAAGTAGGGTTTTGGCTAACTACCTTATTAATTTCCCGGCTCCCATTTTTCACCGCATACTGAATTTTGGGTAAATATCGCGTAAGGGCTGTTGGTGTCGTGAAGTGAATTGCGCAGTGCGGCACCGTGATCTACCGTAATAAATGGCGTATCAGGTGCCTTGCCTTGTTCATCAAGCATAAAATAGTCGCTTGTGTAGCTAGTTAGCTTCATACGGTTTTCATAACCCATATCGCTTAAGCGTACCCGGGTGATAGCTTTAAATTTAGCGTTGGGATTTGAAAGCCCCACAATCTTCTTAAAAAAGTAGCCTTTATCAGATTGGAGCTGGGAAAAACCATTTAACGCGTTTATTAAGGTTTTTAAATCTATTGCTTCGCGCTGCAGCATGAAGTCGTGCTGGATGGCATTGCCATCTTTTCTAAGGCTGTCTTTCGAAGGTGCTTTGCCAGCAGTATAGGCCTGCTCTGCTTCCAATGAAGAAAGGTGCGCTTGCCCTTCCTCTGTATAGTGAACCAGTGCGCTTGTATTCATGTTTACGTAGTAGTCGCTGATCCCCGCAGGTACCACTTCAAATAGCATAACATCTGGGGTTACGGCGCCTCGCTCTTCGGGCGTTTGAGGGCCTTTAGCGACGCACTTGTCAGAGATGAAATAATAATATTGGCCAGCTTCAATGGCGAAAGCTGAATTAGATAGCACCGCGCAGGTGGTCAGAAGTAGTAGCCTGGAAGTGAGCTGCTTAATTGCCGTTAAAGCACTGCCTATTTGCATATCAAAGAAGCCTTATTGTTTGATGTATGTATATACAATACCAACGCATGCGAACTGGTATAAGGCGTCATTGTAAGGGGTAGTAGGTAAAAGCGCGAGTTAAGCTTTAGAACGCGCTTTCGATTTAGATTGTAGCCCAATAAAGCTAAATAAGAACCTATGAGCCAAGCACACCGTTAACGGGGGCGAAGGACAATAGTGTCGCTAGAGTAGTCTGTAGATATCTGTAAATTGTCGGCAAGGGCGGCAATAAGCGCATCTACGTCGTTGGTATTGAATAGCCCTGCTACTTGCATATTGGCAAGTGCTGCATCACCTAAAACAACCGTTTTATCCGTATATCGGCTTACTTCTTCAATCACGTCAATTAATGGCTCGCCGCGAAATACAATCTTGCCTTCCCGCCAGCTTAAATCATTCGCGATATCTTCATCTGACACTGTCTCGATAGTGCTGTTGGGTAAAGATAAAAGCGACTTTTCACCTTGAACTAACGTCAGTGGCTGAGCCTGCGGTTTAATAATTGGATCAGTAATGCTTTCGCCATTCGCTTTGTTAAGTGTATAGCTGGCGACTTCTACCACGCCTTCGGTAACTACCAGTTCAAGATCGCCGCGATGATATTGCACATTAAATGCAGTACCAACCGCCTGTATAGCTTTACCTGCTGCAAGTACATTGAGCGGGCGGGATTTGTCTTTTGCCACTTCGATATGAAGCTCACCTTTGACAAGCTGAATAACCCGTGAGGTTTCAGTAAAAGCAATGTTCACTTGAGAGTTGGTGTTAAGCCATAGTGTACTGCCGTCCTCTAAGCTAATGCTTTTGTGCTCGCCCGGTTTGGTTGAGGCTTGTAACGAGTAGCTTGCCATTTGTGCAACAGGTTCGGTTTGGTTAGACGGTGAGAATAAATTTAGCCCCTGATAACTTAACAACCCAACCATTAAAAACGAGGCTGCAATGGCCAGCGGGCGCTTCCAAGTCATGGTGCTGTTTGTTTTGTGTTTAGCGTTAGGCTCAGGCGTATGAGGTACAATATCAGCCAATTCGCTAAGTACCGACATCTTGTCCCATAACGCTACCATCTCTAGGAAAGTGTCTCGATGGACAGGTGTTGCAAGCCACGTTTTAAGTGCTTGTTTTTCATCGTTATCAAGCCCCTCGTCTAGCTTCACAAGCCATTCGCTAGCAACATCAAGCACACGATCATCGCTATGAAATTGAACAACGTTGCTTTGGGTGTCTGATTTGTCGGTTTTAGTTTCGTTTTTCGAACTATTCATGGGCTTCTCTCTTTACATCCGCCGAGCTGTGTTGCCCACCATTTTGATAAGCGTTCGGCCGTGTATACGACGTTGTTTGTCGTCGCATAAATAAGGTGCATCTTTTTATCCCTTCAGCAATATGCTTTTCCACGGTTTTTTCGCTTATCTCTAATTCCTGGGCAATCTCTTTAAGAGAGTAGCCATACACTTTCTTCAACACAAATGCGCGCCTGCATTGTTTTGGTAGGGCGCGCACTGCATCACAAAACAACTTAAATTCTTGCTGGGTAGCGTTGTTGTGAAATGTTTCATCTTCAACACCGCTAATTGCACTTTCCAGCGCTGCCGCAACCTCTACGCTGTCGTCTACCATGCGCGTATCAGCACGCTTTAAATGATCGTAAGCCAAGTTTTTTGCGGTCTTAAACAAAAACGACTTAGGCTCTTTAATATGCTCAGTAGATTTAGCCTGACACAAGCGGACGTACGTATCCTGTAGTATGTCGTCGACTTCTTTAGGCGGCACAAGGCGCGATAGCATTTTGGCCATCGAGCCGCGCGCCGACATATAGGCATTATGTATGGCTGTTTCTATGGGCATATTGTTATTTTTTATCGTTGTTACTTACTAAGACGACAGCCACGCTATTTTCCCCCAGTATTTTCAACATTATCGCTCAAAAATTAAATTTGTTAATGGGTTGTATATAATGCGGCGCTAGTTTAAAACAACACCAACAATAAAGAGGTGGGTGACGCGTAGGCATTTCCCCTTCATAAATTAATAATAACAATAGCGTAAATACAAATATGCCTGTGGCAAATAACCCATTCGACACACAACCCAAGCTGCCTTTTAAGCCTAAAGCTTTAACGGTAGCGCTGTGTATGGTGTCGTTCGGCGCAAGCCACACTGCTATTGCTCAATCAGTGCTTCCTCACCAACAAGCCGAAATAATTGCTCAAAATAAGTCACCGCTTCCAGTGATAAATTTCACTATTCCTGCACAAAGCGCAGATGAGGCGATCATCGCGTTTGCCAATCAAGCCGAGCTGACCGTAGTCTTTCCCTTCAATAAAGTCAGACATGTCTTTGCCAACGAAGTAAGTGGTAACTATACGCCGCAGGAGGCAATTGAAAAGCTTTTAGCTAGTACGGGTCTAAGTGCTCACATTGTTGATAACACACGCATAAAAATAGTGCCTGCTAGCGATGGCGATGAAAACAATCACTTGCTAGGTCGTCTTTTTAACGCCATTACCGCACAAGACGATAGCTTGGTAACCGTACCTGACGAGCAAGGTAGTTACGATATTGAATATATTGAGGTGAGGGGCTTGCGAGCGCGTGTTGCCCAATCGGTGGGGATTAAACGCAACGCGAACGTCATCATTGATACTATTCAGTCGGTGGATATGGGCAAGTTTCCCGATCAAAACCTCGCAGAAGCGCTGCAGCGTGTGTCTGGCGTATCTATCGACCGCGCAGAAGGGGAAGGGCAACTTGTTACGGTAAGGGGGTTCGGTCCGGAATTTAATCGGGTGTTATTAAACGGTAGGCCCATGGCAACCGATAAGCTCGGGCGCGAATTCAGCTTTGATACACTGGCCTCTGAGATTGTCAGCAGTGTAACCGTGCACAAACAAAGCCAGGCGACTATGCAGTCGGGTGGCATCGGCGCTACAATTGATGTTCACACCGCTAAACCTTTGTCCTTCAAGGGGATGCGGGCGGCTGGCAGCGTCAAAATGCAGTACGATACCAACTCGCAACAGTACGCGCCTTCAACGTCTGCCATGTTCAGCAACACCTATTTAGATAATTCGTTTGGCATTCTAGCCTCTTTTACCCAACACAAACGCCAAGCGCGGTTAGATGAAGCGCAAATTGATGGCTGGTTAGTAAATACTAATGTACCTGAAAGTGAGCTTTCTGATGACGCTTCTACGCTATATGTGCCCAGAAATTACGATCAAAGAGTGCGTTTTGACGATAGAACCCGTACGGGGTCTGCGCTCGTTTTACAGTATCGACCCAATAACAAGCTAGAGCTTACTGCAGACTATTTGGGATCGACATTCGATGTAGAGACCTCGGCAACCTCAATGGGGCATTGGTTCACTTCAAGTAATCTTGAAGATGTTACGGTTGATAAAAATGGCACAGCGGTATCTTTCTCACAAAACAGTGGGCACGCCACCGATTTTCACGCTCGCACTTTTAACCGTTCATCGACTTTGAGAAGCTTCGGTTTTGCAGCGAACTACATCGCAAGCGATAGCGTAATTGTTGATGCTGATCTGTCTTACTCAATGGCTAATGTCGATGACAACAATGGAGAGGGGAATTCTCTCTCGCTTATCGGTTATCTAAATCGCTCTTCATTCGATCATCGTCAGTCGAATATATTGCCCGCAATATCGGGCTTTGAACAAGCTAACCCCCGTCAGGTAAATGCCTTGGGGGAGCCGGTGGGGGTGTCCCATTACTTAGATCCAGCCAACGGTCGTTCCCACGTTATGCTGCGCAGAGGATGGAGTGTTGACGACGATATAGGGCAAGCAAAAATCAATGTAAGCGTACTTGGCGATGATAACTGGTTTAGCAAAATTGACGTTGGCGGAGCATTAACTCAGCGAGAAAAAGCCAACGAAAGAAGAGACAACGAAGCAGACGCAAGACACTGCAGTTTTTGCGGCTATTTTGATGCACCAGATATTCCCGACAGCTTTCAAACCATATTTGACGCAGGCGACGATTTTCTCGGATCGATTAGTGGGCATGAGAACATACCTCATCAGTGGTTGCGTCACGACGGTGATACTCTATTTCGTTACTTAGAAAACGCCGGAGATATCAGTTTAGCCGCTGAAACCCGGGGGAGTTCTTTCGCGGTTAAAGAAACGGTGTATGCGGCGTATGCTCAAGCCGCTATCGAAAAGGATTTCGCGCCTTGGTTTATCGATGTGCATTTAGGGCTACGCGCTGAGTATACTGACGTAAAAGTAAGTGGTGTCGACGAACAGTTATCGGCGTTAGTCATTTTAGACCAAACCGAGCTGGGGCAAGAGTTTGGCGCCTCGGTAAGCATTGATGAATCGTCAAACTACACCAACGTTCTACCTAGCGTAAGCCTTAAAGCCAGCTGGTTAGATAGCTGGGTATTTCGGGCTGCTTACAATCACAGTATCACCCGTCCAACCTTAGAACAGATGGCGCCAGGTGTAACCTATACCACCACGCGACAAGGTGGGGATCTGAGAGCGCGTATAGGAAACGCACAGCTATTGCCTTTCGAGGCAAAAAACATTGATTTGGCCATTGAGCATTACTACCAGGAAAATAGCTACTTATCTGCAGGTTACTTTAGAAAAACGGTAGATAATTTCATCGTTAACGAGAGCAGTACGCAAACCTTTAATAACGTGAGCGATCCTAGCACCGGCACGGATCCAAACGCAGCCGACGATGCTGATGCGTTAGCGGAATTTTCCGTAATATCTCCCAGCAATGGCGAGTCAGCAACGGTTGAAGGGGTCGAGATAGCGGTGCAGCATTTTTTTGGCGAGTCAGGCTGGGGAGTTCAGGCCAATGCGAGCTTTGTAGACAGCAACGCTGAATTAGACACCGCCAATATCCGTTCAACGTTCGCACTTACGGGGCTGTCGGGTGCAAAAAACATGGTGCTTTTCTATGAAAAAAATGCGCTGCAATGGCGGTTGGCTTGGAACCAGCGAGAAGGCTTTTTACAGTCACTGAACCAACCCCAAAGTACTGAACCCACCTTTGTGAGCCCTTACCAGCAATGGGACATGAGTGTTTCATACCAGTTCAGCCCAAAAGTTTCCGTATTTTTGGAAGGTATCAATATTACGAACGAAACCGTGCATAAGCGCGGCCGATTCAGCAATCATCTTTTGCTCGTGCAAGATGCAGGAGCTCGCTATGCAGTGGGCGTTAACATCACCTACTAACCGCTTTATTTATCCTGGTTCATAGCGCTCTATGATTTTGGCGTACCTTGTTCCAACGCCTCTATTTCTTTCCATAGCTGTTCAGATTGCGCTGTGAGCAAGGAATACGTTTTTATATCGCCGTTTCTTTGCGCATGCATGGCTTTCTCAAGAAGGGCGTCATACTGCTTTCGCATTTTTTTGGTTGGGTTGCTTTTGAAAAGTCCAAACATAATAAATATCCAATACGGTGATTTAGCGAGGAAACGTTTGAAAATAAAGTTTCGATCACCTTTTTGTATGAATAAACCTTCATGAATACTTTGCACAAGGCTCACAAATTGTGATGCTACACGCGTAGACTACTCTATAGATGATACGTCATGCCCAGTTAAAAGTGAGTCAAAAAACGATACTGGCGTTTGCGGTTAGCCTGCCTTCTTTCACATTAACAGAATCCGAAATATTGTTAGGTAAACAGCCGCTGTGAAGCAAGTTGGCAGGATATAACACGGCGCGATTAAATTTAGGCTCAACGCGGGAAATTTGGGTGAACATGGCAGTATCACCATTTATGTACGCTTTAGGTGGTAGCCCTACGCTGGTGGCCTGACGTTTTAAGGTTTTAAAATAGCCTTCGTATTGCGCTGCATTAACCCGCTCTAACTCCGTTTCAATATGTCGATAGAATGCAGTACCGCCCAAAGGCGCGCTAAACAGATAGTGCACCAATGCCCATTCATTATCCTTTTGCGTATCGATGTGCGGAATACATTGAATGGGCGATAAACTTTTCGGCGCTTGATTGGCTATGGAAAGTTGCACTAGGGGTATTTGAAGCGGCTTGTCCACGCCAAAATCTTGTAGCCCATTATGCGAAGCAAGTTGGCTAAACAGCAGCGGAAGCGAGGTATGCAGGTGTGCGACATAATCTCGGGGCGCGTGACTCCTTACCCCGGGATAAAAATCGCCATCTTGTTTTGTAAATGAATGGTGTTGCGCAATCGTTTCTACCAGACTCTGCGGGTCTGGTGTGAAATCATCGATAACAACAATCGGTGTGGCTTGCTCACCAACCTTAATCAATTTGTAGTTTGAAACCATGCGTCTGCGTTTTTATTCGCCTTGTTCTTTTTGTCGATAAGGGCATAGATTTGTGCGTTTGACGCTATGAGCGTGTAAATGCTTTGCAGAATCTGTTGGGCATGCAAATCAGCAATCGCGTCAGCGCTAAGCGCCGCTAGCTTATCTTCATCAATGGTATATAACCCTGTTATAGACGTTTTGCTTTCATTTTCAAAGGTAATATCTAGGGTGAATGGTGTGATAAGGTTATGCTGTTGCAGCGCGGCAATAAAACGTTGATTTTGCGTTTCACCGTCAAGAAGCTGAGCAAGGATCTGCTGCTTTTCTAACAGGTAGTTGCTGGGCTCACCCGTGTTATCAAAAAGCGGTGTACCTTTTTCTTCGCTTACTGAAGCGTTATCCATATCAATGCACAGCACGCGGTTACTGCCATCAGCGCTTTGCGCTTCCGTTCCTACATAAAAAGGCAGGCGTTCAAACTGTGCGGGAATATACACCGCCTCCCATTCACCTTGTTGCCAAAATAGGTTTTCTTTTTCTTCAAAACCTAGCAAGGCAGATAAGCCAAATTGTCCAGAATCGTCAAACTTGGTGATCACCACGGGGTAATGTACCACAAGCTTGTTGAGTTCAGAGACCACCACAGGTACAAGGTGCTGATTGGCACTGAGTGATAATGCATCATCGGTTACTTTCAAATCTGCATGTTGTTTATTATTAATGGCAACCATGTGAGTCATACGTAGGCCCTGCTTATTGATTTACGTTAAACGGCCTGCAGGCCGAATTGGTGAATTTTATTTATAAGTTCTCGATGTTTAGGCAGTTTCTCCACCGCCATGCCGCGAGCTTTTCTGTTCTGCATCAATTGTTGCTTAGCAAAGTCGGCGTTCACCCATTGCTGATGTGCGCCTAAATCTGAGGTGAACCCCATACCGTACAACACATACTGATAGCTTGCCGCAGGGAATACCTCATTGTTGCTGGTAAAGTCTTTGTCACTAGGCGGGTGGTATTGCCACAGTGCGAGTAATTCTTTTAATGAGTCAGGAATAGTGTGGCTATCGCGGTTGTCTCGCCAAAACGCACTGTCTTCTCGCTTACTCAGCATGTAGTGCAGCTTTAAGAAGTCAATAATTCGCTGCCAACGATAGCAGAAAGTATCGTTGAAACGCTTCGCAACAATACCCATGACGGCTCGGTTTGCAGGCAATTGTTCTGCAATCATTGAGGCAGACAGCTCCACCAGTACAAGCGCTGAGGCTTCTAACGGCTCTAAAAATCCCGCCGCTAAGCCAACAGCCACGCAGTTATTTTGCCAAAAGCGCTGCCTGTGTCCGCTTTGAATAGTAATGTCTTTTACGTTTATCCCATCTATGCCGTTTAACGTGCTGGTTTGGCGAACGTATGTGTCTAAGCGAGCATAGGCGTCATCTTTACTTTGATGCCTACTTGAATAGACGTGGCCTACACCTCGGCGTGACTGCAAACCGATATCCCAAATCCAACCGGCGTCTTGTGCGGTGGAGATAGTGTGGGATGCAATAGGACTTTGCGGGGTGTCATAAGGCACGTGTACTGCTAATGCTCGGTCGATAAAAAGTACATCGTCACAGGGAATAAACGGCACCTTGTAGTGTTCGCCTAGAAGCATAGATTTGAAGCCGGTACAGTCAACAAAGAGGTCGCCTTCTACTGTTACCCCTTGCTCGGTATGAAGGGCTTTGATATCGCCGTTATTGCTGCTTTCGACGCGGTTAACGTCGGCCAGCACATGGTGTACACCTAGTTTTTCAGTGCAGTGTTTGGTTAAAAAGGCGGTAAATTTTCCTGCATCAAGGTGATAAGCATAGTTTGCGGTGCCTGCAAACTCTGCGTGGCGTATGCTTTTAGGTGCACAACCTGCTTCGCATATCGCTTCCTGAACACATACTGCATGGGAAAAAGACTCGTTTAATTCTGGTGCTACAGCCTGCCAGTAAGGACCTAAATTTGTTTGCGAAAACCCTTGGGGCAGCATGAGAGGGTGGTAGTAAAAATCGTGCTCTTCACCGGTGGTCCACTTGGCAAACTTTGCTCCTTGCTTGAATGTGGCGTCGCATTCTTTGATGAAAGTGGTTTCGCTAATACCCAATGCAATTAGTGTTGAGCGCATGGTTGGCCAGGTGCCCTCACCCACGCCAATAATAGGCACATTGGGGCTTTCAACTAAGGTTACTTTAATGTCTTTGCGGGTAGCGCATTGATGTTGCGCTGCAATACGACCAGCCGTTAGCCACCCTGCGCTACCGCCACCAACTACTACAATGTGCGTTATGGGAGTTGCTGTTGTCATACTGATTTCCTGAATAAAAACTGTGGCTACCAAAAGGTAGCCACGAATGTGGGACCAACAAATGTCGGCCCCAATTACGCGAAACTAAAAGTTTCCGCGCACACCGAAGGCCCAACGTCTGCCGCTGTCTTCAACCAACAGCAAGTGATTAGAGAAGCGACCGCGTTTATGTACAAACTCTTCTGTAAGGTTAATACCTTCAAAGAAGATTTCTACATTGTCTGTCACGCTGTAGCTACCGCTAATGTCAAGCTGTTGATAAGACTCAACAATGGTTGGGCCGTCACCCTGCCCTTGTGTTAACGACTGAACAAACTCATCACGCCAGTTATAGGCAAGACGAATTTGATAATCGTCAGTTTCATAAAATGCCACCAAGTTGTAAGAATCACTTAACCCGGTTAGTGCAAATACCTGATTAATATCGAATGGATCGAGTTCGGCGTCACTGTCAACGATAGTTCCGTTGGCAAGCACCCCAAAGCCGTTATCGAAGGTGTGCTGAAGCGCAAGCTCGAAGCCGTCTACCGTTGCGTCTTCACCGTTATTTGGCAGAGTATTGGTAAACACAGCAACGTCGTCACCCGCATCTGGCGCGCTAGCGTTGGCGCCTGTAGACGGGTCTGTTAGCAGGCTGCCGTCAGCAAGCTCGAAGGTTTTGTCTTCTTGGCTATTAACAATAAAGTTCGATACCAGCTTTCTGAAGTAACCAATTGATGCATAACTTGCTTCGTCGTAGTAATACTCAAGCGACAAGTCCAAGTTATCCGATTTGAATGGCTCTAGCGCAGGGTTACCACTGGTAGACGTTAAATCACCACCTTGGCGGGTAGTCGTAATTACGGTTACCGGCGACATGCTGTTGAGCGTAGGGCGAGTAATGGTAGAGCTCGCCGCAAAGCGCGCAATTAAATCGTCGGTAATTTCTAAACGTACGCTGAAGTTAGGTAATAGGACGTCGTAATCAGACTCAGTGGCAATACTTTGCGCATCACCAAAACCAGCCAGCATTTCGGTTTGATCCAGAATCGTTAAGCCTGTTATTGGCGCTTGCGTTCCGTTAACCGTCACATCCGTCATTTCATAACGCACACCTGCGGTTGCGCTTAAGAACATGTCTGCAACTTCGCCTTCGAAGTCGAATTCCATATAGGTAGAGATAATATCTTCCTCAACTTCAAAGCTGTTGTTACGGCGCACCGCATCAAAACTAATCGAATCACCATTTACGCTTTGATAGTAAGATTCTAAAAACGCAAAGTTGGCTTCGCCATCGTGGGCAAGCCAAGAGGTTGGCATGCGACCGCTTCCACTTACGTCAGAAAGAAAATCGCTGCCTGCGTCAAAAACGTATTGGCTGCCTGCTGGGATCTCAGGTAAGTCGGGGTAACCACAGTAAGTACAGTGAATACCGACACCTTCATTGTCCCAACGGGTAAGTGATTTGGTTTCGGTGCTGTACTGTGCGCCAAAGCGAATTTCAGTTAGGCCGCTGCCATCTGTTACGTATTCGCCGTCAAAGCGCAGCTGGATCACTTCATCTTCTACCGCCCAGCCTCTACGCAGCATTACATGAGCTCGGCTGTTAGCTTCATCAAGATGATTGCTCACACCATCAGGTGTCAGTGCAGGGTTGTATATAGGGAAGCCGTCAGGACCAGTAACAATCGCGCCATCGAGTTCTTGTTGTCCGCTGTAAATATTGCCATTAGGCGAAGCGAACATGCTGGCAACAGGTAAAATATTGTCGTCTACCTGGAATCGTACGCGGTTGGCATAACCAATAAGTGAAAGCTGATCGCCGCCGCCATTATTGGCTTCGCGTTCAGCTTCTGAATGGCTTAAATCGAACGATAAGTTCAAGTTGTCAGAATACTGATAGTCAAAATTAAGACCTATGGCATAGGTATCGGTTAAACGGTCGAATGTTTTGGCGTGCATATCTGTCGCCAAACCTACCTCTTGGTATAAATCGACAATAGTACCGTTTGCATCAACCGTTGGGCTGCGGCGATTGCCGTTTTCATCAAACAGACTGCCGTCATCGCCTACACCCTGAATGTTAGGTGCGGTAAACCAGTGGCCGTAAGACGTTGCTTCAGACTCTACGTCAAAATCTGAATACAGTGCGTCAGCGGTTACAACCAGTTTGTCGTTAGGTGCATATTGGAATACAAGGTTCGCGTTAGTGCGGGTACGCTCTTCAAAGGTGACTTTGTGATCGTAGTTTCGCGGTGAAAATACATTGCCTGTCCAAGCGTCGCCTGATTGGGTAACAGGGTTTGGCACACCAACGTTTTCTAGCCAACCGTCCATCTGAGCCTGATTAAGGCGAGTCTCACGCTCTTGGTGTGAAACGGCAAGTAATACACCGAAGGTGTCGTCGTTGAACGTGTTACTAATAAGGCCAGAAAATTGCGGCGTAGTTTCTTCGCTATTTTCGTCATACACACCTTTTACCGAGCCCGCCATTTTAAAACCGTTTAATGCAAACGGGCGTGCGGTATTAATATTAATGGTAGAGCCTACACCACCAGACTGCATTGTGGCCGTTGACGTTTTGTGCACATCAAGGCTGCTTACTAACTCAGAAGCAATCGTGTCGAAACTGAACGCACGCGAATCGTTTTCAGACGCCATTTGACGACCGTTCACCAATACGGTGTTAAACTGTGGTCCAAAACCACGTACGGTAATGAGCTGACCTTCACCGCCTGAACGGTCGATAGATACGCCGGTAATACGCTGTAGTGATTCAGCTAAGTTGGTATCGGGAAAATCACCGATGTCTTCTGCGCTAATGGCGTCGACTACGCCAGCAGAGCTGCGTTTAACATCCATCGATTTTGCAACCGATGAGCGGATACCACTTACCTCAATCACTTCTACGTCTTTATTGGGTTGCGCGTCTTGGGCAAATGCACTATTCGCAGAAATAGCCGACGCTAAAACTGCTGCCACTGAGCATGCAAGCTTAGTTTTCCTATACATGATGGTGTGTGTCCTAATCGTTGATTTTAATGCGCCTTATGGTGTGCACCCCACTTGGCTTTCTCTCACAGCATTTCGCTGTTAATTCATCAAGACGACACGGTTTGTAAAATCCCCCAAATTTATTTAACAATTTTTTAAATTATCCGAGTCACTTTGTCTAAAAGGTGTGATTTCTTCGTCATCGATTAGAGTATTTCACCTTTACGTGTGTTTAAAAAATGCACAATTATTAATGTATTCACAAAATAAATGCCCCTTTATCTACTTCATTTATCGCCTGTATGCCATTTCTATATAAATATTAGTTATGACTCGTAAGCAAATGATACTAGTGATGTATGCCCATATAGCGTAGCTTTGCCGCAGTTTCGCTTGAAAAACAAGCAAAATAAGGGGTGCTATTCGAAGCAAAATAAATACAGAAATTGCCTGTTCTGTTTTTGATTTAGCTAGAGAATGCTAGGCATAAGTGAATAAAATGGCTTAGTACTGTTTAAAGGGTGTCATTCTCGGATAGCCGGAATGTGAGGAGAAGCGTGTGAAAATCATAATATTAAATGAGTCAAAAGCGCCAGATCCGCAAAATAATGTGGAGAAGCGATGTGCGGCTACACCTAGCAGTGCACAGCGTCTGGTGAAAAAAGGGGCGACCTTACTGCTAGAAGCGGGTGCGGGCGTACACTCAGGGTATTCAGATAAAGAATATAAAGATGTAGGCGTAACTGTCATCGATGATGTGAATGATGCATTATCAACAGCAGATATGCTGGTGGCAGTGAACAAACCCACCGATGCACAGCTAGCGTTGATGAAAAAAGGGGCCATTGTGGTAGGCCATCTCGACCCTTTCTTTCAGCAATCGCTTGTTGAGTCTATTGCAGAAAAGGGGCTAACCGCTATTTCTGTAGAGATGATCCCTCGTTCTTCTCGTGCACAAAAAATGGACGCATTGAGCTCGCAAGCGAGTCTTGCGGGTTACGTAATGGTGATGCAGGCGGCGAATCAGTTGCCATCAATATTACCTATGATGATGACACCGTCAGGAACAATAAAACCAGCAAAGGTATTTATTATTGGCGCGGGCGTAGCGGGTCTTCAAGCCATAGCAACCGCGAAACGCTTAGGCGCAAACGTACTTGCTTATGACACCCGCCCTGTGGTGGCTGAGCAAGTAGAATCGCTAGGTGGCAAATTCCTAAAAATCGACATTGGGGAAACAGGCCAAACGAAAGACGGTTACGCCAAAGAACTCACCGATGAACAAAAAGCGAAGCAGCAAGAAGCGCAACGCGACGCGATTGCCGACTCTGACATTGTTATTACGACAGCGCAGTTATTTGGTCGCAAACCACCAGTGCTCATCTCAAAAGATACATTAGCACTCATGAAGCCGGGCAGTGTGGTTGTAGATATGGCTGCAACATCAGGTGGTAATGTTGAAGGTTCAGTTGCTGGCGAAACCGTTGAAGTTAACGGTGTAAAGGTAATTGGTAACGGTAACTGGAGCCAGTATGTGGCTAAAGCCGCCACCGACATGTACGCCAATAACATCTACAACCTTGTGGATGAGTTCTTTGACAATGAAACCAAAACCTTTGGGCTGAATTTAGAAGACGACATTCTGGCCGGCTGTGTTATTACTCACGACGGTAACATCACCAACGACATGCTTAACAACGCATACAAAGGAGCCTAATCATGGAAATCATTTACCTACTTTTCATCGTGCTATTGGCTGCTTTTTTGGGTTTTGAGTTAATTCGAAAAGTCCCAGCAACCTTACATACACCCTTAATGTCAGGCTCTAACGCGATTTCGGGTATTACGTTAGTTGGAGCGTTGGTAGCCTCGGGTAGCGACAACAACTTGCTAACGACCATTCTTGGTACCGCAGCGGTGGCGCTGGCCAGCATTAACGTGGTGGGTGGTTATCTCGTGACTGATCGCATGCTTGGCATGTTCAAGAAAAAAGATAAATAAGGAGTACGCAAGTGAGTGATATCGTAACCGTAATAAACCTTGCGTACGTAGTAGCTGCGGCACTATTTATACTAGGACTTAAGTTACTTAGCCATCCAGATACCGCGAAAAAAGGCAATTTTATTTCTGCCATTGGTATGCTGGTTGCTGTCGTCGTCACCCTGCTTGATCAGCAGATTATTAGCTATCATTACATCCTACTAGGTTTTGTTATTGGTGGCGCCTTTGGTGCGTGGAAAGCCAAAACCGTTGAAATGACGGCAATGCCAGAAATGGTGTCGTTATTTAATGGCTTTGGTGGCGCAGCGTCATTGCTTCTGGGTTGGGCAACATTAGCCGGAATGAGTCTAATTACCCTTAAAACCGAAAGTGCGTTTACTTCTATTACCCTGTTTTTCACAATTTTAGTCGGGGGCATTACTTTCTCTGGCTCGGTGGTAGCCTGGGGTAAGTTGTCAGGAAAAATGAGCTCTAAAGCCGTTATTTTCACAGGGCTTCGCGAGCTAAGTATCTTGCATCTAATTGGCATGGTAGTGATTGGTTATTTCTTTACTACCGACCCAAGCAACCCACTTTGGATTTACTGTGCCATTGCGTTGTCACTAAGCTTCGGCTTGTGGGCTACCATTTCAATTGGTGGTGCAGATATGCCGGTGGTTATTGCGCTTTTAAATAGCTACTCAGGTGTGGCAGCGTCGGCGGCAGGTCTCGCTACAGGTAACACGATATTGATTGTTACCGGTTTACTAGTAGGCGCTTCTGGCTTAATTCTTACCAATATTATGTGTAAGGCCATGAACCGTTCATTGATGAATGTGTTGTTGTCTGGCTTTGCCAAGCCAGTTGAGGCCGGCGAAAAAATAGAAGGCGAGATTAAAGTACTGTCAGCGCAAGATGCATTTTATGTATTAGAAGCAGCGCAAGCCGTACTGGTGGTGCCTGGTTATGGTATGGCGGTTGCGCAAGCGCAGCACGCGGTACGTGAACTTCAGTCCTTGCTAGAGGAAAATGGCTGTACGGTTGACTACGCTATTCACGCCGTAGCTGGGCGTATGCCGGGCCACATGAACGTGCTATTGGCAGAAGCTGACGTGCCTTATGATCAACTATACGAGATGGATGACGTTAACCCTCGCATGGAAAACTATGACGTGGTTATTGTTATCGGTGCAAACGATGTAGTTAATCCAGCAGCCAAAGAGATGAAAGGTAGTCCTATTTATGGAATGCCAGTTATCGAAGCTCATCGAGCGAAAACGGTCTTTGTTCTTAAGCGTTCTGCGAATGCCGGTTTTGCTGGTGTAGACAACCCGCTGTTTTTCAAAGACAACACGCGCATGGTTCTGGGTGACGCTAAAGACACCATCAATAGCATTATCCGTGAGTTCGGAGACGACTAATACAGCGTATCTCTTTGATACATCTTCTATAAAGGCCTGTTCAAACACAGGCCTTTTTGTTGGGTATTAAACTTAATTACAAAGTACTCGACTCTAGTTGTACTTGATGCTTATCAGCTCTAGTATGTGAGTGCTATAGATGTTGAGTTAGCTATTCATATAGTTGCATAGAGATGTACGAGTAAATGTCTACGACCCCTTTTCATATTGAGCCGTTTAGAAATTGTATTTTGGTTACGCTTCGCGGTAAGTGGGATATGTCCACGAACATTCAGTATCTTGCTAAGCTTTCTGACTGCTTGAAAACCCGTAAAGGCAGACCCTTTCACTTATTTGTAGACATGCGTAGTTGGCAAATCCCCAATTCTGATACCTTCAATCAAATAAAAGCGCCCATTAAGTTAGATAGGCGAAGTCAGCTCAGCGAGACATGGTTGGAAGATGAAGCAACAGATGCTGATCACATAGCAGAGAAGTTTTTTAGCGCGCCATCAATTAAACTGGGATTTGACCTTGAACGTACTCAAAGCATCTCAGAGTTTATAACTCATTGTGAAGAAAAAGCAGATAACGTTGTTATAGATTATGTTCGAACTTGGATAGGCTAGAAAAGCCCACGTTCGATAAACAAAATTCGTCGCGACAATAGATATTTTATATCGCAACAACTATCGCGTTCAGTCTTACGTTGACTATAATACGCTGCTTATTTTCGCACTTTCTATGCTAGGTATTGGCCTAGCCCACTTACAAATAGGTGAATAAATTGTCAGATTGGAGCATCGAAGAAGCGGAGCGCGTCTATGGCGTGTCTCAATGGGGTGGTGGCTATTTTCAAATTGGTGAAAACGGCAACGTCCATATTACCCCTGTTCCTGAAGATCCTAGCATTCGAATCGACTTTAATTCGGTAATTGAAGATATCCGCAAAGAAGGTGTACAGTTTCCTGTTGTTGTGCGCTTCCATGATATTCTGCGCTCGCAAGTTGCAGGCTTGAACAAAGCATTTAGAAGCTCCATCGAAGAAGCCGAATACCAAGGCCAGTATCAAGGTGTGTATCCGGTAAAAGTAAACCAAATGCGCGAAGTCGTTGAGGAAATTGTCGATGCGGGCAAGCCATTTAACTATGGCTTAGAAGCGGGGTCAAAAGCCGAGCTTCTGACTGTGCTTGCCATGAATACCAACGAAGAGTCTCTGACTATCCTAAATGGTTATAAAGACGACGAAGTTATGCGTCTTGCGCTGTTAGGAAGAAAGCTGGGTCGCCGCGTTGTGGTAGTAGTTGAAAAATACACCGAGCTTCTTCTTCTAGTAAAAATAGCGAAGGAACTGGATATCGATCCTATTATTGGTGTGCGCTCAAAAATGACTGTGAAAGGTCGTGGTAAGTGGGAAAGCTCTGGTGGTGAACGTGCGAAATTCGGTTTAACCATTACTGAGATCATTAACGCAGCCCGCTACCTTGAAGAGCAAGGCATGGCGCACTGCTTAAAGCTGCTGCATTTCCATATTGGTAGCCAATTAACAGACATTCGTGCGGTTAAAGAAGCGGTAACCGAAGGCGCGCGTATTTACGCAGACCTTCACAAAATGGGCTTCGAGCTAGATTATGTTGATGTAGGCGGTGGCCTTGGTATCGATTACGACGGCAGTAATTCAACTAATGAATCGTCGCGCAACTACAGCATGCAGGAGTATGTGGCTGACGTTGTCTATGGCATGAAGGAAATGTGCGACCTTGAAGGCGTACCGCATCCGCATCTGGTTAGTGAAAGTGGACGTGCAATCACTGCGCATCACAGCTGCGTTATTACAGAAATTGTGGGCGAAATTAAGTCGAATGCATCGCAAATGGATACATCTGCGAAAGAAGGCGAGCACTTCTTTTTAAAAAACATGCGTGAACTTGCAGACACGTTTGATGAACAAACGAATATGCATGAAATTTACAACGACGCGTCTCAGTATAAAGAGCAGGCGCTCGATGCGTTTAAGCTTCGCGTGTTGTCACTTGAAGAACTAGGTAAAATAGAAACGCTTTATTGGGATATCATGGGCCGCTTACAGCAGTGGTATCGAAACGAAGAATATGTGCCAGAAGAGCTTCAAGAGCTGGATTACAGTTTGTCGTCTCAGTATCTGTGTAACTTCTCTGTGTTCCAGTCGGCTGCTGATACATGGGCTATCGACCAGCTGCTGCCGGTAGTCCCTCTTATTCGTATGAATGAAGAGCCAACGGTCAATTGCTCGCTGGTGGATATTACCTGTGATAGCGACGGTAAAATTGATCAGTTCACTATTGGCCGTGAAATTACTGACGTGCTGCCAATGCACCCACTTAAGAAAGATGAGCCGTACTACATTGGTTTGTTCTTAACGGGCGCTTATCAAGACGTTATGGGCGACATGCACAACTTGTTTGGTCGCTTAAATGAAGTGCATATTTACAGCTATGACGACGACCCGGAAGACTTTTACATTGAAGAAGTAGTAAAAGGCTCGTCAGTAGAAGATGTACTTAACGTTATGCAGTATAACCCACGCGCAATGGCATCAGATGTAAAACGCATGATAGACAAGCAAGTGTGGGACGGTAAATTGAATCCTCGCGAAGGGGTACGCTGGACTGACTTTTATGAAAACTGTTTAGCGGGTTATACTTACTTAAAGCAGTAATCCACAGCATAAATCGAAAGGCCTGTTGTTTTTAAATAGGTCGTATGGCCGATGTAGCTATTAATTAGCTGCGTCGGCTTTTTTCAAATAGCGCCTCCAAAGCTCAGCGGTTGTCGAATTAATCATGTTCGACTCTGCGTTCATCAGCATCACATAGCCAACTTTGTGTTCAGGCAAAAACGCCACGTCAGCGCGATAGCCTTTTACCCAACCCCCATGATAGTTAAGCTGTAATCCATTTAAGTCGTAAATACGCCAACCCAAACCATAGTGAGCATCGTCAATCATGCCGCGCCAACCTCTGCGGTAGGTTTCACGCTTCGTTTTCACGCGCTCTGTAGTGACATAGTCCACCATTTCATCGGATATGACCGTTGGGAACTCGCCTAGCAGCGCTTGCAGATAAATCGTCATATCTGAAATGCTAGCGTTAACGCCAGCAGCTGGAGAGAACCGGTAGTAGTTGCTTTCTACCTTTCCCTCGCGCCATTTATTTCTGGCGATAGCAATATGAGGTTGAGCCCATGATTCTGATGCAAGCAATCCGCCTTTTCCAACACTGGCTGTTTTCATACCCAGTGGTGAGAATAGGTTGGCCTGAAGCTGTCGTGAGTATGAGGTATTATTGTTGCTGAAGTAGTATTCTAGCGCACCAAAGAGTGCATTTTGATAGGTGTAGCACTCGCCCGGTGCACACAGTGGTTCAAGCTCGCCCAAGGATTTAAGCACGCGCTCCAGCGAGTAGTCAGCCTCAATAAGGTTGTCGTAAGCGTTGGGCATAAAGCCACTAGATTGGCCCACGATATGTTGGAGTTGCAGCGCATTCATTCCTTTGCCTTTAAAAGGAATGTCGGGTAGTAAGGTGGCTATCGGCGTTTCCCAGCTAAGCTGGTTTTTTTCTACAAGTTTAGCTGACAACAACGCAGTAAAGGTTTTTGAAACAGAAGCTAGCCTGAATACAGTGTTCTCTGTAACTTTCTCTCCGCCGCGTTTGCGGGTACTTCCATATACGTAAACCCTTGGCGCTTTGCCCTGTTCATAAAACACAAACGCATAACCAGGCACGTTGTATTTTGAGGCTTCCTTTTGAACGTAACTAGCATAGTCATCAAGCCAATCCGCAAAAGCGTTTTGTGTAATGACCATTAGCATCGCTATCAGCCAAATTTTAGACAGGCGCAGCTTGATGGTGCGCAAAGAGTTCAGCATACAGTCAGCTCGTTAAGCCTGTGGTTTTCTGATACATCCATCAGGCGCTCATTATTATTATCGCATTATTATGCGTTTAGCTGCTCCAATGATCAAATGTCGCTAATTATGCTCACTATCTCTTCAATGATTAGATTTATTCTAGCGGTAAGCGAACCGTTGTAAGAATATGCAAGAAGGGAAGAAAAGTTCTACTAGTAAGGTTTGTAATTATTGAGTTCTGATTTTGTCGCACCAACGGGGCCAATGCACGATACACTAGATAAAGGTGATAAACGACAGGTGGGAAGCGCATTCTAATGCCAGACAATCTTTTTGTCTCAGACATGGGGGGGTCAGAAAACTCGACAACTACTGAGTCAGTGCTTTCAAAAGCAAGACTTAGCAGAGATCCGCGCTTTGACGGACGATTTTTTGTGGCGGTAAAGACAACGGGTATTTTTTGTAGGCCAATCTGTCCAGCGCGACTTCCAAAAGAAGAGAATGTGACTTACTTTCAACACGCCACACAGGCCATGGCGCAAGGTTTTCGTCCATGTTTTCGCTGCAGGCCTGACAGTGCACCTCGTTCGGCGGCGTGGAAAGGTGTGGGCGCAACGATTAACCGAGCGTTGTCGCTGCTATCTGTTATTCCCATTGAGCGCGTTGCGGATATTGCTATGCGGTTGGGTATTAGTGAGCGTTACCTAAATAAGTTGGTCGTCAATGCTGTGGGCATACCGCCTAAGCAGTTTCAAAATATGCAGCGCACTTTGTTTGCAAAGCAGCTTATTCAACAAACTCATTTATCTATGACAGATATCGCAATTACGGCAGGCTATCAATCACTGAGACAACTGCAGCGGGCCATAGAGCAATATTGCGCTACGTCTCCTACCCAGCTTAGAAAAAAGGAGCCGGTTCAACAAAAGGCTATCTCTTTATTTCTTTCATACCGGCCGCCGTACAATTGGTCCTATGTACGAGATTTCTTGGCAACTCGCGCTATTAAAGGCATGGAACGAGTAACGGACGAGAGCTATGAACGATACTTTTCTTGCAATGAGAGTCTAGGCTTTTTTAAAGCCACTCACGACGAGGCGCGCCACGGGTTCAAACTTCTCATAGACATGCCTGATTTAGGTCGTCTTCATACGATAATTGAAAACATAAAGCAGGTACTAGATCTTCACGCTGACCCTCTTTTAATTGAACAAAGCCTATTGCAGTCAGGGTTACCGCCGAGCAAGTTAACGCTTGGGCTGCGCCTTTCCAGTGCATGGAGTGTATTTGAAAGCGGTTGCCGGGCTATTGTAGGCCAGCAAGTTAGTGTAAAAGCGGCTATTGGCCAGGTGACTTTACTGGTACATCAGCTGGGCGAAACGGTATCTGATGCACTCCCGTTAAACGGTCTTGAATCTATAACGAGTGAACGCTACAGCTTTCCCTCGCCTGAAAGTGTGGCCGAAAACAGTCTTGAATTCTTACGTATGCCACAGGCGAGAAAAGAGGCCGTACGTCATTTTGCTCGTTTATTCATAAACGGTAACATGCCAAGCCATGAAGACATACTCGCCATTAAAGGCGTGGGGCCGTGGACGCTCGACTATTTAAAAATGCGGGGGGAGAGAAATCCTGACGTCTACCTTGGCGGTGATTTAATCGTTCGTAAAATGGCGCAGCAGTTCCCCATAGCGCCCGAAAAAGCGGCACCTTGGCGCAGTTATTTAACCCTTCAATTGTGGCAGTTAAGCAATCAGCAAAGAGAGTCGTAGGTATGAAATATACAGATTTCGTGAACAGCATACAGGGGCTTGTTAAAGTTGAAGCCACTGATGAAGGCATAACGGCTATCGAGTTTGTGAGTGCCGCTGAATCAGATAATACGGCCAACTCGAAGCAGGGTGGCATAGGCAGAGAAACTGCAGCGCAAGAAAGCGTGCTAAGTAACGGCTTTCATTCGCAAAAAAACGCCATCACCGAAGCAGCGTGCAGTCAGTTACAGGCATACTTTGACGGTACGTTACGCGAGTTTGACCTACCGCTTTGCCCTAAAGGTACGGCGTTTCAGAGTCAGGTGTGGGATGCCTTGCAGCACGTTAAATATGGCGAAACCGCTAGCTATTTAGATATCGCAAAAGCCATTGGCAACCCAAAAGCTGTCCGCGCCGTAGGTATGGCAAATGGTCGTAACCCTATTGCTATCGTTGTACCTTGCCATCGTATAATCGGAAGTAATAAAACCCTAACGGGCTACGCAGGTGGTTTACCCCGTAAGCAGTATTTACTTAATTTAGAAGGAGCCCAGGGGGTGCTGGGGTTATAAAAGAATGGGTGATAAGAAAATGGTGATAAAAGAATGGCAATAAGAGACATTATCTCGCTGCTGGTGTTAGCCGGTATCTGGGGCGGTTCATTTATTTTCATGCGTGTTGCCGCACCAGAATTTGGCATTTATGTATTAGTAGCCATTCGTACTGTGCTTGCTACAGCGGTATTGCTACCATTGCTGTTAATACGAGGGTCGATAAAAGATATAAAGCGACACTGGTTGGCTATAGCGTTAGTGGGCATGGCAAATACGGCAGTGCCTTTCGTCCTGTTTAATTACAGCAGCCTACATTTAGAGGCAGGGGTGAATGCCATTTTAAATGCCACGGCTCCCATGTTTGGCGCCATTGTCGCTTGGCTGTGGTTAGGTGACAAACTAACAAAGTCAGCAGTAGCGGGGCTTTTTGTAGGCTTTGTAGGCGTAACCGTTATTAGTCAGCAAAAGCTCGGCGAGGGCGATATTAGTTTTCTTCCCATTTTGACTGCGCTACTAGCCACTACAGGCTACGGGATAGCGGCATGTATGATGAAAAAATGGCTACAAGGGGTTAAACCTCTGGTTGTCGCTACAGGTAGTCAGGCCATGGCAAGCGTAATGCTGGCACCATTCGCCCTTGCAACTCTGCCCGCCACTATGCCAAGCGTGAATGCGTGGGTTAACGCAGTGGCACTCGCTGTTGGGGGGACCGGAATAGCTTATATACTTTATTTCAAGTTGATTGCCGATGTGGGCCCGGCAAAAGCCATAACTGTTGCTTACTTAGTACCGCTATTTGGCATTATTTGGGGCGTACTTTTCTTGCAGGAGCATTTGTCAGTGCAAACCATAGTAGGCGGCTTGATGATTTTGTTTGGTGTAGCGCTAACAACAGGCGTTCTCAAACGAAAACGCCTCAAAGTCAAACCCGCTTAGATTAGCTTGAACTAGGGCTAGTCAATCAGCTGCATTCTTACTAAATTGCTGCCGTCGCGCTTGGCTTGATAAAGTGCGTCTTCAGCATGTGCTGTTACTTCGTGCATAGCGCGAGTTGACGCAGTATATGAAATACCAATAGAGGCGGTAATCACTATTTCCGGTAACTCTTGCAATGGTGAAAGCGTAGCAATGCCATGTCGAAGGTTTTGCGCCATATCAAAGGCTACATGGGGGCCCGTATGTGGCAACAAGATAATAAACTCTGCGCTACTCCATCTACCCAATATATCCTGCTCGCGCATATGTTCTGCTAAGTAAGAGACGACTTTATCAAGAATGTCGTCACCCGCATTACGGCCGTGGACATCTACAATATCTGAAAATTCGTCAACGCTTACCAACATTACGCTGAGTGATTTGTGCTCGGCTAACAGCGTTTTATAAATAAGCTGCAAGTTATCTTTTTCAGGAAGTCGGTTGCTGTGACGTACCACCAAGTCTGGCTGCATATCTTTTCTGAAATAGTACAATAGATTGTAGATAAGTAAGAACAGCGAGAAGACAACAACCAGCAGCGTTACCACGCTAAAAATAAACGCTTGAGAAATTTCTGCTTGGCGGTCTTCAAGCGGACTTAAAAGAAACACAGTCCAACCAAATTGATTCAGCTTAACTTCCGCAATCAGAAAGTCTTTTTGGTCAATAGTGACCAGCTTGTTATTCAGCGCTTGCTCGCTTTGGATTGTCATTGGCAAACTCGCGTACCAAGGCAACTCGGACAAGTTGGTGAATTCTGAGTAAGAGGCGATAAGACTTGGATCTGAAGACAACATAATATCGCCTTCACCATCTACGAATAAGAAATCATAGCCGTATTCTTGTTTGTAGGTATCGAACACTTCGATAAAGCTGCGCAGGCTTTTTCCTACACCGAAAAAACCTAAAAAGCGGTCATTTTCGTCGTGAATTTTAATATCAATATAAAAGTGTGTGTCTTCCCATTTACCAATATCGGCAACGGCATCAGCGGGATAATCGCGATATTTGAAGTACCAGCTTACTTCACCTTCGATAAGGTTGATAATACTACCGTCAGAATTATATTGTTTTCTGTCTGCCTCGCTGGCGATAAAGAAAGATAAACCAAACTCATTTTCAAGGCGATCCAATGTCTTAAAAACAGCATCTTGATCAATTGTTTCTCCATCCATCAAGTCTACCAACTCAGTGGAATGCCCTAATGCTTCAGAAATATGTAGAGGCTTCAGAAGTTGCTCGACGATAAGCGATATTGCAGGCGACAATGACTGCTGCTGTGCACGACTTTGTTCGGCAACGATTTTTGAAATACTGAAATGAACCAGTGTCACAATAGCGATAACCACTACCGCAAATAACACCAGAATACTTCTATGTAGTGTACGAAATGTGTTCACAGACTGCGCATGCTCCCTTGCCTGACTGAACCTAACCTAAGCGTTGAGTATACCTGTTGCAATAATGAACTACTAGGCGGTTTCTTTTAACTTAGACTAAATAACGAAGAGCAAAAGCGCAATGTGAAGCCGTCCGGTCAGACCTCGGAGTGAATCAATCGCTGACATATTGTTGGGCCTTGGTTACACTATGCTCCGACTTTCATTCTCTTTGCGAAATAAAGGAATTATATGGCTTTCTCTGTGGTTGTATTAGCAGCGGGTAAAGGTACCCGTATGAAATCGTCGTTACCGAAGGTATTACACAAAGTAGGTGGTGTGCCTATGGTGCAGCGCATTATCAACACAGTAAAATCACTGGGTGCTGACAATATTCATTTGGTCTACGGCCATGGCGGCGACCAGCTAAAGGCAACTGTTGTTGAAGACAATCTAAATTGGTGTTTACAGGCCGAACAGTTAGGTACAGGCCACGCTGTTCAGCAAGCGGCACCTCACATTAAAGATAATGAAGACGTGCTTGTACTTGTTGGCGACGCACCACTTATTCGCGAAGAAACACTAAGCGCATTAAAAGCAGCAAAAGAAAGCTGTGATTTAGCACTGCTCACTGTAAATTTAGACGACCCCACAGGCATGGGCCGCATTATTCGCGAAAATGACAATATTACCGCGATAGTCGAGCACAAAGACGCCACTGATGCTCAGCGTGAAATCAAAGAAATTAACACCGGCATGATGATGATGTCTGGCGCTGATCTTAAGCGCTGGTTGGGTGAGTTAAGCAATGATAACGCGCAAGGCGAGTATTATCTTACCGACGTTATTGCCATGGCTGCAGCTGAAGGCAAGCGAATTCAGTCTGCACAGCCACAGTCTGCGGTAGAAGTGGAAGGCGTTAATAATCGTTTGCAGTTAGCTAATCTGGAGCGCGCGCTTCAGCGTCGCCAAGCCGAAGAGCTAATGACCAATGGCGTAACCTTGCTGGATCCTGCTCGTTTTGACTTACGCGGCCAGCTTGAAACCGGTAACGACGTAATTATCGACGTTAACGTTATTGTTGAAGGTAAGGTGACACTTGGTAGCAACGTCAACATTGGTGCAAACTGTATTCTGCGCAACTGTACTATTGCCGACAACGCTGTAATTGAAGCTAATTCTATTATTGAAGAAGCCAGTGTAGGTGAAGCTTGCACAGTTGGACCTTACGCAAGGTTGCGCCCTGGTGCAGTAATGCAGAAAAATGCCAAAGTGGGTAACTTCGTGGAAATGAAGAAGGCTATTTTAGGCGAGGGCGCCAAAGCGAATCACTTGACCTACCTAGGCGATGCAGAAGTGGGTGCCAAAGCGAACATTGGCGCAGGCACAATTACCTGTAACTACGACGGTGTGAACAAGTCCAAAACCGTCATCGGCGAAAATGCCTTTATCGGCTCAAACTCGTCGCTTGTCGCGCCTGTAAACATTGGCAAAGGCGCTACCGTAGGTGCGGGTTCGGTGATCACGTCAACCGTAGACGAAGACGCGCTAGCCGTGGCCCGCGGTAAGCAGCGCAATATTCCAAATTGGCCGCGCCCGACCAAAAAATAAAGACGTATCCTTATGAAAGCTCGCTAACGGGTTACATGGTGAGATAGGGCTGGCAAACACAAATAGTGATTAGCTAGCCCAGTTTCTTCTCTAGTCCCATCAAACTATCGCCCAGTCAGAAAGATGACAAAATCAGAGGGCTTAGTTAACGTCTATTGTGTCGCTGTAGTCGCAACTCATTCAGCTATCTGTCTTCTAAATAATGAACTATCTAAGGTTTCCCCTATCTATCATTACTGATAGTGTGTGTTTACTTACCTCTTAATTCTCGTTACACAAGGATATGCGATGATATCTACACTTCTGGTTGGCTTTGGATTTTCCGCCACAACCTTTCATTTGCCGTTTCTAAATTATCTACCGCAGTTCTCTGTCGATGTGGTTATCTCTTCAAAACCTGATGTGGTTAACGCAGTTTTACCCCATGCTGAAGTGTATGGCTCGTTGGAAGAAGCGCTTAAAATTCACGATGTGGATTTGGTGGTTATTACAACCCCAAATCACCTTCATGGACCACAGGCGAAACTGGCATTAGAGCACAGCTGTCACGTATTGGTAGAAAAGCCATTTACATTAGATAGTGAAGAAGCAGAAGCTTTAGTAGAGCTTGCACATTCTCAAAATAAACAGCTTTGTGTTTATCACAACAGACGTTTTGATGGCGATTTTCTTACGGTTAAGCAGTTAATCAACGATGGCAAGTTAGGCGACATTAAACGCTTGGAAAGCCGATTTGACCGATTTCGCCCGGTACCACGAGACAGATGGCGTGAAAATGCAGGGCCAGGAAGCGGTATCTTCTGGGATTTAGGTCCCCACTTAATCGACCAAGCGCTACAGCTTTTCGGCGAGCCGGAAGAAGTGTCGGCAAGCATACAGGCCTTGCGTGAAAATGGGCAGTCAGATGACACGTTCGATGTAACACTTCACTATGTTGATAAAGTTGTAAAGCTAGGTAGTTCAGCTTTTCAGGCCAGCGTAACATTGCGCTACGACTTGCAAGGCACAAAAGGCAGCTTTCGAAAGTTCTATTTAGATCCGCAAGAAGATCAATTGCGTGCAGAGCTAGCCTTTGACGATGAACACTGGGCGATTACAAAAGATAACGAGCATGGCGTGCTAGCTGTGGCCAATGAAAGCGGCCAGCTAGTTGAAGAGACGGTAACAACAGTGAAGGGTGAATATCTCACGTTTTTTAATCGCCTTGCTCACGCTATTGAAGACGGTAAATTCTCGCCGGCTGACGCGAGTACGGTCGTACCTGTTATCAAAGTCATTGAGCTAGCCATAAAAGCGAGTGCTCAAAAGAAATCGCTGGCGTTTAATTAAACAATTACCTTGATCGTCGTTTCAATTTAACTTACGATGCTTTCACTTTAAAACTAATAACTTTCGTTTTGAAAGTTATGGTTGAATGTTGAAGATGTGTTTGCGGACTATTTTGCAGACTTTTTATGGCTTGTTCTCAATTGGAACAACGCGTACAGGAAGGTTTAGCGAGAAGGCGGCAAGAGCATGAGGTTATATTGAAAAGTAGTAAATCAGTTGAACAGCGCCGCCAGCAGATAGTGGCGTGGGTGAAAGAGCATGGTCAATCACAAGTTGAAGACTTGGCCGTGCGTTTTGCTACGTCTGAAGTCACCATTAGAAAAGATCTCGCAGCCCTTTCGCAGCAAGGTTTACTGATTCGACAGTTTGGTGGCGCAGTGCCTGTACCATCATCTACCAACTCAAATGCTGGGCCATCTCAGTTTATTACCAATGACCCTTTCACGAATTCAACTACTAGCCCAGCAATTAATGCTTTAGGCCAACTCGCAGCGAGCTTGGTTAATCCGGGCAATAAGCTCGTTATAGACTGCGGGTCTACCACCGCATCCATCTTGCCCCATTTATCACGCATCGATGATTTAGTGGTAATGACCAACACGTTATCAACCGCCAATTACCTTACCCAAAGTGAAAAAGAGCCGACGGTGTTAATGGTAGGGGGCACATGGGATGCCCAATCTCAGTCGTTTCAAGGCGCTATGGCTGAACAGTTGGTTAGTGCCTATAGTTTTGACATTGCGTTTATTGGTGCCGCGGGCATTGATGTGAATAGAGGAACCACCACCTTTAACGAGCTTATTGGTGTAACCCGCGCCATGGCTGTGGCGGCTAGTAAGGTGGTTATAGTAGCCAGCTCAAAGAAATTAACGCATAAAATGCCTAACCTAGAGCTAAGCTGGAAAAACATTTCTGTTTTGATCACTGATGAAGGCATTTGTGAACAAGACAAACTTAATATTGAAAATCAGGGCGTGACAGTACTTATTGCAGCGCCGAGTGGAGAATAATTATGTGTGGAATAGTTGGCGCTGTAGCTGAGCGTAACGTGGTTGAAATCCTATTAGAAGGTTTAAAAAGACTGGAGTATCGCGGCTATGATTCAGCTGGCGTGGCGCTATTGCAAGGCGACGGCACGCTTACACGTATTCGCCGTACAGGCAAAGTACAAGAGCTTGCTGATGCGGTGGCAGAAGGTGAAGCTTTGGGTACAACTGGAATTGCTCATACCCGTTGGGCAACGCACGGTGGTGTGACTGAAGCGAATGCGCACCCCCACTTTTCAACTGAACGTGTAGCTGTTGTTCATAACGGTATTATTGAAAACTATGTTAACTTAAAAGCACAGTTAAAAGAGCAGGGCTATACCTTTACCAGCGACACCGACACAGAAACCATTGCCCATACCGTGCACGAAGAGCTTAAGTCAGGTAAGACTTTACTAGACGCTGTGCAAAGTGCCGTTAAAACCTTCCACGGTGCGTATGGCACCGTTATCATGGATAAAGAAGACCCAAGCCGCGTGGTCGTTGCCCGTTCTGGCAGCCCGCTAGTAATTGGTTTGGGGCTTGGCGAAAACTTTATTGCTTCGGACCAAATGGCATTGTTGCCAGTGACACGCCGCTTCATCTTTTTAGAAGAAGGCGATGTGGCAGAGATTACTCGTCGCGACGTTAAAATCTTCGATAAAGACGGCAATGCTGTTGAACGCGAAGTGATTGAGTCGAATATCGAGCACGACGCGGGTGACAAAGCGGGTTACCGCCACTACATGCTCAAGGAAATTCACGAGCAGCCAACCGTTGTGCGTAATGCGCTTAAAGATCGTATTGACGAAAACGGTCTTACCGCTGATATATTTGGTAAAGGTGCTGACGAGATATTCAAAAAAGTACAGCATGTACAAATTATTGCCTGTGGTACCAGCTACCATGCGGGTATGACGGCGCGCTACTGGCTAGAGCAGTACGCCAATGTGTCGTGCAACGTAGAAATTGCATCGGAGTTTCGTTACCGCAAGTCAGTGGTTCACCCAAACAGCCTGCTTATTACTATCTCTCAATCAGGTGAGACAGCCGATACGTTAGCTGCCCTTCGCTTAGCAAAAGCGCTGGGCTATATGTCTAGTTTGACCATTTGTAACGTTCAGGGCTCGTCATTGGTACGCGAGTCAGACCTAGCATTTATGACCCGTGCTGGCGCAGAAATTGGCGTAGCGTCTACCAAAGCCTTTACTACTCAGCTCACTGCGTTCTTAATGCTTACCCTAGCACTGGGCAAAGAAAACGGCATGACAGACGCTGACAGCAAAGCTATTGTCTCTGCGCTTCATAGTCTACCTGCCAAGCTTGAAGAGACCTTAGCGATAACTGGTGGCATTGAAGATTTAGCTGAAGAATTTGCAGATAAGAATCACAGCTTGTTCCTAGGCCGTGGCGATCAATACCCTATTGCCATGGAAGGGGCGCTTAAGCTTAAAGAGATTTCTTATATTCATGCGGAAGCATATGCGTCTGGGGAATTGAAACATGGCCCACTTGCGCTTATTGATGACGAAATGCCCGTTATTGTGGTTGCACCGAACAACGAACTCCTCGAGAAGCTAAAGTCGAACGTTGAAGAAGTACGTGCCCGTGGCGGCATCATGTATGTATTTGCGGATAAGGATGCGGCGTTTGAAGGTGATGAAACCATGCGCGTTATCGACGTACCGCACTGCGACGAACCAATCGCACCTATCATCTATACCTTGCCGCTACAGTTATTGAGCTACTATGTAGCGTTAATTAAAGGTACTGATGTAGACCAGCCGCGTAACTTGGCGAAGTCGGTTACGGTAGAATAAAGCACACTGCTGAAGCACTTATTCGTGCTCACAAACAAAGCCTGCGACTGACAAAAGCGCAGGCTTTTTAATTTTTCAACAGGCGAGTATTGGCTGCTAATTAAGTGGCTTTCCTGCAAGTCCATGCCTTACTATAATTTCACTTCTCTTTTCACCACTCTCACTTTATCGACAAACCTTCTCCATCCGTCCTACTTTGTCAGGTAAGGCAGTTGTAAAACGAGAAGTAAGGTCATACCTATAAGTCATACCAAGTTTCAACATTGCGAGGCAACATGGCTATCCCATACTCACTGCTAGATTTAGCGCCAATATCTGAAGGGTTTGGCGTGAAAGACGCGCTACATAACTCAAAGCTGATGGCTATGGAAGCTGAGCGCAATGGCTATGAACGTGTGTGGCTAGCCGAGCATCACGGCATGCGAGGTGTAGCCAGTTCTGCCACCTCGGTTGTACTCACGCATATTGCGAATGCCACTTCTACCATTAAAGTGGGTGCGGGCGGTATTATGCTGCCTAACCATGCACCTTTGGTCATTGCTGAACAGTTTGGCACCTTGGCTGAATTATTTCCCAATCGCATAGAGCTTGGACTTGGCCGTGCACCAGGCACTGATATGGCAACCGCACGCGCGCTTCGTCGCAATTTGCAAAGCGATGTAGACAGTTACCCAGAAGATATTCAGGAACTTCAGCACTACTTGGGTACACCGCAAGACGGGCAGCCGATTGTTGCAGTACCTGGGGCAAATACTCATGTCCCCCTGTGGTTGCTTGGCTCTAGCTTATACAGTGCACAGGTGGCGGCAAAAATGGGACTCCCATATTCGTTCGCCTCGCATTTTGCGCCCGATGCGTTATTCGATGCGCTTCATGTGTACCGCAATATGTTTAAACCGTCGCCTCAGTTATCAGCGCCAAAAGCGATGGCTGGTGTAATGGTGGTGATTGCTGAAACCGATGAAGAGGCTGAACTTCTATTTACGTCAGTGAAGCAGCAATTTATGAACATGCGACGTGGCCTTAACAAGCCGTTTGCAAAGCCTATGCATAACTTTAGTGAATACTGTACGGTACCAGATGAGGCCATGTTATCAAGTGTACTCAGATATGCCTTAGTTGGCTCGAAAGAAACCGTGCAACGCAAGCTCGCTGAATTTATCGAAGCAACGGATATTGATGAGATTATTGTGTCTATGCCAATTTACGATATCGAGGCGCGTTTATTCAGCGTTAAAGCGTTTGCGGACATCGCATCCTAGCTCCTAAAAAGTTATGACCAGTTTTAAGGGTTTGGTCATAACTTCTTCTATGCAATGCCCCAGAATAACTTTATGATATGTAATGACATGTGTGTTTTCATTTAGTTATTACGGGTTTACAGTCATGCTTAAGGTCTGGTTTTCCTTCCTCCTTACCCTAGTTTTGTTCGCGGCAACTTTAAGTTCTGCCAAAGCTAAAGACGCTCTGGACCTTGTTATTATTGAAACGCTCCCAGTTCCTATTGTTAGTGAATCACGGTCCGAATTTGAAAAAGAGCTTATTCGAATTATGCCTGAGCACGACATTAACGTTACTACATACAATGCTGAAGGATCGGAGGAGCGCGCTAAAGAAATATTAAGCGAGCTGGCACAAGAGCCTAAACCTGATCTTATTGTATCTGTCGCTACCTTGGCCACTCGTGCTTTGAATGCCTCTGAAGACTTTGTTGATACGCCAAAACTTTTCATGGTTGTGTCAGCTCCAGTCGAAGAAGGGATAGTTCCCACTATTGGTGCTACAAGCAAACGCAATATGACTGGCGAGTCGCACGTGCTCGATGCGAAAGTAAAACTTGATATGTTAGATGGCGTGCTTAGAGCATCAGAGCCTACGTCTCCTCTTACTATAGGTTTAGTACATTCAACCTATCCCTCATCGAGTAACCTGGTAAACCAACTGCTAGCGTTAGACAGTGAGTATGAAAATATAAACTTAGTTGCAGTCAGCACGCCTTATTTAGAAGGTGATGAAGGACTCGTTGAAATGACAGATAGTATTGTTGATAGCTTAGAACAAAGAAGCTCAGAACTAGATGGCTATTGGTTATCTTCAGGGCCTTTAGCAGAAGCCAATGGATTAGTGGAGAAGGTTAAAGAGAGGACTGGATTGCTTCCTCTATTTGCTGAAAGTATTGCGTCAGTAAAAAAAGGTGCGCTTATCGGGGTGGTATCTGAATCAAAGAGTATAGGGAAATCAGCAGCAAGAAAAGCAAAGCTGATACTGCAAAGAAAATCGGCGAGAGACATTCCCGTTGGTAAAATGGATACGTACACTGTAGCGGTAAATGTTGCTACGGCAATTAAATTACAAATGCCCATCCCTTCCAATTATTTGAAGCTCTCTAAAGAGCATGTGTATCAATAAGGCCTAATTAGAAGTAAGTATGCGGATTAAATCGAAACTGCTGGTTATCTACATTCCAATTTTATTAATTGGTATGGCACTTACTGGGTATTGGGCTTATTTGACGGCGTACGATTCAGCACGCGAAAGAGAATATCAGCTCCTCACTCAGACGCTTACATTAAACGTTTTAGAGATCATTGACGAAAGACGTGAACTGCTTATTGAGTCGGGCCTAGAGAATGTGCCTGTGTTTCGCGAGGCCTATCAAAAGGAAGTGTTTGAAGAGCTAAAGTCGTTGCAGCAAGCCACCGACCGCCACTTTGCGATCAGTGACAAGAGTGCCGATACTGTGGTGTTTAGTACGATGGAGCACACTGTGGTTCCTAATGTCGAAGATGCGACAATCGCAACCATTGCCAGTCGTAAGGTCGCCTTTGGTGAGTCGAATATTAACGATGCTGACGTGTTATTTGCGTGTGCGGAATTTGCGCCATGGAATTGGAAAGTTACCGTATTACAGCCTGCTGACGCACTGCAATCTTCCCTATCTACTATTGCGTGGCTAACGTCATTAGTGACGCTATTTGCTGTCGTTATTGTCAGTTTGCTTATGGGAAGAGTCACACAGGTGTTTGTTGTTTCTCCTATCGAAAAAATAAAATCAGCAGCAAGTCGTATTGCGGTTGACCATAAGAAGGTCAGTATAGACTTACAGCAAAACGACGAGTTAGGTAGTTTAGCGCGAGACGTTGAGGCAATGTCTGGTGAAATAGAGCAATACGTTGCTCAAGCTCAGCAAGCAAACCGCGCAAAAACGGATTTTCTTGCAGTAATGAGTCACGAAATTCGCACCCCACTGAACGGTATTCAGGGATTAGCAACGCTACTTCTTGATACGCAACTGTCGGATAAACAGCATCAGTATGCCAGCGATTTGAAATCATCGGCGTCTATTCTAGCGACCGTTATCAACGATGTTCTGGATCTCTCAAAAATTGAATCAGGTATGTCAGAGGTTGACGTTACAGAGTTCGATCTTGACGCAATGCTGAATGACCTTATTACGCTACTGGGTACCAATGCTAGCGCCAATAGTACGCGTTTGGTTTACAAAAGTAAGAACATGGAATCGGTGGCAGTAACCAGTGATATTACGAAGTTACGCCAGATAATCATTAACTTGGTGAGTAACGCAATTAAGTTTACTCATAAGGGCACGGTGACTATTTCCGCCAAGCTCAAACAGCCTTCACAGGATACCGTGAGCGAGAACCATTTGGTAATTGCGGTTAAAGATACCGGTATTGGTATTGAGCCAGACAGACTCGAGCATATTTTTGATAAGTTTACGCAGTCCGATTCATCAATTACGCGTAAATACGGTGGCACTGGGCTAGGTCTTGCTATTGCAAAGCAGCTTGCACAAATATTAGGTGGTGATATTAAGGTGGTGAGCAAAGTAGGTGAAGGTTCATGTTTCACCGTTACCGCCAACGTGCAGAGTCGTCGCATGGTGGAGTCGTCGGCCGATTCGGATTCCGCGCGACAAGCAGAGCGCGCTAGCTTACCAGAAGGTATTAAAGTTCTGTTGGCTGAAGATAATGCCATTAATGCTGTGGTAGCACAGGCACTCTTAGAACATCTGAAATGTGATGTTGAGCACGTTGATAATGGACTGAAAGCCGCTGCACGAGTAGAAGAGGGCGGTATTGATGTTGTTTTCATGGATGTGCACATGCCAGTGATGGACGGCATTGAAGCGACAAAACGCATTCGAAAACTTGATGGAGAGCTTAGCAAAATCCCAGTTATAGGACTTACCGCCGAAGCATTCAAAGAGCGTCACGTGTCATTTAAAGAAGCGGGGATGGACGACATCGTTACCAAACCTGTCACCGTTGAGGCACTGCAAGAAAGTTTGTCAAAACTGGCGCTTAATCAAGAAGTCACTGATAATAGTTAAAGTGATGCAGCTTCAGTAATTTGAAGTTGTAAGAGCCCGTGGGTGATTTCGCCATGGGCTAATATATAGATGCTTTAACAGTAACTTATTGCTTAAGGTGGCGTGTGCAAATCAATAAACCCCGCGAGCTACTTCGGCTGAGAATTGCGCTGATCATTGGTGCTATACTTGTGCTTGCCTTTATGGCTGCTGACTTGATGCTACTACCAAGCAGCATGTACGAGCTGTACATATTTGATCGCTTACTTCTTCAATTCCCTATTATACTCGTCGTTGTTGTACTCTCCTTCTGGCGCAGGTTCATTCAGCTTCGAGCCTACATTTTCGCAGGATTACTTATTGCCCTTTCCTACAGCAATTATTGGCTGATATGGGTGTGTTGGAAAGAGCACAACTTTATTTTCCCTTACGAAGGCACCATTTTATATGCGTTCTTCTGCGTATTTGCCTTGGGTATCCCATTTAAATTAGCGATGGCTGCAAATGTCGTTAATATCTTTGGTTTTTTAGGCTTGATGTGGTTAGCGCCGGTTTACGGTGACAGGGTGCCAATTTCAGCTTCGTTTGTAACAGGTTCACTCTTTATATGTGTCTATGCTAAGTACAGATTAGATCGCAGTGTGCGCATGCTTAAAGAAACGAACGACCGATTATTAAAACTTAGCAAGTTCGACCCGTTGTCCGATTTGCTTAATCGGCGTGCTTTACGAGATCAGAGCGAAAAGCTGCTGGCGTTCAGTAAGCGTCATAAAGTATCAATGGCTACCTTGATGCTTGATTTAGATGACTTTAAGAAATACAACGATAGTTTTGGTCACCAACAGGGTGATGAAGCAATAAAAGTGCAGGCGCGTATTATGAAAGAGGTTTTTAAGCGCGAAACAGATATCCTAGGCCGATACGGTGGCGAAGAGTTTATCGTTGTTTTAAGCGATATCAATAAAGAGCAGGTTGAAAAGCACGCGCAAGCACTGTTAGATAAATGGAGCGGGGCTCAATTAAAGCATGCCGATGGAGCAAAGCACGCCTTTATGAGTTGCTCAATCGGTGCGGCTTATGCTGAATCGGTTGACGATATATCCATTGATTGGCTTATTGATGAAGCCGATAAAGCGTTATATGAAGCGAAAGAAAAAGGTAAAGCACAGTATGTAATAGCAGAAGCACAGTACTGATACCAAACGCTGTGCTTCTGATTTGAGGTTTTACAGCTTCACTATCATTTTTCCGGTATTTTTACCTTCAAACAACATGTTTAAGCCTTTTTCCGCGTTATCTAACCCGTCAATAGTATGGGCACGGTACTTTATCTTACCTTGCTGTACGTATGGAGTAAGCTTTTGTAAAAGCTGTGGAATTTCCCCCCAGTGGTCGGGCATAGCAAAACCACGAATATTGACCCGCTTTTTGATTAAAGGGATCCAGTTTGGCCCTGGCGCCGGATTTTCTGACTGATAATCAGCAATCATACCGCACACCACTATGCGTCCATGAGTATTCATTCTATTGAATATGTGCTGTTGGATAGGGCCACCTGTATTTTCAAAAAATACGTCAATCTTGTCTGGCGTAAGCTCGGCCAGTTTTTCTTCTAAGTCGTCAGTTTTGTAATTGATTGCGCCGTCAAAACCTAATTCATTAACAATCCAGTTGGCTTTGTCGTCACTACCCACTACACCGATCACACGCAGTCCATCAGCTTTTGCAAGTTGACCCACTATCGATCCTACAGAACCCGCTGCACCTGTTACAATAAGCGTTTCACCTTCCTTTGGTTCGCCAAAGTTATAAAGGCCTGTTGTGGCGGTTAAGCCAGGTAGCGCAAAAACGCACAGTGCCATTTCTTCAGTCACACCTTGCTGAAGCTTATTGAAGCCAGAGCCATCACTCAGCACATATTCACTCCAGCCGGTCATGCCCATAACTTTATCGCCCACAGAAAAGTCTGAGTTGTTAGACTCAACCACCTCGCCTACGCCGCTCGAACGCATGACATCACCAAGCTCTACTGGAGGGATATAGCTTTCTCTGTCTTCACTCATCCACCCTAGCATTGCAGGATCTAAAGACATGTGAGTTTGCTTAATTAGAATCTGGCCATCTTTTGGTGTAGGTATTTCAAGCTCTTTCGTTTCAAATAAATGCGGACCGATTTTTCTATCGTCGGGGCGCTTTACCAAAGTAATAGCTTTATATGTTGGCATTGTATCCTCCTGTACTCGTTAAAAGGGGTGGTGTGCTCAATGTTGAAACGCATTTTGGCTGGTTGAGATCACCCCACGACTATGAAAATAGGGTGGGGCTTATTGGTATAAATACAACCATTTAGCAAAGAATCTATAAATGTGAATTAAAGATGTGAACAGTTCCAATAGTTATTGGTGATGGTTCACTAGACGAGTGTTAACAATGTAGTGATCTTTAGTTAACTATGTATTATCAAATGTGCTTATAAATGCGTCGAAATTGTAGCTATAATTGTAAAAAATGCGATAAAAGTGCGTAAATAACGTTTACTTGCATTGAACAAAACTACTCATATCCGTAAAATGCCCGCTGCAATTTTCCCCTATTACAATGAGTATCTTATGAAGCAACAGTTTTCTTTACGTGCCTCAGTTTGCTTAGCGCTTGCTACCTTAGCCTCTTCTTCTGCGCTGGCAGCTGGTTTCCAAGTTAATGAACACAGTGCAAACGGCCTAGGCCGCGCGATGGCTGGTCAAGCGGCAAAGCCAGAGAATGCCTCTATTCTAGCAACCAACCCTGCAGCAATTGGTGTATTTAAAGAAGCTGAGTTCAGTGCATCAGTAAGCTTTATCGACCCAAATGTAGATATTAATGGCACCGCGACTTATGCATTGGGTGAGACTTCTCTTCCTACTGATGCAACCTCTCTTTCTACTTCAGCAACAGAGGATGATATTGCGGATACTGCGTTTGTACCTGGATTTTTCTATACCACACCAATTAATGAAAGGTTCTCGGCTGGTGTTGGTGTGTTTACTACTTATGGTCTTCGCTCTGATTACTCAGATGACTTTGAGGCTTTGCCGTTTGCCGATGAAGCAGAGGTTAAAAGTGTAACTTTAAACCCTGCGATATCATACAAAGTAAATGAACAGCTTATGGTTGGTTTCGGTCTGAACGCAACCTATGCCGAAGCTGAAATTGGTTCAGGCGTTTCTGAATCTCTATCGTTTGCCTTTAATGCGCTAGGTTCTACTGTACCGGCGGGTGCTTCTCTTTTTAATCTAGAAGGAGACGATTGGGGTTTTGGTTGGAACGCGGGAATTTTCTGGCAGCCGACTGATATGACTAATATTGCGCTATCACATCGTGCTGAGACAAAACTAGAGCTAAGTGGTGAAGTATCTTCAGATTTGAGAGCAGTACTAAACCAAGGTGGAAGCCTTGATTTGAATTTAGCTGCAATTACTGAGCTAGCCATCGATCAGAAGTTAAACGATAAGTGGTCTGTTCAAAGTAGTGTAACTTTTACTGATTGGAGTACTTTCCAAAAGCTTGAAGCTAATCTTGCAAGTGGTGATGATTTCCTTATCAAAGAAGAAAACTTCGACGATTCGTGGCGCGCATCTATCGGTGTTACCTACATCTTAAACGATGAGATTACTCTTCGTGCGGGCTATGCTTATGACGACGGTGTGGTATCGGTAGAAAATCGCTCGCTAAGTATTCCAGATACTGACCGTCATTGGATTTCTGGTGGAATGACTTACACCATGAGTGAAGACACCTCAATTGACCTTGCATACGTATTTATTGATGGTCGTGAAGCAGACATTGATAAAAAGAGAACGATTGTAGAAGATGCAGTACCTGGTGCTGATTTTACTACCACATTTGTTGGTACACAGTCAGCTACGGCGCACATCTTGAGCGTTCAAATGAACACTCGCTTCTAATAATAAAGAAGCTAAAAGCAATAAAAAAGGCAGCGTTTGTACGCTGCCTTTGTCGTATTGAGCCAAGCGTTTTTCTAGGTCCATTTGGCTGTTATATGACGATTATATTTGCGCAAACAAATCTTGTAAGCAGGTGATAGCAGCACTGATTTTTGCTGGCATAAGGTCCCGCTTCGGTGTTACCGCGTATACAGTATAGTCAGGCAAATCCCAGTCGGTGAAAAGCTGCTTCATCTCGTTTGATTTGAGCAAATGTCTTACCTCTGGCTCAGGCAATACGGCAAAGCCCAAGCCATCTTGGGTAAGTTTAATGAGTGTTTGCATTGAATTGACGTCAATACGCTGAGTGTCCAGTTCAAACTCGCCTTTGTTTTTGTGCTTCATTACGTAGTCTTCAACATGTCTATGTGTAATGTAAGCATGTCTATTCAATTGGTCTGGTGAAGATAACGTTTCGTTGGCTAACGGATGCGCTGCCGAGACACATAAAATACGCTTCCATGTGGCTAGCATTAAGCTGCTGAAGTTAGTATCTGAAACCGGAGCGAAGCAAAGCACCAGGTCTGCACTTGATGCAATGATATCTTTCGGTTCATCAGTTACCGTTAAAGATATCGTAATTTTGGGGAATTCTTCACAAAGCTTTTTCAGTGGTTCACTGAGTAAACCGCCACCAAATCCTTCAGGGGCAATAATGTTAATGTTCCCAGTGGGGTTATCTTGAAGACTTTCAATTTTTTGTTGAGCGAGTTCAGCGGTTTGTAGCATTTTCTTGCTGGTATCGTAATAAATGCGGCCAGCTTCTGTAAGGCTCAAACTTCTGGTATTTCGGTTGAAAAGACTAAGCCCTATATCATGCTCAAGTTTTCTTAATTGTTGGCTAATTGCAGAAACAGTCATGTGTAGCTCGCGGGCTGCCACACTCATGCTACCGCTGTCTGTTACCGCAACAAAAACCTGAAGAGAGCGTAGTAATTTAGTATTCATGGCGCAGTTAAATCCTTTCAGTAGGCCGAAACTGTGTAAAAGTGCATTTGTAGCAAATTAACGACGTTAATGGTGGGATTTTACCTTATTTAGACGCTAATGAACGCTTTTAAGAAGTGACCTTTACACCATGTTTACACAGAAGTTCTATGTACAATTACATTGTGTGAATAGCAACACATAAAAGGAATACAAGGCGGTTAGATTAGTTAAAAAACATCCGCCTTATAATTGCCTTAGAGATTACCAATCTTGAAATTACGAAGCTTAGCATTGGGTCAAAATGCTAGCGAATAGTTCTGACCATATTTATCGTGTTGGTCGCCAGTTTCACTTCAACCAGAAAAACAATGAGCGCACTGATTAGAAACATCATAGCCAGTATGAACAACACGATGACCGGTGTTTTTAAATCTACAACCCACAGCGACCCAGAAAATAGCGCCATAATGACGGTACACACCATCAGTCCAGCGGCAACACATAGCCCAATCGCCCAGTTAATCACTTTTACCCTGCGCCATAGCACTTTAATTTCTTTTTTTGAGCGATCGACAATATGCGGGTCTGAAAGAGTATGAATCTGTCTTTCTGCCACCCTCACCCTGTCGGATATTCGGCCCAGCCGAGACGACATAACATTGAGGAAGCCAGCAATACCGGTAAGTAAAAATACGGGGGCAACAGCGAATTCAATAAGCTGTGAAAGACTAGGAATAAGTGTGTCCAATGGTTCCTCCAACGAACAAAGTTTGGTGTTCTTACTTCAGGCAAAGAGTGTTTAACCCATTGCTGCAATCTACTAACGTACTGCCTGTCTATATGCGTTAGATATACGTAAATTAGAAATAGTGTATAAAACTAAGATTTGTGTTGTGACAGTAAAGTCTGCGAACTGCAAAGTCTACGCCAACGCTTAGATCATAGATATGGCGTAATTGTCAAAATGCCGCAACAGTTTAGCGAGTTTTAACCCATTCTTGTCTAAATTAACGATACACTAGCATCAGTTGCTAAAAAAAACATTTTGTCATCATAAGGATAGATAATGCGCTTTGCCCCAAGCTTTCCTCTGTCGTTGTTAGCTGTGGCTCTGCTATCGTATGCAGCCATCGCTCAACAAACCAATGAAATAGAAAGAATTGAAACCACGTCTTCTCGTATACAGGGAAATATGAATGCTTCCGGTTATGCAGTGTCGTCTATTTCAGAAGAAACGCTTTCGCTGCTTTCATTTCAACACATTCAAGAGTCGCTGAATTACATAGCGGGTGCCGGCGTACAGCGGGGCAATGGGCAAGAGTATTTGCCTGCCCTTCGTTCGCCAGTGTTAACCGGCGCTGGCGCGTGCGGCGGAATTTTAGCGGCAGAAGATGGAATCCCTCTACGCGCGGCAGGCTTCTGTAACATCAACGAACTGTTTGAAGCCCACGGTGAAATTGCACAGCGTATTGATGTGATAAAAGGCCCTGCGTCAGCGCTTTATGGCTCTAATGCGATACATGGTGTGATTAATGTGATTACCCCAGACACAACCCAAGGCGGCGGAGAGCTTAGCGTTGATTATGGGTCATATGGGTTTCATCGCGTAAAGCTTAAAGAAGGGAAAGACTTTGGTCGCAGTGGCGTGGGTATCGCCGCCAGTGTTACCAGAGATACAGGATATCGAAATGAAGAGGGCGTTGACCAAGAGAAAGTCTCGCTTCGCCACAGGCTAGAGTGGGACAGCACGGTTATTACAAGCGGGCTTACTTATACCCATCTGGACCAAGAAACTGCCGGCTACATCGAAGGGTTTGAAAGCTACAAAAATACACAAATAGCCAAAAGTAACCCAAACCCCGAAGCGTTTCGAAAAGCAGAAAGTTTTAGGCTATGGAGCAAGTTCGATACTAGCTTTAGCGGTGATCATGCACTGTCGATTACACCTTACGTACGCAACCAGGACATGCGTTTCCGTATGCATTTTTTACCTGGCAAACCCCTTGAAACGAATGCTCAAAAAGGCGTTGGTGTACTGTCTCAGTTCAATTACGTCATCAATGACAGCCTAAGTGCAGATATAGGATTAGACGTAGAATACACAGAAGGTGAATTAAGCCAGTCACAAGACAGCGCCACAGAAGGGTCAGCCTTTTTGGTTGAAACTATACCTGTAGGAAAGCACTATGATTATGATGTAGATGCCACGCTATTTGCACCTTTCTTTACCTTCAATTGGCAAGCTGAGCGTTGGGCTATTTCTGTCGGCGGGCGCTTTGAGTCTATGCAATACGACTATACCAACAATATGAATGTTGGTCGTGTACGCGAAGATGGCACACAGTGCGGTTTTGGTGGCTGTAGATATTCCAGACCAGCAGACAGCGAAAATGACTTTGATAACTTTAGTCCGAAGCTTTCACTTCGTTATCAACTTAATCCTCAAACCCAGTTGTTTGGCGGCATCGCAAGAGGCTATCGCGCCCCTCAAGCAACAGAGCTGTATCGTTTGCAGCGTGCACAGACTGTTACTGATCTTGACTCGGTAACGGCCGATAATATCGAGATGGGCGTTACAGGTACACTATTTGACGGCAGCTATACGCTTAGTCTTTACAGCCTACAAAAAGATAATGTGATTTACCGCGACAGCGACTTTTTCAACGTAAGCAACGGCGAAACATGGCATAGAGGCGTAGAGCTTTCTTTTGACCTACCCTTAAGCGATATACTGCGCTTAGATTTTGCTGGTACATACGCAAGGCATACTTACGAGCACAGTCAGCTTTCAGGTGAAGAAGATATTAAAGGTAATGATATTGATACCGCGCCAAAGCTTCAGTTTAACGCCCGCTTAAGCTTTGATGTATCGAGAAAAGTACAAACACAGCTAGAGTGGCAGCATATTTCGAGCTATTTCACCGACGCCGAAAATCTCAATGAATACGAGGGGCATGATTTGGTGCACGCGCGTTTACGATATAGCCTGAACAGCGATGTAACGCTATACGCGCGCGTTAATAACCTATTTGATACGGACTACGCTGAACGCGCAGACTTTACTAGCTTCACAGGCCCTCGCTATTTTCCTGGGCGGCCTCGAAACTTCATGATAACGGCATCGTTCACGTTATAGCTTCAAATAAGCAACCGTAATAGATAACTATTAATCTTGAAAATACAGACTATTGCCGTGATTTGCTTGTACCCCAGCGGCATCAGGCGTAGTCTGTAGGCATCAGCATGGGTCTCAGTCACGCCATGTATAGCGTTTGGAAAGGTCAGGCGACATACGTGGAATGATTGTTAATAGGTATACCCATGCAAAAAATAGTAATTGTTGGTGGCGGTGCTGGTGGTCTTGAATTAGCCAGTCGCTTAAGCCGCACCCTCGGGAGAAAGAAACAAGCCGAAATTACCCTCGTCGACCGCAGTCGAACCCATATCTGGAAGCCGCTATTACACGAAGTGGCCGCCGGTGTAATTGATAAGCATTCAGACGGTGTGGACTACGCTATCCACGCTGCGGCTCACCACTACCGCTTTCAATTAGGTGAAATGTGCTCGCTTAACGCGCAAGCGCAAACCATTACCTTGTCGCCTCTAATCGACGAAGAAGGGACACAGGTTTTGCCCGAACGCGAGATTCAATATGATCAGTTAGTGATGGCTGTTGGTAGTGTGAGTAACGACTTTGGTACACCTGGTGTTGCTGAGCACTGCTACTTTCTCGACTCGCTAAAGCAAGCTGAACGTTTTCACAGAGCGCTTCTTAATCAGCTAATCCGCATCAATCAGCAAGAAGATAAAGACGCCAAAATTGATGTCGCTATAGTAGGGGCTGGAGCAACAGGTACTGAGCTTGCCGCTCAACTTCACCATGTGGCGAATTTGTCCAAGGCTTACGGAATGCCAGACATGTCAGCTTCTCGTCTTAAAATTACTATAGTAGAAGCGGGAGATCGTATATTGCCTGCGCTGCCCGAGCGGATAGCAAACTCTGCAAGAAAAGCACTGCATAAGTTAGGCGTAGACATTAAAGAGCAAACCATGGTGGCAGAAGCCGACGCGAAAGGACTGATCACAAAAGACGGTGGTCGGATTGACGCTGATTTAATGGTGTGGGCTGCGGGGGTGAAAGCACCGGACTTCATAACAAAGCTTGCGCTTTTTGAAACGAACAGAGCTAATCAAATTCTTGTTGATAAGCAGCTTCGCAGTTCATCTCACAAGAATATCTGGGTGTTAGGCGATTGCTGTGGTTTCCAGCAGGAAAATGGGAAGTGGGTGCCGCCTCGAGCGCAGTCTGCCCACCAAATGGCGGATATTGTTGCGCATAATATAACGTCGTTATTCACCCAAAAAGACACGAAAGATTTTACTTACAAGGACTATGGATCCTTGGTTCACTTAAGTAAATACAGCACTGTTGGAAGCTTAATGGGCTCACTGTCAAACAGCAGTATGTTTATTGAAGGGCGTCTAGCTAAGTTGGTTTACGTTTCTTTGTATAATATGCACCAGTTTGCAGTACACGGAAAAATTAAAGGTGCTCTAAAGCTCCTTGTGAAAAAGCTAAGTCAGGCCATCAGTCCTAAGCTGAAGCTTCACTAACCACATAAAAAAGAAAGCCCCATGTTTGGGGCTTTCTTAAATCATAAATTTAGCTCGCTGGGACTAAACGTAGATAGCTATTGTTTTACGCCTTCAACGTGAAGCTCTAATTCTACCGTTTGCGACGCCGGGCCTAAATCATAGTCGATGCCATAGTCTTTAAGAGCGATCGTCGTTGTGCCCATAAAGCCTGCACGATAGCCGCCCCATGGATCTTTGCCTTCGCCAATCTTTTTGGCTTCTATCGTAATAGGCTTTGTCACACCATGAAGCGTGAAGTCACCCATTACATCCATCATGCCATTGCTTTTATCGACAATTTTTGTGCTGACAAACTTCGCCTCTGGAAAGTCGTCTACGTTTAAGAAATCGTCGCTCTTAAGGTGCTTGTCACGCTCTGCGTGGTTTGAGTCGATACTGTCGGTATCGATAGTCACCATAATTTTTGCTGCACTAGGTGCTGCGTCGTCGTAACTAAAAGTACCTTTAAAATCGTTGAAGCGACCAGTAAGCCACGAGTAGCCCAAGTGTTGAATTTTAAAGTTGATAGACGCATGGGCGCCTTTGCTATCAATCACATAATCTGCGGCGTTAGCGGTGCTTAAAGTCAGCGCAGCGGCCAAGGCAAGTGTTAACTTCTTCATCATTTCTCCTTTTTCCTCAATATCATCGAAGCCGTAACATCTGCTTCAGTGTGTCATCGTTACTAATAAAGTGGTGTTTCAGTGCAGCCAGTGCGTGAATGCTCGCCAATACAATCACTGACCAAGCAATATAAAAATGGGCCTCTCCTGCAATGTCTTCTTGATTTTCAAAGAACTCGCCCATTGCAGGTACAGAAAACCAATTAAATACGTCTATGCTTCTTCCATCGGCCGTTGAAATTAAATAGCCGCTCGCGAATAGCATGATAATCAAGGTGTACAAAAGCCCATGACCTATGCGACTTAACCTTTTTTCTAACGGGGTGCCATGTGACGGCGGCCGTGAAGTAACAACGCGCGTGACTAAGCGAATAACAGTGATGGCAAGCAAAATTAATCCAACACTCTTGTGCCAATGCGGTGCCGTCTTATACCAGTCGCTGTAATATGTGAGGTCGACCATCCACAGCCCTGAAGCAAACATGCCGACAATGGCAATGGCAGATATCCAATGCAAAATAACTATAGATCTGGACCATCTTGGTTTCATATCACTTCCGTTATTACTTACTTGAAATCAGGTTGTTTAGACCTTCAGTTAATCCCGTTGTCTTAACCACTAAATGACCGCTGAAAAAACACCTTATGGATCAATTGAGTCTAGTGTATTTCTAATTACGTTGGCTAAACATCACATTTAATGGGAGTGTTCGTTCTTGTTTTTAGAACGAATGTACAGCAGACAACCCACCAAACCTGAGTCGCAACGCGTTTAGTTTTCGAAGGCGTGTCGTTTAATGGTCGATAAAATGCGCTAAACACCTCTATTAAACGCGCTAAATACTCTTATAGTTTAAATAGGCAGTAACAAATGTGGCTGCTTTGCTTCATTGTTGTTTAGTTCAGTAGGGGTTGTACGCTTTGCGCGTTTCGTACATTTTGTTGGCCGTTATTCTGCCAGCGTTATTTTCATCACTAGTATCCGTCTCCGTATTGGGAGAGGGAAAAAGTGTGCAAAATATTGCGGGGCAGTCGAACAGTACGAATACGCTCTCAACCCTCATTAGCGAGTGGGAAAGCTCCGCTTTTGAAGTATCTGACGACGATATTGATGATGGCATTTCGCTTGTCAGCATCACCAGCGGCTTGGAAAAATACCGGTTTTCGACTGGTAAAGCGATTGATGCAAAAGCCTCTACTAGGCAGCGCGCCAACATCATTCGAGGACCTCCTTCTTTCACTTAATCACTAAAAATCTGAATTTTTAATTGTTGATTAGGAGAAAGGTATGCACGCCTTAAATCTATATAAAACCGAAGCTATCGATACTTTGGCATGGCCGGTTGTTGAAAACACCATTACTGTAAAATCATCTGCTATGGCGGTCTTCACTGACTTTAAGCAGCACTTACCACACGTTATTGATGCGCGAACGCCGGCTACGAAAGTAGAGTCGATTATGCGTCAGTCTCATGTTCGTATGATGCTGGTGGTAAACAGTAGGAACCGTTTCGTTGGTATCGTGACCAGTCACGATGTAGGTGAACAGCAAATCATTCAGCGTGTAAGCGAGCTTAAGATTAAGCGAGAAGAGCTCACTGTTCATGATTTCATGCGTCCCAAAACTTCTCTCATGTCGTTCGATTTCAGTGAACTAATACGTTCATCGGTGGGTGACGTTATAGAAACACTCAAAGATTACGGGCAGCATCACTGTCTAGTTATGGACAGAAATAGCCATGAAGTTCGTGGTGTAATTAGTGTCAGTGATATAGCGAGAGAGTTGCGCTTGCCCCTTGATATACAAGGTAGGCCTACGTTTGCCGAACTCATCACTATATTAGCGGCCTAATTTCTATTTTATGAGTTTTGGACCATACTCTTACTGCGCGCTGTCGTTAAGCAACGCGCAGTAAAACGCATATAGCTCACAATGCAATATCGCTATGTGCTATTAGAGTATTAATAAAAATGATTAGGTGGTTGTATGAGGTACGCGCATGGTGAGTTTATTGTGACTCTGTGTGGTGATGCGGTAGTAACACAAGCCTACGGGCCTTGGAATAGGGAATGTGTAAAAAGTTTTAGTGAAGAATATCGCACCAATGCGGAAGGTTTGTTTGGAAAGGTGTGGTGTAATATCGTGTGCGTTACAGGAGAATCGCTTCTGATCCCCGATGCAGAAGCGCAGCTGCGCGAGCGTACGGCGGCAATGCAACCTTTGGGCTTGACTCACATTGCGGTTGTATTAGGTGACTCTACGGCAAAAGCAACGACTAAGGGTCAACTCAAACGTGTGTATAAAGAGCTCAATATCGAATTTACGTTTGTTGAACTAATTGACGAAGCCATTGAATGGCTTTCCCAGTACAGATTCAGTATCGAACCAGAAGGTATCTCATCACATTTAGCAAAAGTTGCAGCAAAGCAAGTGTCTTAGCTGGGACGTTTTAAGTGAATCTTTAACTAGCAAGCGAGTTGGTACGTATTTCGCAGATCAATGCATAGATAGTAAAAAATCTTGTTGCAATTGTTTGATGAAACGAGGCGAAATTATGAATAGATCACCATTTCCTACCAGCGTAGTAACCAAAGCGTTCACTTGGGCTTATCAAGAACTGGGTTTAAATATTAAACAAGCCTCTGAAATATTGGGTATTTCTCCTTCGTCTCTTGCGCAAACTACCTTGCTTGGTTTTGAAAGCGGCACCGTAGAGTACCGTAAGCAACTCGCGTTCATTCGTATGTATCATTTACTCATTTCATTGTCAGAAGGGGACAGTGAACAAATGAAAACTTGGTTTAGTAGCTACAATATTACGCTTGAATCGAGTCCTCTTGAGATGTGTAAGGAATATGATGGTATTGAGTGTGTGGCTGACCAGTTGCGTAAATTAAGACAGGCTGAATCTGGCAGACAGAGCGCGCTGGCTGTTGTTGAGTTCTCTCACAATGCTCACACTTCAAAAATAGGCGCTATGTTTCATTAGTTAGCTTGCCGCGCTTTACTGTCAATCTCGACAATAAAGTCGGCACAGATTCGCGCTTGAGTAACGGGGATCATGTGCCCTGCGTTAGGAATTATTTTCTGTACGGCCGTGTTTAATGTAGAAGTAACAGCTTCGATATGCTCGCTTGGCTTTAAAATTGTGTCCTTTTCTCCATACAAGATACCCACTGGGCATTGGATGTCATTGTAATAGTTCTGCTGTCTATGCAGGCTACCTTGTGCAGACACCGTATCTCGACTCCCTTCATAAAAACTTCGCGAGTGAAGCGCGAGTAAGCCGCCGCCTTCGATAGAGAAGGATGAGGGCACCGGCTCTGGATGAAAGATTTGAGCAACCTGTTTTCGTCCCAACTTTGCTCTTAATGGGCTGGCAATGGTTTTTGCTACGCCATTGCGCACGAATTCATTAGGTATGTAAAGAACCGAAAGTGGGCCTGCCCCGCCTTTAAGCGGTGTGGTAAGTGGACAAAGTAATGAAACAGATGTGATTTTTTCAGGCGCGTCTATCGCCATTCTTAATGCAATACCGCCGCCCATCGAGTGACCTGCAATACTGGCTTTTTCGATGCCTTCTATTCTCATCCATTCTAATATCATCTTACTTTGTTGCTCAAAGCATGCAGACGTGCGTTTGTATCGGCTAGAAAAGCCGCTACCTGGGCGGTCAACAGAATACACGGTATAGCGCGATGCTAAAGTTTTAGCTAAATCGTTAAAATTGCTACTATTGCCGAGTAAGCCGTGAATAAGTATGAGCGATGGCCCGCTTCCTTGCTTTTGCCAATGGATAACTCCTCCCTCAACAGGGGTCAGTTTTCCCGATGGCGTGAATGCTGATTCGATACTGCTATCCATTTTTGCAGTAAACCAAATAAGAGCGACAAGGATACAAATAATGATAAGTAAAGCGAACAGCATGTTGTGTTTCCAGAGCAAGAGTGAATTTTAACCTATCGATTAACCCACAAACGGTCAAGTGAGTAATGAATAATAGTCACTGGTTGTAAGTAGGGTTTTAATGCAGCAAAGCTAGCGCGCCATGCGAAAAATAATAGGAAACAAAATGGAACTACCAATAACATCGTCAATATCTATAGATGAGGGCGAGGCAGATTTGCAAGCTATTCGAGCGCAAGGCAGTGGCGGGCAAAACGTTAATAAAGTCAGCAGTGCTATACACCTGAGATTTGACATTAATAAGTCGTCATTACCCGATAAGCTAAAGGCTAAGTTGTTGAGCTTAAAAGATAGTCGTGTCACTAATGACGGTGTATTTGTGTTGAAAGCACAAAATTTCCGAACTCAAGAACAAAATAGAGAAGATGCGTTAGCGCGTCTTGTCGCTTGGATTAAGTCTGCAACAGTCGAGCAAAAACCGCGCATAAAAACTAAGGTAAGCCGCGCAGCGAAAGCTCGTCGTGTAGATGTAAAAAAACAACAGGGTGCTAAAAAATCCATGCGTAAGAAAGTGGAATTTTAATCAAAACTAATCTAAAGTATTAAGCCTTATAGATGTCATTTCGCAAGACAACGGAAAATTCTTACAATAATAAATGAATGTGTCTTGTGCTTGTGCTAATTATTGGAACTTAGGGAAGCATACAAAGTGACGCGTTCGAACGTTATTCCTATGGTGCTATTTGCAGCCATAGTGGTTTCGCTTGGGATTAATACACCGCAAGCCGCAAACGAGATTATTGCTCGTTTGTTTAACAAGTCTATTTCAAATTCTGAACTTCAGCCTTCACAGGCTGACGTCGACCGCTTTCAATCTATTTTGACCGATAAATCAGAGAAAGAAGTTCGCGATATTTTAGCGCAACGTGCGCTTGGTAATAAAATCACTGAATCTGTACTTTCTGATTTTGCCGATAAAAACGCCATAGAGCCCAACGAAAGTGAGATTCAATCTGCGTACTCCGTGATAAAGCTGTGGACTGTTGATTTAGATGAAAATGGCGCCTATCAAGACGACGAGTTAGAGCGTTACCGTCTTGCGATGGCCGAAGGCATGGCTAAAAGTTGGAAAGTATCTAAAGCGCTTTACGAGGCCTATGGCGGCGACGTGGTTTTCCAACAAGATAATCCTTTAACACCTGTGGGTGCTTATCAAAAGTTATTTGAGCAATATCGAGAGCAAGGTGAGTTTGTCATTTATGACCCTGTCTTCAAAGCGGCGTTTTGGAGTTCGGTAAAAATGAAATACGCTAAAACTTACGACCCAGATAATATAGATTTCTCACTTCCTTGGTGGGAAAAGAGCATGACTGCCTCGGAAAAATAATAAAAAGGCCCTGTTTTTACGGGGCTTTTTTAATTATCTTCAAAAAAATCATTTTTCAGCGGAATAAATCGTTTTCTCTAATCGTTATCTCAGTGTCCTTTATGAAAAACGGAGATAACCGGATGAAAAAGTTAAACACTGCAATTGCACTAGCGTTAGGTATCGCATCAACGTCGGCCTTTGCTCAAGAAACCACGTTCTCTGCTAACACATCAGCTAATGCGTCGACTTCTGCATCGCTTTCACTAACAAGCGGTGCAACTACACAGTCTGCAAATCAGGTTAATACACAGACTTCTGCCGAAGGCGAAGCATCTACGCAGAGCCAAATGTCCACCGAGAGCTCAGCCGATACCGGTGAACAATTATCCGCAAACCAAACAAGCAACGATCTATCTGCCGATCAGGGAGTGAGTCAAGTTTCTGCAACATCAGATATGGCGAACTCGATAACTTCGCCAGTGGCAGGCGCACTGACAAGTAGTGTGTCTGGGTCATTATCTGTACTGTCATCAGCGTCTGGAAATGCAGAACAAGTCGATGGAGCAGAAAGTGAAGCAGAAAGTACAGCGCAGACAGCGCCAAGCTTGGCATTGAACCAAATCGGTTCACTAACAAACAATGGCGCGGAAAATACCGCAGAAGGTTCGCTAGCTGGCAGTGTAAGTGGTGCACTAAACAATACTGCAGAAACAGCAGCAGGTAGTACCTTAACGAACACGGCTGACAACACGGCTGCAGGCACCATCGAAAGTGCGGTAAACGGCGGCGTAGCCAATACAGCAGCCAGCACCGTAGCAAGCTCAGTGACCAGTTCTGTAACCGGAACGGTTGGCACCGCTGTCGAAGGAACGATTACTGACACGGTAGGAAATACGGTAGAAGGCACGGTAGCAAGTACGGTTAATAGCTCTGTAGAAGGCGCAGTTTCAAATACAGTCGAGCAAACTGTGTCAGCAACAGTCGCAAATACGGTAGAAGGCACGGTAGCAAATACGGTGGATAGCACCGTAGCAAGCACGGTAAATAATACCGTGGCGAGTTCGGTCGAAAGCGCCGTAACAAGCACTGTAAACGACAACGTAGCTTCAAGTATTTCAGGTGCGCTTGGCCTTTAATATAAAGGCTTAAACCACTAGGTGGGCGTAGAGCAACCTTGAGCTAGCACGTTAAATAGCCACCTTAAAGTCTGAGTGCGGCTTGTCTAAATAGAAAGGCAAGCCGCTATTTAAGGTCTAGGCTGCAGGTGCGAATACATTGCCTCGCTATCGTGCATTCCTTAAAGCGAGCACCTCAAGTCAAATCTCACGTCTCTCCTTAAAAACAGCAATCGCTAAGTTTCACTTTCTTTGTGGTAGGTAATAACAATGAATACGCAAATACTTCAACACTCATCAACAACCAACAACCTTATTCGTGGCGGCCGCAAATGCCTCTCGCTGTCCGTGGCAGCTGTTTTACTCGGTAATAGCGCTGCTTATGCGGGCTCTGACAGTCACTCGCACAATGATGAAGATGCGAATAATACAAACGCAAAACACCAAACGTTTTCATTCTCAGGGTCTGGCTATTTAGGGTACCGCTCTGATAGCAATGTGAGCGTTAGCGAGCTCGATACGAATTCAGATGTGGCCGACGGCGCGGTACAGTCAGAAGCTCAGCTAAAGGTGTTGGTGAAGCCCACAGCGAAATGGGAAAATGTACTGTCGGTAAGTCAGGCGAATACCAACTATCAAACGCTAAACGAGTTCGATCTTGGCCTTACCACGCTGTCCGCTAGCACCAGCTATGCGTTTGACTTCGCCAAACTAGGAGCGCACTACTATCACGCTAGCGCTGAGCTAGACGGGCGTGACTTCCTCACCTATCAACAATCTGGATTATCTGTCGGAAAATTGTTGGGGCAGCGCATTTACTTGCGTGTTAGTAGCGACCTTATCGATAAACAATTCGAGAACACGCCTGAAGGTGCACCAATTCGAGATAGTGAAGCAGCTGCTGTGCGCAGTGACCTATTTTACTTCTTCGAAGGGGAAGACTTCTTCCAAATCGCGCTTAAGTATCAAAATGAAGATGCCCAAAATAATGTGTTCGATTACACCGGTATTGGGATGGATCTAGCGTACACCTATCCTCTAGCGGTACTTAGTAAACCCTTGAAGCTTACGGTTGCCTATCAATTAGATGTAAGAGATTACGCCTCAGAACAAGATGGAGGTATAGGTAGGGAAGACGACAGACACGTCGTTGAGATGAGTGCCGATTACGCCATTCACAACAATGTTGATATTAAACTGTCTACGCAATATGGAGACTTTGCTTCTAGTGTGGATGGTGCAAACTATCAAGAAACCATTGCTGAGCTCGGCATTAATGTTCACTTCTAATAAGGGCGGTGTGTTTGAGGCTATGGCAGTACGCCAAAACCAAATACGCTGTCCCGCCCCGGAGTACCCGCATCTATCGCTAATTGCTGCAGCTTTATCAAAGCGGCGTTTCTCTCTTTCTCAGCACGTAAAAAGCACGCATACAAGGCGGTGGCTCGAGGTGACGCCATAGAGGTGCCCGTTTGTCTCACCGTTTTTCCATTAGGGTGTGCAGCATCTATTGATACACCAAATGCTGCAAAATCAACGTAATCTCCTTGGTTCGCCCATCTGTAAATTGCATTAGATTTATCAACGGCCGTAATGCCCAATGTCTCAGGATAAGCCGCAGGGTACAAGGGTAAAGAGGCCGGGCCCTCGTTACCTACAGCTGCAATTATTTGAATACCGTTCTCATCTAACTTTTTTATAGCCCTCGCTAAAATAGGGTTGTCGGGACCTGCCAAACTCATATTTATGGCATCTACATGCTGAGATGCAAGATAGTTCAGGCCTTCAATTAACGACATCAGTGTGGCGCCTTGGCTAACACTGTTGCGTGAATAAAACACACTGGCATTAAACACTTGGCTTGATTCAGGTACCGACGCTGCCAATAAACTCGCTACTGCTGTTCCATGATCGTAAGAAATGGGGACGCCTTTTGCTTGCGGGCTCTTCAATGCTTTCTGACCTTCTTCGTCTGTTGCATGTGTGCTGGCGTTTTGAAGCTGCCCAACAGTGAAAGAGGCTTGTGTAAGGTTGATGTGTGACAGCTTAGGGTGAGCAGCCATAACATGAGTATCAATCATTCCAATGCGTAGCGGGGTGGGGCAAACTTCAAAATATTGTGATGACTTATGTGAATGTTGCCCGATGTCCGGCTTATTTCCAGTCTTTGTAACGTCGTTTTGTGACAAGTAAATATGATTTCGCCCAATTTGAGACTGAAGTTTTTTCGGTAAACTGTTGCGAATAGACGACAGTTCTTCTTTATCACCTGTGACTTTTACTTTAAAAAGCCACTGAGAGAGAGCGGGTAAAAACTGAGCCTTTTGTAACTCAATGTTGTTATTTTGAAAATGTACGCTGTCTGCTTCTTCCCCTAAAAATAACCACTCATTTTCGACAGCAAGAAAACCATTTTCTACCACAACTTCATTGACAATTACTTGTCCTGATGAAGATAAAATAGTGGCCGTCTCAGGGACAACGAATTTAGGGGAAGGGATGCTGTTAACCACGCCCGAGACCAACGTCGTTGCGCTATCCACTTCTTCTATAGATGATTGCACGCGTCGTTTTGCTTCCTCGCGAATGGCGGTTAAGTCGGAAGGTGTTCTATCAATTATTGGGCGCACTGGCGACACTACCTGATTCACAGTTCCGACGAGTTGAGCTTGAGAGATTGATGCCGCGAATAAGCTAATAACTCCCACCATAAGTGCGTACTTCATTTTGCTACCTTTACAATAATGTTGGTGCAGTTCAGTGCTAAGAGAAGGAATGGCATAAATTGTGCCATGGTTCTAGGCAAGTATTACCACTGCCTTATATTGTAGTGACGAATAGATAGAAAAAAAATTCCAATGCGAATGGCACGGTGATCCATACCATTGAAAAAAAGATGCAATGCAGCGGAATAAAAATAACAGTGGCTCGTTAATAGAGTATTGATAACGGAAATCTTCACGAAGGTACATGAAAATGAAAGATGAGTTGACTGAACTCGTCCCGTCATTGCGAAAATTCGCATATTCGTTGACGGGAAACATGCATGATGCTGATGATTTACTTCAGAACACGCTTGAAAGGCTACTTAGTAAACCGATCCCTGAGCAAGTGACGTTAATGGCATGGGCATTTAGAGTGTGTCGTAATTGCTGGATAGACGAGTACAGAGCGAAAAAGGTACGTGTTAATGCCTGCGATGTTCTTTCTCATGAAGCGCAGTCTGCACATCAATTAAATATGGATGAGGCAGTGACGCAAGCGATAACGTTAAAACAGGTTTCCAGTGCCATGGACGAACTACCATGTGAGCAGAGGGAAACCCTTTCTTTAGTGGCGGTACAGGGAATGAGTTACGCCGATGCTTCTGAAGTTTTACAGGTGCCGGCAGGGACCATCATGAGCCGCCTTGCCAGAGCAAGAGTGAAGATATCAAACTTATTAAACGGGCAAAAAGAGGTGCTATCGTGATCTTAACTGACGAGAAACTCTCTGCGTTTTTAGATGGAGAGTTAAACACAGCAGAAATGGACACAGTCCGTGAAGCGATAGCGCAAGATGTATCCATTTCTGACCGACTCGCCGCACTTGCAGAAGTAGACAGAGTAGTAAAAGTGGCGGCAGAGAAGGCGACTGCAGTAGCGCTACCTAAAGAAATCGTAGCCCTTTTGAATGATGAAAAACAGCTGAGCCAAGAAAGCGAAATACAGGCCTCTGGCGTAAGCTTATCTAGCGAAAGCTCGTCAAATCAGAGTTTTGCGGAAAATGTTAAGCCGTTTCCAAAGAAAGTGGACGTAACTAATAGTGGGCTAGGTGGGCCAACAAAGTGGAAAGGACCTTTTGCAATAGCGGCGAGTGTAGCAGTATTAGCAGGCTTAGTATTTTTTAATCAACAAGGGGCTGAAACCGTACAACCTTCTCATTGGGCTAACGTTTCGTCTGTACTCGATAAAAACCTTTCGGGTGAAACCACCTCGTTTGTATCAGGCGTTACGGTAACGCCACAGTTGTCTTTTTTAAACACTGAATTCAACTACTGCCGACAAGCTGAAGTAGCATCACAAGATGAACTAAGCGTAATGATAGCGTGTAAAGACAAGCAAGGCACATGGCTGCTTGCCGCTAGCAAACTGGATGAGGTAGGCGAAATGGCAGGTGAATATCAAACGGCTGCTAGTGCCAAATCACTGGAAGATGAGTTAGATAAAATGATGGCATCGGCGCCATTAAACCGAGAGCAAGAAAAAAGCGCAATAGAAGCAACTTGGCTATCTGATAAGGCCAAAGGAGTAAATGATGAAAACTAAGATACTGGTAGTAATTGCGGTAATAATTATGGCGGGCTGTGCAAGCCAACCTGACTATAGACAAGCAAAGCAAGGTGGTTTTGGCTATACCGAAAGCAAACTGAGTGACACACAATACCGTGTGCATTTTAAAGCTAAAGGAACAGATAAGGCTAAAGCTATGGACTACGCCATGCTGCGTGCCGCTGAACTTACGCTTTTAGAAGGATACGACTGGTTTGTTGTTACCGACCGCGAAACGTTAGTCGATAAAGAGACGGTTCAAACCACACCTACCGCTGGGTTTAGCCAGCGTTACGCAAGAGTTACCGATTGTGGTGTGCTGACATGCCGTACTTCTTATCACCCGACTACTCAATTTGAAACCGGTGTATTTGTGGGTGGTTCCCAAAAAAGTGAGATTGAGAGCATTCTAAACATTGAATTAGGTAAAGGTACGCGCCCTTCATCAGCGACCAGTTTTGATGCAAGGGAAGTACGTGAAAATCTTCAGCCGAATATAAAAGAGTAATGTATTTCACCGGCCATTCCTTAAATTTGGGTGGTGATTAGGTGAAATCGGTCTTCTAAAGTATCAGCGTTATGCATTTATAGACTGAACAAACAATAAGGGCCGCAACGTAAAGTTGCGGCCCTTATTAATTTTGCATTAGCAAATGTTTACCTTGCTAATAAGCACTCTCTCGTTCGAGCACTGAAGAAAACCTAAGATATTAGTTGAAGTACTCGTCTACTTCTTTCTCAGCCTCATCACGGGTTTTGCCGTACTCTTGCTGAATTTTTCCTACTAATTCTTCGCGGCGACCGTCGATAACATCTAAGTCGTCGTCGGTAAGTTTGCCCCATTTCTGCTGTACTTTACCTTTCATTTCTTTCCAATTACCTTCAATACGATCACTGTTCATGATTTGCTCTCCTTATCCAAACAATTGGTCTAAAAAACTGGCAATAATATTCGCCAGTCATTTTACTTAGAGCAAACGATATTCCATAGTTTATCTTATTGAAAAATAGGCTTTTATTGGATTTTTTAAATGGTAGCCTCAAAACTTTTTATGCAGATCTTACAAACGCTTGAAAACACTACAGCCTCACTGAATCTATGTCAGGCTAACGTTTTCGCAAAGGCTTCGCTGTCTTGCCGTTTTTCTATTTTATGCTGATCTTCACTACGACCTTTTTTCCAGTAGCTACTAATGTAAATGTTCTTATGCGCTATGGCTTTGTCATCATTTAGCCATGTTCTTATGGTGCGCATATCAGAGAATTCGCACGCTACCCAAACTGCGGGTGTACCCTCTAGCCAATTAATCTGAGTAAGGCGATTAGATAAGGTGTCTTCAAACTCCCATATCACCTCAATACCCTCAGGTTTTTTAAACACCACCGCGTCTTTTTCGTCTTCAATACGGATCACGGCATAGCCTTTGGCATGAGAGGGAAGTGCCGCTAAGTGATTTCTAATACTAGGAAGAGCGGTCATATCGCCTGCTAGCAATACCCAGTCGTAATGTTCGCTTAATCCTTTGCTAGAGCCTGGACCCGCCAATGTAATAACGTCGCCAGGTTTTACACTGGTCGCCCACGCTGAAGCAGGCCCAGTTTTTCCGTTATCTGCGTGAATAACCATATCCAAAACTATTTCAGGTTTGTCCGCATCAAAGTGAGCAACCGTATAAGTGCGCATTGCCACTTGGCCCATATCCGTAGGTTCCTTAAGCGGGTTTCCGTTTCTATCGAACATCAGCTTTACATAAGCACCTGCAGTTACTGCTGGAAAAGTGCGAAGGTCTTCACCACCTAAAAAGACTCGCTGCATAGTAGGGGTTATACGAACAGATTGCGTAACAACCGCTTGGCGGGGTTGAGGTTTAGGCATTGGCTTCTCCTTAAAAATAGACTAAAAATCTTACCTGATAATGATTATTATTACTATTTCTTAAGATGAAACGATAACGTTTGTTAAATTCTATTTTTTAGATTAAATGCGGGGGGGGGTTACGAAAACCGACTACGATTGTTAAGCCAAATTGTTAGATAAGTGGATCGAAATGCCGTTGTTGAAAGGCACTGATGTGGAAAATAGCGGCAAAAGAAAAGGGGCTAAAAAGCCCCTTAAAAAACCACAACATAACTTGGAAAACACATTTACACACCACAAAGACGCACACTCAACGACTTTATGTATTAAGTAAGATAGCCGAATTTTGAAAAGGTTCCGCTTTTTTAAAAATAAATGGTAAAAAAATAAATACCTTTGAAAAGCATCGATTAAACAACAGGTGCGCGCCTTTGGTATAGGCCTTTAAATCCTAATCATGACGGCTAGCTCTTTGCAGCGTTACGTAGACTACACAAGTGGTAAGCGCAATGAGTACTGACGCTATAGCGAAAGGCAAGGCAATGTTAACTTGGTATATCACTGCTGCGAGTGGTGGTCCTATAACATAGCCCATGGCGGTTGTGGCCGTAATCAAACCGGTAATAGTCGCTTGTTGAGAAGGCGCGCAATAGGTTGTTGCGGCTGCGGCCAATGATGGGTAAGCCATGCCCATACCTAGCCCCATCAATGTCATCGCACCATAAAGTACAAACAACGAATGTTGAAGGAAGAGCAACAAGTAAGCTAAACCCAATATTGGAAGTGCCAGCGAAATCATAGTCTCTTTACTTACACGTCCTCTTTGAACCCATCCAAATTGTGCAGTAAGAGACGCTCCGGCACTGATCATCATAGCAAACCCTACTTGTTGTGCGGCTTCAACGGGCGTGTAATGATAAAAATCGATAAAAAAGAAGCCTAGCGACTGCTGCATCATTGCCATAGCGCAGAACACGCAAATACACGCAGCAACAAACACATAAGGCACTTTGGTGGGAGCTTGGTTGTCTTCGTTTTTATGCACAGCTGTCTGTTGCTCAGATAAAGGGGGTAAAACTGGCAGCTTAAAATAAACCAACGTCAGTGCTAACAAGGTTAATAAAACAATACTGTACAGCGGAGCTATTAAGCCAAACCCCACCAATAACCCTGCGTAAGCTGGACCGAAAATCTGCCCTACATTACTCGCGGAGGTCACTTTACTAATGGCACTAACTCTGTTTTGGGGAGTACTTATTGCGACAGCGTAACCCACGGCAGAGGGCGGCGTTGCAGACATTATAGTGGATTGCAAACTGCGACTTACTAATAATGCCAGAAACAAATTAGTACCGCTAATTAAGCCCGAAAACCCTGCCATCCAAGCGCTAGCAAAGGCAAATGTTCCCAAGCTATAGCCAGTTAGTCCAACCATCAGAATTCGCTTAAACCCAGCGCGTTTTGCTACTTTGCTCCATACATTGGTGCCAAACGCGAAAATTAGCGCTGAACTCGACATAATTGTGGCGATGTGAAACTCAGACAGGTCAGCCTGGCGTCCCATAGAAGGTAAGGTGGTTAACATAACACTCTGACCAATAGACGTAGCGAGCAGCGCACAAAAAAGCACTTTGAAGACAGTAGAAGATGCTGAAGGCGATATCACGCAGGTAGCTCTTTAGGTAGGTGGCGAAGGTCCACTAACATTTTATCACAAGTGAGGATAAAAAAATGCCCGCCAAAGGCGGGCCAAAATCAGAGGTATGTAAAGGCCGGGATGGGCCTTTGAGGGGAGAGGAATGTCGTCGGGTGACAACTCACTAATAATATCGACGACATTACCAGTGTCCTCACAATGGTCTCGCTGAAGCAACACACACGTACGTTCAACGAATCCAAATTGGGTCAACAGTCCCTTGCTGCACGAGACATCACTGTCAGTGCTTGCGATGTAGGTACTCAGAGCTTGTTTGCAATCCTTATGAAACTAAAGCCATGCTTCCTGCGAGTTTAATTAGGTTTTCATTTACCTAACCTCATCATCGACCAGCAGTTTAACGAATCTTCTACAGTCATCCCTTAACTCCAAATACCGACGTTTCCATTTATCCTTGGCGACCTCTCCGTTTACTTCCAATGTCGTCGCCTTCAGTATTTGTCATCTACGTAATTTGGCCTCTCCGTCGCTAAAGCTTTCCTAGCTACAAACTACGCTCTGTGTTTATCCGTTAGTCTAATATATGCGTGATCTGTGCCAATCATTTTCTATGGAGTTTAATTTGTTTTAAGTTTTTGTTTTTTAACGTTTATTAGTGGTTTCTTTGACGCTTTTATAGAAAGCGTATTTTGCTTGTGGGATACGGCTGTGTAGTTTTTTCCCATTAATGTGTATCAAATTACAAACATTTAATAGCCGCTGTTTTATCTCTGCCAGTTTCTTTAGCTTCATAAAGGGCTCTGTCTGTATCTTCTAAGATGGCAGCAGTGCTTTGCTGCGACTCAATTACTTTTAGCCCTGCTGAGAATGTTAATTTAATGTCTGTACAGAGTTGACTTGCAGAGGCTATTTTTAGCGTCTGACGGAAGCTATCTAGCTGTTTGTAAATTTGGTCTTCTTTAGCACAATGGAATATGAACAGAAACTCTTCACCTCCTAACCTGCCCATATCGACGTGTTTAGTAAAAAGCTGTCGCGCAGTGCGAGCGAATATGCGCAATGCATCATCGCCCATTTTATGTCCATAGTTATCATTGATAGATTTGAAGAAATCGATATCTAACATTACTACGCAAAATTTTTCGTTAGTCGCTTCAAAGGTGGCTAGAGATCCTTCCAGTAACTCTAGAATTTTGACCCGGTTATAAAAGCGGGTTAATGCATCGGTAGTAGCAAGCCGTTCTAATCTTTTCTGGTAACGCGCACGCTTAATGTAGAGTAAAAATAGTAGTAGACTAAGTGTTAGAAATAACCCAGTGATTACAGCCAGCAAAAAATTTCGTTGCTGGTTAAGCGCAAGTTTTTCTTCTTGTAATTGAGTGATAGCTTTTAAGTCACTATTTTCCGCCTGAATTTCGTCTAGTTCGTAAAGCGTTCGTATTACTTGCACACGCGACTTATCTAGTGATTCGGTTATTTTTTTATTTAATTCAATGTATTGCTTGAGTGCGTCTATCGTATCTTGCTCGTTGCCAAACTTCTCAAGAATAGACAGTTTAAGATAAGCGGCTTCCAAATGGGCAACGCCTGCTTCTGCACTCGCTATTGCCTCTTCTGCAAGCCTAACCTTTGCTAACGCCTCTGTTTTGTCTCCGCTAGACAGCGCGAGACGAGAAAGCGCTATAAGCGAGTTGAAGTAAATAGTAGTAGATTCTAAATTACGGGCCAGGTCGCTTGCTTCTTCAAATAAACGGCGAGCTGCGCTGGCTGCCTCTGAAGTATTCCCTTGCGCTAATAACATTTCTCCTTCGCCGAGTAGGGCTTTAGCTAGTAGGAGGGGGGTATTGTTTTTTCTGGCAATCTCTATGGCTAATTCAAAAAAGTGCGCGGAGGCTTTAAAGTTTGAAAGCCCTAGCTCTGCTCGAGCAAGCTTTTCTGCTACCTTACTTTGATTAATAGTATTGCTCTTTTCAACCGCAAATTCATAAGCTTCGTTCAAATAGGCTTTTGCTTCTTCGAATTTAGACTGCTGCAGATAAATAGTGCCTATCAGACCAGCAATATGAGAGGTGGGGACTTGTGTCTTGAACTGTGTAGCTAAATCATAAGCGGAGAGGTAGTTATCAAGTGCAAGCTTAGGTTCTTCAATATTTTCAAAAGTAGTGCCTAGTGTCATTAGTACGCCAATATTCAATTGTATTACGCCGTGGTTCATAGACCACTGCCTAACGGAGTTGAGCAAGCTAATCGATTCTTGTATTTCGCCTTTGCGTGAAAGTATTTTGGCCTTTAGCAATTTTGCGCGTTGCTGCATTAGTCTGCTAGCGTAAACATCGCTTATGCATCTCTCTACGAGTGCTAAAGCTTCATCATATTCGCCCTGTTTCTCTTTACCTAAGGCATAAAGGTATATCCATTCATGACGTTTTGGAGAGAACTGATTTGAATCAAGCAGCGATTTTAATCTACCCATTTCTTTTTCGGGTGCTCGATGTAGTGCTTTGATACTGGCTATAACTTCATCGTTTGGTGCAGGGTTGATTTGGTTTGTAGCAGCGTAGGCGGGCTTTAACGTGAAAAGGGTGAGCAATACACTTGTGACAAAAAGTCCAATTCTAGTCATTCAACTATGTGCCTATTTTATAAAAACTCCATTCACTAAAATATAGTCACTCTTTTCGAGCTTCGACAATATTGAGCTAACTTTCTTGTTATGAAGTGCTCAATCAAAAATGTAGGTAGAACAACGTAAAACTTATCCTAGTGAGTTCTGTTATGTTATAACGTGTTTTCTGTTTCTTTGAAGGGGCATCTTTGTGAAATTTTCTGTCACGCTTTCTAGCGTTAAATTCGGTTTAATTGCGGCACTATTGGTTTTAGTTAGCACGTTAAACCCAACCCAAGCCGCCAATTACGAGGAAATTGACTGGGTAGCTCTTATGCCCGAGGACGATTTGAGCGCGCTTTTAAATAGGCCTGAGTTTTTAAACGATATTGCCGATGGCTCTGCCGCCGACTCTGTCGATGACTTTGCTTCAAAGCAGCTAGAAGATGAACAAGCACAGCGATACCAACAAGCGTTAGTGTCGACGCGAGTGATAGAGGCGTTTGACGGGAAGGCTATCCGCATCCCTGGGTTTATTGTGCCTTTAGAGCAAAACGATGAGCAAAAAGCGACGGCTTTTTTCGTCGTTCCTTATTTTGGGGCTTGCTTACACATGCCACCACCGCCGCCAAATCAAATTTTGTATGTTGAATACAAAGAAGGCATTGCAGTTGAGAACTTGTACGACCCTTATTGGTTTGAAGGCACGGTAAAAATTGACAACCACGAAAGCGCACTAGGTAAATCTGCCTATTCGTTAGTGCTAGACAGCTTCGCGCTTTACGAGGAGTAACTGATATGAAAAAAACAGTCGTTGCAGCTACCGTTTTATCAAGTCTCATAGCATTTCATAGTACTGCGTGTGAACTACACGCAGGTATGGGAAACATGCAGTTTGGCTTTCAGCACCCCATGATGCAACAGCATTTAGCGGCAGCTAAGGAGCCACTTATTTCGCTCAATATCGACAGAAAGCGAGAAGTGGCTAAGCTTGAGGCGTCAGCCGTTCCGCTGCGATTTACCATTCCTTCGAACTACAAAGAAGTTAGCGTAGATGTGATGGCAAGTGATGGCGTAACGCTACTTTCGCCGCCGCGTTTTTCTCTGCCGTCTACAAAGGGCGAACAAGCCATTAGCTTTCAGGCACAAGAAGAAGGCACGCACGAACTTGTTCTAAAAGTCTATGCGCTTAAAAAGAATGTGCCGGTAACTTACACCCGTAAAGTCAAAATTTTAGCAAGTTAAAAGCTAGGATAATGTATGAAGCGCGCCACGTATGGTTTACTGGCTTCTCTTGTTGCTTTCACTGCATTGGGCGCGCTGGTGGGGCTCGGCCTGAGGGGTAAATTAAGCGGTAAGCTTGATAGCGTAATTGAGCGTTTTTTCGAGAATAACACGGCGATTTATCAAGACAGCCACAGGTTAACTACCGTTCAACAGTTCCAACCCTTATCGTGGGACGCGCTGTTACCTGACGCCGAAAAAGCGCTGTTGGGCAAGACCCATTCTTCTCAAAATCCTCCGCAGGATTTACCCCTTCATGAGCAGGTATTTCAGTCTATTCAGCGCACGTTTGACGATGAATACCAGCAAGCGCTAATTTCAGTGAATACGGTTGATACATTTAACGGCAAGTACGTCGAACTCAGCGGGTTTATTGTGCCTGTAGAAGCCAATGCACAGCGAGAAATAACGGCGTTCTTCATTGTGCCTTATTTCGGCGCGTGCATTCATTACCCACCACCGCCACCGAATCAAATAGTGTTTGTGTCGTTGAATAATACCCACGAGCAAGGCGGCATTAGAGGAATAGACATCCAGCAGGCGTATACATTTTCGGGTGAATTTTCTACCGGGCTGTATGAAGACCCTCAGGGCACATCTGCATACTTACTGGACGTGGTAGAAATAAAGCCCTATTCAAGGCTGGGAAATGGCATTAACGATAACAACGCTAATTTAACGAACGGCGCTTTCCATATAGAAAGCGACATTCGTTGATTTTACTTTATCAATGGTCTACCAAGAACCGTACATGGGGTTTGGCAGAATAAAAATCTCTGTGCCCACTCGTGGCATGAGCAACTCAACGTTGGCAGATTCTTGGGTTACGCCGCCCACATCTTCAATGTTGTCGCCAATTTGCATGATAATAGTGTGAGGCACAGCCCACGTAGACGTCGCGTCTTTAGACGTATTCGAACATGCGATCTTGCCCTGGGTAAGCTGCATTCTGCGCAAGTCTTTGTCATTAACCATACCTTCTTGGCCTACCGCTTCTTTGTCTTCAGCAGTGCGGCCAACAATACAGGTATTACTCGTGGTAAGCGGTAAACCTTGTGCCAAAAGGTTATTCCAGGTGTGACTATCAAGCGCTTTATTGCGATTCGTAATAAGCGCCACCTTGCCATTTCGTGCAACTACTTCATCGATGAAAGCGGCTACACCAGGCACCAGTGTGGCTTCTTCACGTTTTACCCATTCGGCCCAGCTTTGTGAAGAATATCCCAAGCCAGCACTTTCTCGTTCTTTTTGATAGGTGCTATTGTCTAGCACGGTTTCATCAACATCCATCACCACAACATCGCCATCAGCAAAACGCGTAGGTAGCGCTGAAATAGCTTGGCCATACACAAAACTTGAAAGAACAGGGTACTCTTTGCTGCTGGTTTGGTATATCACGGCATTTGACAGAGTGTGTGATTTTACACCAGCAAGCGGGGTTGATGGCGCAGACGAGCACGCCGCAATAGCTGATACTGCAGCGCCTATGCACGCTGCTTTGCTGATGTAAGAGAGCTTGTTAAGAGATAACAATGTTATTTTCCTTTTATTGTTTCTTCTGCCTACCGGTTTCAACACCCAAATTATGTCTGAATTTATCGATGAACTGGGCCTGATAATTCAGCAATGGCGTCGTGTGCATGCAGACTTTCTTGATGTTCTACTTTTACACGAAAATAGGTGGCTTGGTAATACGTGCTTAACGCTTCATGCAGTCGCCTTACCGAATCTTCTACAAACATTAGGTTTTCAGCATTGCGTTTGGCAAACGCCTGCTCATCTTCTCGCTTCACTGCGGTTTGAAGCGGTGTGCCTAGCGCGGTTTCTACTAAGTCGATAATGCCTACGAAGTCTGGAATTTCGTTATTGGCCAAATCCAAGGTTATATCGGCAAAAGAGCGCTGAGCATGCGCCGTGGCTATGCTGGCTTGTTTGGAAGCGAGCCAAGCGCCCATTTCTTCTACGGATAAACCTTTTCCTTCGAATTGCTGCACAAATACTTCTGATAACGCTTTGCGAGAGAGGGAGGCCGAACAAGGACAAGTACTAGAGTAAGGTACTCTTAACCTAAGCTGTGCCTCATAATGTTCAGGTGAACGCCTAATGTAAAGTGAAGCGGGATACGATTGATATCCTGACATCCTACTTATGAGCGCCGGACGCGACACGGTGAGGTCAAAGTGCAAATTAAGCTGGGCACTGTTACTCAGCCCATCTTGTGACTCGATAAGCGCGTTCATTAACGACAAAAGTGCCGATTTATGTAAGTCTTGGTTGCTCAAATATCGCTGCAGCAAACTGTACAATCGAGACATGTGAATGCCTTTAGCATTGGGGTGATCTAAACTCACTGTTACATCGACTTTTGCTTGGCTGGCTAATCGCTCACCGCGCTTACCTAGCACGTGCAGAGGGATAGCAATGCCCTGCATGCCTACACTATCAATAACAGGAAGTTGCACTGTGGAATGCTCTGTAGTGACATCGGGAAGTACCGTGTCGGAATGATTAAAACTAGACAAAATAACCTCTGAATGAGACCTCAAAAACGGCTTACATCACTAATTTTGCGAGCGTCGCTCGATAAGAATTACCCGTTTTTGAGGTTATGATGGAACTAATAGTGTTGTGGTTGAGTGGTCTCACGCTCTTCGCAAACAGGCACCCGCACGGTTGACCTTAGCCTATAGTTAATCAGGTGCGCACCAACGATAATAAACGACGCGATTACCGTGATTGTTACTTCACCATATTCACCTAGCACTTCGTGTCCTAAGCCTATCCGCTCAACAAGCAGCGGACTACTTAAAAGTGTTAAGCCAAAAACGCCTGTAAACACTACCCACTTATTTTTGTGATGTAGATAGCCTAGTGAGAGTGCAAGAGCCCCAATGGGCAATACAAAGAACAGTAATATTTGATGGAAGGTTTCATCATTGAGAATTGATACACTTGCCAATGCAGGTATGGAAATCAATAAAATAGGCGTTAATAAACAATGTATTACGCAAAGGGATGAAAGGAGCATAGCGAGCCTGTCTGAAATGAACTGCACTTTTGGCATTGCGCTGCTTCCTTGAGATATCGAATTCATAGTATGTCCGAAAATTTCTATGGCGCAGCTATAATGGGTGAAGCTTGCGCCTGGGAGAGTAAAAAATATAACTAGCCGCTTATCATTAAGGTTGGCTGACTTGGAGTTATCTCCAGTGCGCCTTGTCCTTTGTTGGTTACCCAAATTGCATTAACGTGCTGCAGGCTTGGCCAATGGGGAAACCCTGTCATCGCAATATGTTTTAAGGGGCCTTGGCAACTAAGCAAATATGCGACACGAAAATCAGAGTGGGTGTTGCGATGGGGATAGTCTTCGTGTTCACTTTCATGCTCGTCATGCTCGTCATGCTCGTCATGCTCGTCATGCTCGTCATGCTCGTCATGCTCGTCATGCTCGTCATGCTCGTCGGCGATCTCCCATGGGCTTTCAAGTGTGGTATCGAGTAATTCACACGTATTGCTTAGGGTAAATATGTCGTCAAAGCGCAAAAAAACCTTTTGCGTTTCTTCATAACGCTTTTTCTCGCTAGCCGTGGATGGTGTGTATTCAAACCCCAGAACATCAGCAGCAGGCAGCTGCAGCACAAACTGCCACTCACTTTCCGCTTGTAGGATTTGTAGTTTGCCTTCGCCGTGAGTATGAGGCGCAGCATGAACAGTGTTGATACCTATCCCAGCCAAGTTCAATCCAACAAAAGTACCTACCTTAAGAAAAGTTGAAGAGGCGCGTAGCGCTTTTTGTGAATTCTTCCACGTAATAGAAATGGTTTTCATTTTTACCTCTTGCACAATTGTTACAATATAACATACCATAAAAATAGAGTTGATACATTATCACATTATAAAAATTCAGAGGTTAGAATAATGACACTGTCTCGATTGGCGTTAGGCTTATCGCTTTTAGCGCCTGCGTCACTTTTAGCGTCTCCGTCAGTGCTAGCACAAACACTTTCTGGCACGGTAACGAATGCTGACGGAAAGCCCCTCGCCAACGCAACTGTTGAAATTGAGGCGTTAAAGCGTGTAACTAGCACTAACGAGTTGGGCGAGTTTACTTTCTCTGACGTTAAGGAAGGCGACTATACGCTGCATATATTCGCTTCTGGTTTTGCCCATTTACATGAAGGTACAAGCGTTCAGTCGAATGCTTCGGATAGAGTTAACTTTGTCTTAGCACGAAGCGCTATTGAAGTGATTGACGTACACGCTACGCCTATGCATTTGTCAGTCATGGAGTCGGCTACACCGGTGAGCGTGCTATCAGGTGAAACCTTACGACGTCAACAAGCGGCCACGCTGGGCGATACGTTAGAGAAACTGCCTGGCGTACAATCTAACTTTCATGGCAATGTTGCGAGCACGCCAATTATTCGTGGCCTTAGCGGACCACGGGTACTGATCACGCAAAATGGCTTGGATGTGAGCGACGTTTCCCGTGTTGGCCCCGACCACGCAGTAGCAAGTGAAGCATCGACCGCTAAACAAATTGAAGTGCTGCGAGGGCCTGCAACCCTGTTCTTTGGAAGCGGTGCGATAGGCGGAGTTGTGAACGTAGTTGACCAACGCGTACCGACCTCCACTGAAACGCGCGGTGAATTTTTACTAGAAACCCAAACCGTTAACGACCAGAAGCTTGCATCGTTTAACGTGACCACTGGCATTAACAACATGGCCTTCTATGCTGACGGCTTTTATCGCGACTCGAATGATTATGAAACACCTGTTGCCCCTGACATTGATGAACCGGATGGTGCCCATGTGGTTGAAAACAGTAACGAAGAATCGAGTGGGTTTACGTTAGGGACCAGCTACTTATTCGACCAAGGCTATGTTGGCGTAGCGGTAGAGCGGTTTGAGCGAGAGTATGGCGTGCCTGGGCACAGTCACGGCGGAGATACTTCGGTATTCGCTGATCTTGAGCAGACTAAGTATCAGCTTTTAGGTGAGTACAACTTTTCTCATGACTTTTTGCAAAGTGTTCACTTTAGAGCGGGCTATACCGATTATGAACACGCTGAAGTAGAGAGTGGTTTTGTCGGTACTACATTTAGCAATGAAACTGAAGAACTTCGCGTTGAGCTATTGCACAAACCCATGGCCGACTGGCGTGGCGGTGTAAGCCTTCACTACAAAGGCGCGGACGTTTCGGCCCAAGGCGAAGAAGCCTTTACACCTCCTTCAGAAATGGAGATGTTCGCTATAGCTTTGATGGAAGAACGTCATTTTGGTGACTTCTTGGTTCAGTTAGGAGCGCGAGCGGAAAGCGTAACATTAGACGCATCAAGTGTGTTGTTGCCTGAGCTTGACGCTCACGACCATGGCGATGAACACGAACATGACGAGCATGATGAGCATGCCCACGACGAACATGAACATGAAGGCAGCGAGTTCATTCGACAGTTCGCGGTAGACCAAGAGTTTACCCCTATATCACTGTCGGCAGGTGTGGTTTACACCATCAATGATAGCTATAACGTTGGCGTTTCACTTTCCCGTTCAGAGCGGGCGCCTTCAGCGTCTGAGCTCCTTTCTTTTGGCCCGCATATTGGCACCCGTACCTATGAGATAGGCGCCTTGTTTGACTTGTCAGAAGAAGGCGAGTTTGTGCTTTCTCAAACGCCTATCGATCTTGAGACAGCCAACAATATCGACCTAACGTTCAGAAAAACACAGGGCGATGTTGGCTTTGTGTTTAATGCTTTTTACAACCAGGTAGATAACTACTACTTCCAAGAAGAAACCGGCTTATTCGCTGAAAGTGGCCATGACCATGATCATGGAGAAGAGGAGCACAGCGAAGACGAACACAGCGATGAATTGCCTGTTTACCTGTTTGGTTCTGCTGATGCCATTCTTCATGGTTTTGAGCTACAAGTTGCGTGGCAAACCACTGATAATTTAAAACTCGATTTCTTTGCCGACTACGTTAAAGCCCGACTTAAAGATGGTGGCGCACTGCCGCGAACCTCGCCTATGCGCGTGGTGGCACATGTTGCCTACTCGCTCGACAACATTCGAGCCGACTTAGACATTACCCATTTTGCCAAACAAGACGACATCTCAACCTTCGAGACTGAAACAGACGGTTACACCCTTGTTGATGCATCAATTACCTATGACATTCCAATGGGGGATATTGATTTATCGGTTTACCTGAGCGGTGAAAACCTAACCGACGAAGAAGCGCGCGTTCATACCTCATTTTTGAAAGATATTGCACCACGTCCAGGTAGAAACTTTGCTTTCGGCGTACGCGGTTATTTCTAAGAGCAGCTTAAAAAAAGAATTATTGATAGGGATACACACATGAAAAATAGATTAGTACTCACTGCTATAGCCAGTGCACTTTTGCTAGCGGGCTGTGGTGATGCAGAAACCAACATTGTAGAGCTGGATCCTATTGAGGTGCCAGAAGATGATCACGACCACGACGACCATGATCACGATGGCGACCACGACTCAGACTATGAAATTGAAAGTGAAGTCAGGTTGGTTGTTGCTGATGCTGCATCAAATTCGCTCACTGTCTTTGATTTAGATGATAACTCAGTACTTGATACGTTTTCTGCAACCTTTGATGGAAGCAGTGTAAGCGCCTCGGCAGACTATCGCTTTGCAGTAATTAATAGTCGAGCAAACGGATTAACAGAGTTTCTTGATGGTGGATTGTGGCGAGAAGATCACGTAGAGCATCTACACGACTATGAAGAAGCTCCAAGTTTGTCTGATTTCACACTAGAAGGTAGCCAACCGACCCACGTAGTTACCCATGACGGCCAGCTTGCTGTGTTTTACGACGGAAATGCCGATACCAGCATGCCGGCAGCGGTAAAAGTGGTAACTGACACTCAAATTGCCAGTGAAATTACAGAAGTACCTACTTTGGAATTTACTGTAAACATGCACGGTGTCGCGGAACCGCGTGGAGACATGCTAATTAGTACCGTACGTCGTGATGATGCAGAGTCTCGTTCTGCTAATCCAATCTTGCCAGACAGTGTTTCGGTATATCATTGGCATGATGGTGAGTACGAAGAAGAGCAACGTTTTGACGGTGAATGTGCTGACTTACATGGCGCTGCTCAAAACGAAGTGGCTGTGGCATTTGGCTGTAGCGACGGCGTATTAATACTCAACGAAGCTGATGAGGTATTTACCAGCGCGTTTATTGACAACATTGATGGGCTTGGCGAGCTGCGCATTGGCACAATGTATGGACACGAACACGCAGAAGCGTTTATTGGTATTGCTTCACAGCACGGCGGTGGCAGCGCCATCTTGGCCAATGTGTCGCCTGTAACTAGCACAATGAGCGTAATTGATTGGCAGACAGCACTGGCCCTACACCACAAACTTCTGTCCAAAGCGCTGCAATAACAATTTTGTTCTTTTTAAATTTCTTAACCTTGTCGGTCACTCGCTTGTCTTCCCAGGTGTTCATCGTAGTGCGGTCGATAGGTGTTTGGTCGGGAAATACAGCTTTTAATTCCGGGAAAAGCGGGCCGCTAAATGACTTTTCAGCAACGGTTGTCAGAATAGTAGGTACGTTAAATGCTTTTGCAGATTTTGCCAGACCTGTAACGTTGTTGCGCACGTCTTCGATTGAATGTGAGCGTGTAGCAAACGCCATTTGAGGCTGGTGGTCGATAAGAATGACCGTGTGGTTGTCGGGGGGCAGAAGGCTCTTGGCTGGCTCTCCCGCTTGCACAGAAGGAACAAGAAAGGTTAAGCCAGTAACAAGCGCTGCCATTGATTTTATAATATTAAACATTGTGATTTCCTCTTGGATTAAGTTTGTTGTGAGTACATCGTAAATCTCGAGATAAATCTTATGTTCGTTTTTGTTGATTTAAAGCGCGTAAAAATTCATCTAACCATTCTGATTTTTAGAATTAAATACTTGGGTTTGAGAGGATCACGCAAAATCTAACAAGTCAGTACCGAAAAAGTTATCGATGACACAGCGCCATTCACCACTTACATCCCTTTGCAGAACGTAAACGGCGCGCTTGCCTTCGCAGGGTAGGGCGTTGGGTGTTGCTTTGGGCACAAGGTAAAGCTTAGCGACGACAAGCGCTACGTCACCGGCTTGTATAACCCGTTCATCTCCGGTTGTAACAAAATGATCGGGCATGAATTTCTTTTGAAATTTAAGTAGGGCATCAACGCAGTCGCGCTGCGTGGCATGTTCTTCAGCGGCTTGGTTTTGCGTTGAACTGGACATGGGGGTAGCGACCACAGTTGCATCGCTCGCATAACATTGGGATAAGGCGTCTTGATCGCCGCGGTTTACTGCGTCATGCAGCTGTTGTAATACGTGAGATATTGGATTGTTCATGGCTGTCGTTCCGTTATTTTTACCGCAAGACGAGCCAATAAAAAACCCGCCTTTGCGGCGGGTTTAGTGAATTCTATTTACACACTAGCTAACCCGCCCATTCCTTAGAATAGCGAGAATAATAATCAGCGCAGACGCTGAGTAAGCAGTATGTGTATTCGTGTTTTTAGGCATAGTATTTAAAAACAAGGCTGCTAGTGAGTATTTAATGACCCGAGTATCCTGTGCACAATAAAGAAAGTCAATGGGTTTTAGGTGTCGAAATTAGACCCATGCGGATGAGTGGGCAAGCGGTAAGTATAAGATGTAAGTTTTAATGCTACTCTATGCTTCAAATATGGTAATGCGAATAATTGAGCCCTGCTTTAAACAGTTATAGATATCTTCATCAGTAAAGCCGCTATTATGGAGAATTTGCCTGGCAACAAGCTTGGCGTCTTTTGTACTGTGCTTGTCGCATATTATTTGAAGTGCTTTGTGTAAATAACTAATAGAAGGCATGATGAATAACCTAATGCGAAATGGGTAAATTCTGTATGATTTTTAAACGATTCGCTGCGGTGTTATGATCACTAAATTCACGTAAACAGTGCCCTAAATAAAGGGGAATTTAACCCTTGGAAATACTTTTTAGCTGGTTAACGGCCAACGACACATTGTCGATGTCATCCTCAGTCATACTTGTTGTTACTTCGTTCTTTACGTCTATGATGACAGCAACATTGGGAATTGGTGGCGGGGTTTTGTTACTGGCGGTAATGGCCAGTACTATGCCGGTTAGTGCGCTGATCCCCGTTCACGGCCTAGTGCAGCTTGGTTCAAACGGTAACCGTGCATTGATGACGGCAAAGCATATTGACTGGCGTATGCTGAAGTACTTCTCTTTAGGCGCGATCGTTGGCGCTTTTTTCGCGTCGTTTATTGTGGTTCAGCTGCCGCTGGTGATAATTCAATTTGCGGTGGCCGCATTTATCCTATTCTTAGTGTGGGGGAGTAAACCCAAAGCACAAGAAATGAAGCCCGCAGGTAGGACATTGGCTGGTTTGGTGACCACCTTGGTTTCAATGTTTGTTGGTGCCACAGGGCCTTTGGTGGCGGCATTTGTACACCGAAATAATTACAGTAAAATGCAGATAACCGGCACTTTTGCCAGTTGCATGACACTTCAACACGGCCTTAAAGCCTTCGTATTTACCTTTGTAGGATTTTCATTTGCACAGTGGGCGGGGCTTATCATCATTATGACCACCAGTGGTGCGCTCGGCACATTCTTCGGTTTGAAAGTATTAAAGCGTATTCCAGCGGAAAAATTTATGCTGGCGTTCAAAATTGTGGTAACGCTGTTAGCCCTGCGCCTGCTATGGCAGGCTATAACAAGCTTGTGTGTCGTCCTGATATAGGTTGACAGTTATTAGGCCAGCTCTCGAAGCTGGCCTTTTCTATTATGCACTGCGTTAGGCGTTTCCATATCTAATGCTAAGTGCGGTCTCATTTCATTGTAAATATTAATTGATTCGGTAACGAGTATTTTCAACTCTTCGATGGTTTTACATCGGTAGAGTAAGAACTCTTGTTTGAGTATGCCATTGATTCTCTCTGCCAATGCGTTTTGGTAACAATCGTATCCATCTGTCATTGAAGGATGAATACCATATGCTGTTAATTCCTTCTGATAAATAGCTGAACAGTACTGCAGTCCCCTGTCAGAGTGGTGTACAGCGTTGCCTTTATACCGGTTATCTTTAACGGCCCATTTTTAGTGCTTTCACTACATTCTCAGCTTTCATGTCTGAACTTAAGTGATGGCCAACAATCTTCCGGGAACCAGAGTCGGTCACCAGCGATAGGTAATGCACGCCTTGGTCAGACTCAAGGTAAGTAATATCGCTAACAAGCACATGCTCTGCATTATGGAGCCCTTCTTCCTTAAGTAAATTTGGATGCTTTTTCATCCAATGTTTACTGAATGTAGTTTTGGTAAAGCTTTTCTTTGGCTTAACGAGTAGTCCCTCACTCCTTAAGTAAGTAAAAAAACCATCTCGACCTAGTTTAATGCTGTGCTCAATCAGTTTCGGTTTTATTAGTTTGTAGAGCTTGCGCGTCCCTATTTGTGGCATAAACTTACGCCAATAAAGTACCCACTCTTTAATCACCGATAGCTCTGTTCTTCTATGCTCCATACGAGAAACAGCCTGGTAAACCGACTGCCTGGATATTCCCACAACCCGGCATGCTGCCGCCAAACCTATTTCTTTTCTTGTTTTGGCTTGCCAAACGTACCGGATAAGTACTTTTTTCTGAGGCCCGCTCCATACTCGTTATCCATAATATCTACCATCCCATTGAGGATTTTATTACGGAGCTTTTCATCGGCTAATTCTCTCTCGAGGCGTTTTATTTTTTCGGCTGGTGTTTCTTTTGAACTAGGCATAAGTGGATGCTGAAATGGTTTTGACCAGTCAAGTCTACCATGCTTTCTCAGCCAAACTAGTACCGTCGACTTTCCTTGTATCCCGAAGTGAGCTTGTGCCTGCTTATAAGTGAATTCGCCTTTTTCTACACGCTCAACTACACCCAATTTAAAAGCTAAGGTGTAATCACGCTGTGTGCGCTTAGGTCTTTGATTACTTGAAGTTGTCATAAAGAAGTCCTCTTTATGTCAACGTATTTCAGGACGGGACATTGTTATAGAAAAAAGAGCTTAAGAAGTTAGCTTTTTAAGCTCAGCATGTTTTTTGCCTTTTTCCGTTATTTTTTGGGCTGCTTAAAAGCGATAGTTCAGTGACAAATACCACTCCCGCCCAGCACCAGGCACACGCTCACCTACTTCAACATCGGCATTCATGACTCGATTAATGCCCGCTGTGTGTGGGGCATATTGTTTGTCGAAAAGGTTATGAATAGTGGCCGTAACCTGAAGATTTGACTGTGCATTATCAAAAAGCGTTAAAAGCCCCGAGATATGAAATAAACCATAGCCTGCTGTGGGTGCCTCATTTTGCAGCGCGGAGATATGGTTTTGTGCACCTGCTAACTCTGATTTTAGCTGCATTTGAAGCGGCGCATCAAATACTTGCGTATTCCATTGAACGGTTGTTGTTAACTGTTCTGGCGCAATGCGGAACAAAGCATCATCAATGTCATCACGGTTACCATGCTGAATGGTTGCTACTGCTCGCACACTTAAGTTTTCACTAAGCTGACCTTGCACCGTCATATCCGCACCCTTAATCACAGCGTCGGTATTCGTCCACTGAAATGGCGCTGTACCAGCCATCATGGTAGACACCATGTTCGCCGCCATATTCGTGCTAGGTGAGCCGGTGATGTAATCTTCTATATCTTGATAGAAAAAGCGGGGCGCAATAGTCCAGTTTTGATAGGTGTAATCAATACCCATATCTAATTTGCGCGCGGTTTCATTGTCTAAATCAAGGTTACCTATGTAGTTAAAACCGTCAGCCATGCCGCCCGAGATGCCAAGTGGCAGCCAGGTGTAACGTCCGAAATAGGTAGGGGCGCGATTTTTCTGAGAAATGCCAAGCACGATATCAAGGGAGTCGCTTGCATGGTATCGGGTGGTAGCGGCTATATCCAGCATGTTGTAGTTTTTGTCACGCTCAACGGCGTTAAAATCACTGACCAACGTAGCAACTGCTGGGTTCATCATCACCATGTTAGAACCCGCTTCTCCAGCATCCATAGTAATAAGGGTGTATCGCGCACCGTAAGTAGATGAATAGGCTTCTGTATTTACTGTCCATTGGGCATAGATACTCGCGGTATCTCTTTGTATATTAGTAAAGTTATCTACAAAAAACATACTGTTATTGGGGTTAGTAATAACAGAGTTATTTCGGCTGTGGTGCAGATAAGCGCCCAATTCAAGCTCGCCACTATTTAACGGCGCAACGTACTTGGCATCCATGCCTTGAGCGATAGCGTCAGCGTTATTCTCTCTTGCCATGTCAGCAGACATTACCATGCGCTGAGAAAAGTTATCCATGGCGTGTTGGTTACTGTTACCAAACCAATTTATAGCAAAATACTCGGCTTCGCCGGCGTTATAGCGATAACCGAGTCGGTACCATGCTGCATCGATAAAACCTATATCCATGGCTAATGCAGGTGTGCCGCTTTCATCGGTATTTAGCTGTTGATAGCTTACGTTTACTTGGTGTTTTCCCCATTCGTAGCCAAGTCTAAATTTGCCGCCATTCCTTTGGTAGTGGCTATTAGGAATAACGGTGTTATCGCCCGATTCTCGCTTATCACGTTGCTGATGCATGTACGTGCCGCTAATAAAGGCTTGGTCCGTTTTGAAAAGCACATTGCCCTGGTATTGCTGTCCGTTACCTAGGCCAATTAAGCTGGCATTTACACTGCCAGTAATACCGCTTCCCAAAGCAAAAAGGGATGCTGCATCTGCGTTAATACGCAGCTTGCCGCCTAGCGTTTGTACTCCAGCACTCACCGGTACAATACCGCGATACAAAGTGGCAGTAAGCCCTGGCTCTGGCAGGACGTGGGATAATGGCGAGTCCATGGAATTAGGCCCCGCGCCAGCGATGTCGACACCGTCGATGGATACGCTCACTCTATCGCCAAACAGTCCTCGGTATTGAATAAGGCCTGTAACCGGGCCGTTTCGGGAAATGGATACGCCCGGCAATTGCGCTAACTGATCGCCAAAGTCAGCGTCTAAGTTGGTAGCGGCTGTCACCGCTTCTCGCTCTATTTCTACTGTATTATCATTAAGCGAAGAGCCCATCACAGTAATCACTTCTGTTGAAGCGCTGTCAATAAACTCAGATGTGTTTGCCAAAACGTGTGCAGATGTACAGGCAGCTGTAACAGCGAACGCCAGTAAAGAATACTTCATAACAATTCCATTAAATAAACGAACTATATGCACGGTTAAACCATGCGCGTTGAGCGTGTTTTTAGGTTTTGTTATGCAATTGGTGGAGCGCGGCCTAGCGGGGCGGCAAAGGCAAACGATGTATAGGGCGCTGCCGCAAGACGAGATACTAAGGCGCGATAGCGCACAAGGGATAGCACCGCCGTTGAATCTACCGGCACATTGTCAATGTGCGGAAGGTCTGCCAGCGTACCGTTGGTACAATCTACGTGCTCAACAGGTGCTTTAAGTAGCTCTGGGCTTATAAATACAAATTCACCTTCAAGCGCTGTTGCACTTACCGATATATAGCGCATGGTTTTGCCAGTACAGATAAGTTCAATATCGTCGCCCACGAACCCGCGGGCGTGCTGCATAGTATGCGAAGCAAGCCCTAGTGCTAATGCATTTTGCAAAAGCATACAAAGGCAGAGTGTTAAGGCTGTCAGGCGTTTAATCGACATTGTTTATCTTTTTACGTTGCGCTTTTTTATCATAGCGTGCGTTGGATGGATATTTCCATATTTTAATTAAGTTCTTTAATACCGGCCTTTTTAAGCTTTCGGTAAAGCGTGCGGGTACTTACGCCTAATGCGTCTGCAAGGCTATTTATATCGCCTTTAAAGGAGCTCGCTACCTGAGCAAGATACGTATCTTCTACCTCGTCAAGAGTCATAATACTCTTACCACGCTTGCTGCTCGTCCAGATTTTTTGCTTTCTTGCATAGGGCACTGCTCGCCGCATTGATCACAGGGCTTGCTGTTGCGATGAGATACTTGATAGCAAGTGCTATAACCGAGCTTGATGTCGACAGGGTAAGTATCTCTATAAGGCGCATTGACCGCCTCAATAATGTAGTTTTGATTGATGAAAATAGCGGGCTTGTCTATTGCATCTATCATTGCTTGTACAATTGATATGTTCATTGTCAGCGTATTGGTTAATGCTACTTTTATCTCGCCAACTTAATATATTGGCATAGAGCTTGTTGATTGTTTTAGTTGAATGACAATGCCTGATTGCCAATACGTCCGTCAATAGGAGAGTTACACAATGAGAAAACGCATCTTTTTAATTGCGTTGGGGTTAGCAGTAAGCGCTGGGTGCCCTCTCGCGAATGCACAAAACAATGAGCTAGTTGACAGCGAAGTACAAACAAAAGTGAAGCAGGCGAGAGTTCACGCAAAAGCCCTTGGTGGAGCGCTTAAATCTAGACTAAAACAGGCAATTCAGTCTGGCGGTTTGGAAGCGGGTGTACAAGAGTGTCAGTTGGCCGCCGAGCCTATCGCCGAAAGTTTTACCCAAAATGGATGGGAAGTCGGGCGCACTGCGCTAAAAGTGAGAAACCCGAATAACGCGCCAGACGAGTGGGAGCGCGAGCAGCTAGCGCTTTTCGCCTCTCTATTGGCAAAGGCTAAGCTAGAGGGTAAACAGCCACCTACGCCTATGGATACCTATAAATATGACAGTGACATTGGCGAATTCCGGTACATGATGGCTATTCAACAAGGTCAAGTTTGCATGACGTGCCACGGTGGCCAAGTTGCACTTTCAGTAAAGGACGAAATTTTAAAATATTACCCCAAAGATGAGGCCTCAGGGTTTGAACTTGGTGAATTGCGCGGCGCGTTCACACTGACCTATTCTCTGCAGTAATTTAAGTTAATTTTGTATCAGCTGAAGCAAAAGCTCTCCTCTCAACCTATTAAACAACGCTACGGCGCCCCTCTTCTTTGTGCTTGTGTCAATTTTGTCATTAAAAGTGACAAAATTGGCGCAGTGAACATATTAGATCCTTGCGATGGATCAAAGTGCGCAACTTTTCGCCATGGAATAATTGTCCTGCACAGTACGAATAGACTGTCATTCATCGATTGTTAGTTCAGATTAACGAGCATAGTGATGTATGGCACAAACCATGCTCTAGCTGTGATGAATGTTCATGTGACTACCACTGAATAACCAATAAATTTATTTAAGGTCAAGCGCTTATCGCGCAAAAGAGACAAGGGAGATAACCCATGAGCGATACGTTAATAGAACTATCGCGGTGGCAATTTGCATTAACTGCGATGTTCCACTTTATTTTTGTACCCTTAACACTAGGGCTTAGTTTTCTACTTGCCATTATGGAATCCGTTTACGTAATGACAGGTAAAGAGATATACAAGCAAATGACCCAGTTTTGGGGAAAGCTGTTTGGGATTAATTTTGCCATCGGGGTAGCTACGGGCTTAACCATGGAGTTTCAGTTCGGCATGAACTGGTCTTATTATTCTCACTATGTAGGTGATATCTTTGGAGCACCGCTGGCCATTGAGGGATTGATGGCGTTCTTCTTAGAATCTACGTTTGTAGGTTTGTTTTTCTTTGGCTGGGACAAAATGTCGAAGGTTAAACACCTTATGGCAACTTGGCTGGTGGCCATTGGTTCAAACTTCTCAGCGCTTTGGATCCTAATCGCTAATGGCTGGATGCAGTACCCGGTAGGCGCTGAATTTAACTTTGAAGCCATGCGTATGGAAATGACTAGTTTCGCTGAAGTCATTTTTAATCCGGTTGCACAGGTCAAGTTTGTTCATACGGTATCTGCAGGTTACGTGACCGGTGCTATGTTTGTGTTGGCCATTTCAAGCTATTACCTACTTAAACATAAGCATATTGCTTTTGCTCGCCGTTCTTTCGCCATTGCTGCAAGTTTTGGCTTGGCTTCAAGCCTCTCAGTTATTGTGTTGGGTGATGAAAGTGGTTATGAACTTGGTGACGTACAAAAAGTGAAGTTGGCTGCTGTAGAAGCAGAGTACGAAACCCACCCCGCGCCGGCTCCTTTTACTGTTTTCGGTATACCGAACGATGAAAAAGAAGAAACCGAGTATGCACTTCAGATTCCGTGGGCAATGGGCATTATTGCTACACGCTCGTTAACTGAAGAAGTAAAAGGTATAAAAGATTTAAAAGAAGAAAACCGCGAGCGTATCTTAAGCGGCATTAAAGCGTACGAAGTGCTTGATGATGTTAGAAACGGCACTGCGACCGCTGAGCAACGCGCTGCTTTTGAAGCGAACAAAGACAGTCTTGGGTACGCTATGTTGTTAGAGCCTTATACCGATAATGTTTCTAACCCTTCAGAAAATGCCATTCAACAAGCCGTTGACTACAGCATTCCTCCGGTAGCGCCGCTATTTTGGAGCTTCCGAATCATGGTTGCTGCAGGCTTTATCATGCTGGCGCTTTTCTTATGTGCTTTTTACTACAGCACAAAACACAAAATCACTCAGCCTCGCTGGCTGCTAAAAGGCGCTCTCTATGGATTGCCACTTCCTTGGATTGCGTGTGAAGCAGGCTGGTTCGTCGCTGAATATGGTCGTCAGCCATGGTCTATTGCAGAAGTATTGCCGGTCCATACCTCTGTGTCTAATTTGGCGATTAGCGACGTGGTAACCACCATCGTGGCCTATACCGTCTTCTACACAATAATGTTCATCATCGGCTTTTATTTGATGAAAAAATTCGCGAAAAAAGGTCCGGTGCCTCCAGAAGACACCAAAATTGAGGCCGAACTTGATCTTATTGACCTTGATGAGCAAGGAGCAAAAGCATGATTGATTATGAACTGTTACGTGTCATTTGGTGGTGCTTAGTTGGCGTTCTGCTAATTGGTTTTGCAGTGACAGACGGCTTCGATTTAGGTGTGGGTGCCTTGCTTACACTTATCGGTAAAAACGATAAAGAGCGACGCGTGATGATTAACACTGTTGGGCCTCACTGGGATGGTAATCAGGTGTGGTTTATTACAGCAGGTGGTGCAATCTTTGCTGCATGGCCGATGATTTATGCTACGGCGTTTTCCGGCTTTTATCTTGCTTTAGCGTTGACGCTAATCGCCTTATGGATGCGTCCGATTGGCTTCGATTACCGCAGTAAATTGCCTAACCCACAGTGGCGCAAAGCTTGGGACTGGGCCTTATTTGCTGGTGGTATCATTCCTTCGCTCATCTTCGGTGTTGCGTTCGGTAACCTGCTGTTAGGGGTGCCTTTCGAATTAGATAATACTCTGAAATCTACTTATACAGGGTCGTTCTTCGGGCTGCTAACACCTTTTGCCTTAGTGAGTGGGTTACTGTCGGTGGCTATTTTACTTAACCATGGCGCAACTTGGTTACAAATGAAAACTGATGGCTTTATTGAAGTTCGCGCACGAGCTGTGTCTGTAATATTGAGTCTGGTAGGCGTTGCATTGTTTGTCATTGCAGGTTTTTGGGTAGCATTTGGTTTAGATGGCTTTGTAATTACCTCTGCGGTAGACACCATTGCTACATCGAACCCGCTTAAGAAAGAGGTAGCTATTGAAGCGGGCGCTTGGATGAGCAATTACAGCAAATATCCTTTCATGGTGATAGCCCCTGTATTAGGTGTAGTAGCTGGTCTTGCCTGCGCGTTCTTCTCTAAGAAAGGCAACCCGGGTATGGCGTTCGTATCAAGTGCGCTGTTTATTACAGGCGTAATTTTAACTGCGGGTTGTTCAATGTTTCCGTTCTTAATGCCAAGCATCACTATGCCTGAGGCCAGCCTTACAGTATGGGACGCTACGTCGAGTCATATGACACTAAACGTTATGTTCATCGTTGCCTGCATCTTTGTGCCTATTGTACTGAGCTACACTGCCTATAGTTTTTACGTGATGCGTGGTCGTATCAAAAATGATGACCTCGACCAATCTCACACTATTTATTAAGGAGATATTTATGTGGTATTTCGCGTGGATATTGGGAGTTTTATTGGCGTGCTCTTTCGGCATTATCAACGCCATGTGGTTAGAGTCAACGGAGAACATGGATAGACCCGAAGAACAAGAATAGAAGTGGAGGTAGGCTGGCCAGAGAACACGCCGTTAACCTATCCATGAGGGACCTTCAGCAGCCTCTGCTGCTGAAGGTTTGAAAACGGGTGAACACTGCGCTATCAGGATTATTGAAAGGTGAGGGAAAGTGTTCTTGTAGCCAACTCTCCACCACTTCGAAGAAACGAAGCAACATAAAAAGATAGAAACAAACAGTGACTAATGAAAAGGTTCCCAACAGGCAAACACTTACTAAGTGGTGTAAGGAAATGGATAGCGCGCTATCGCTTGGCTTGCGCCGTTCGCTTATATCACAGGTAGCGGTTAAGTGTTTGTCGCTTTTTTCTTTAATTATTGGCTTTTATTATTTTTCTAATATTGCCCAAGACTGGGTGATGAATAAAACATCCACTACCCGTAGCGATATTGTAGGGCTTTCTTGCAGCTTAGCATTCTGCTGGTTATTTCAAGGCGCGTTTAACGCCTTTTCTAGTATGGGTAAAGCGAAGGCCTTTGATCAACTTGAAGTGTGTTTGAAACAGGTGTTTGTAGCCCGTCAGTATGCGCTTATTCGCCAGCACTCAGTGTATTACTGGCAAACCCTTTGGCTGCAGCATATGCAGGCTTTTACCGATTGGGCGCTAGAATATCGAGTGCAGCAATTGATAGCGGTGATAGTGCCATTGCTGGCTTTAGTCGTTATTTTCTTTATAAACCCCGTAATCGGGTTTGGTCTACTTCTTACACTACCTGTTGTGCCACTTTTTATGATCATCGTAGGCAAAGGGGCGGCCGCACTGCATCGCAAGCACTTTATTGCGCTTGAACGATTGGGTAGCTTGTTTACCGATCGCTTGACTGCACTGCCTATGCTAGCCAGCTTTCAAGCGCATCAAAAACAAACTGATTTGTTAAAGCAAGCCAGTGATAATTTAAATACGCGAACTATGAAAGTGGTGAGTGTGGCGTTTCTATCTAACAGCGTGTTGGACTTTTTCGCCACGCTAGCCGTGGCCTTAGTGGCGGTATTTATCGGTTTTTCATTGCTGGGCGAATTAGATATTGGCCCAGCAATAACACTACAGCAAGGTTTGTGGGTGTTGCTTACCGTACCCTTACTGTTAAGTGAAATGAAAAAATTGGGTCAGATCTATCATCAAAAAGCACAAGCAGAAGCCGCGCAAGACGAACTTTCTCCTTTGTTTTCTGTTCCCATTCAAGCTCAAATTAAAATGTTTTCAGACACAAAAGAAGATAGCCACTCTAAGCGTATAAATACAGTACGCGAATCTTTGCTTGCAGCCTCTCACTTTAACGTTTTTGAGATGAACGCGTCGCTATTTACGTCGTTATCATCCTCTACAAACCAACTGCCTGCATTACTTAGCTCAGATAGCCTTTATGTTTTCAAAGGCGATAGAATTTTACTCAGCGGTGCTTCGGGGACTGGTAAAACGCTGTTGTTAGAGGCGCTAGGTGGACAGCGCCCTGCATCTCACAAGTTTAGCGAGTCGGTTGTGTGGATTACGCAGCACCCAGTGGTTACCCCAGGTTCGGTACGAGAAAACCTATGCCTTGATGACAGCTATACGGATGAAGCGCTTAACGAGGTGCTTCACGCCGTAGAATTGGGGCCGTGGCTAGCCCAATTACCCTATGGATTAGACACGTTAATGACAGACTACCCATTACTTTCTGGGGGCGAAGCGCAGCGTTTATCTTTAGCAAGGGCTTTGTTGCGAGACGCAGACATATGGTTATTGGATGAACCAACGGCGCATTTACCTGATCCCCAACATCACAGGTTAGCTCAGCTTATCAATCGCCTAGGTGAAAACAGGGCCTTGATTTGGGCTTCACACAAGGCACTGCCTGCCAATTGGTTCACACACTTTTGGACTATAAAAGATGGTGAAGTGAAAACAGTATCAATAGCTAGCCAAAACAAAGAGCAGGCATCGACAAATGAATCGTACTAAACCCGCCTATTTAACTGTATTGCTCGCCTTAGCTCATGGTGTAGCAGGCGTCAGTATCTTGGTTATTTCTTCTTGGTTTATTGCTGTCAGCGCAATTGCGCCTGTGGGCTTTAATTATGTTATTCCTGCTGTTGTTATCCGCGCACTAGCGCTACTTCGCATTGCATCAGGCTACGCCAGTATGTGGGTTGGCCACAACGATTTACTCGCTCGAATAGCTAATATTAGATTAGGCGTATTTAGCCAGCTAGAAAACAGCCAGATTAATGAAAAAGCCTTAACGACGGAAGCACTAGCTCATCATACCGAAGAGCTGGCTAGTCGTTGGATAGCGTGGGTAGCGCCGCTGTCTAGCGCTATATTTATTTTCACGAGTCTTTGTTTTATAGCCACGTGGTTTGGCTTTCCTGGGTCAGGATTGCTTATTGCCCTGTTTGCGGCATGGTCGTTAGTCGCGGCACTACAAGGGCTAGGGGCGCTTCGTATCGCTGAGCGCGCGACGTGCGCGAACGCCGAGTTTAGACAAGCGTCAAACAACTTTTTAAATAGTAGTGCAATCTGGCATTTAAGCAGGGGGCTTGAAGGTCATCGCGAAGACAACGTTAATTGGGAGCACAATAGCCATAGCGCTTCTAATGCCAGTACGCTAGATGATAAAGAGAAAGAAACATCAAACATAATCGGAAAAAACGTTAGTGCTAAAGCAGTATGGCAAGAAAAGATCGCACAAAAAAATACAGCTAATCGTGCCGCGTGGTGGTTTCAGGGTATAGCGTTTTTGCTGGTTGTGCTAATAATGTCTGGAGCTTTATCTATCGCACAGACGTTGCTTTTTGCACCCATCGCTATCGTAGTGCCTATGGTATTGCTTGCGGCGCCCGATTGGGCAGGAAACGCTTTTTCAAGCATATCTAAGTTTGCACAATACAAGCAAAGCGTAAAAGCGCTTCGGCAAATGAAAACAACACCCGTCAAGATGCTTTGCGAAAGAGAGGTAAATACCGCGATAACCTTAACGGATTTTTCGATAAAAGGCCGTCGTACGAATAAGGTGAGTACCAGCATGCCAGCCAAAGGTGTGGTTTGTGTGTCGGGTGCCTCTGGTTGTGGTAAATCATCTTTGCTTCAGGGGCTCGCTGGGCTACTTCCTGCTAACGGAAAACGAGAGATTGATGGTGTGAACATGCCCCCTGGTTTAGTCTCAAACTGGCGCTATGTTGAGCAAGAGCCCATCATATTATCGGGCACGCTTGCTTTGAATTTAGATCCTGCTGGACAGGAAACACCCCACAATCAAATGACGGCGCTTTTGCAAGAGCTAGGTTTGGATAAGGGCTTATTATTGACTACCTGGGTAGGCAAAGCAGGACGACCACTGTCTGGTGGTGAAAGAAAGCGCGTAGCGCTAGCTCGTGCTATTTTAGCTAAACCACGAGTGTTGCTTGTGGATGAGCCGTTTGAAGGCTTAGACGTTCATACACAACAACGTGTGTGTGACGTGTTAAACCGCTATGCTACCGATAAGCTAGTGATAATTGCTTCACACGTCACACCTCAAGCCCTTGTGGTGCATAAAAACGTACAGTTAGACGAACCTAGCATGGTTACCGTCAACGGCGAGCATCGCGCTACTTTGTAGCGAACTGCTCGAAGTCTTTTGTAATGTCTTCCAGGCTTCTTCCTTTGGTTTCAGGGAAGAGCTTGGCGACCAGTATCAAGCTTACTAAAGCAAAGCCGCCGTATATGGCAAAAGTGGCGGCAGCCCCTAAATTGGCAAGCTCCCATGGGAAGACCATTTGAACCAAGAAGCTTGTGAGTGAATTCACCATACCCACCAGAGAAATAGCAAGTGCCCGAGTTTGGTTAGGAAATATCTCGGCCAGCATGGCCCACATAACAGGGCCCAAAGACATAGCGAACGAAGCAACAAAGGCAATGATGCCAAAAAGCACTAACGGCGCATTCATAGTAATACTGCTAGTAAGTAGCGGTTGCTGATAGGTGTCGTATTCACTGTTTGTTAGCACGGCTTTAAGCGCACGCTTAAAGCTCACATCTGAATAATAGGTTTCATCGGTAAACGGAGTTAGCTTGGCGGCGACTGATGGATTCTTTTGGGAAAGCTCTGTAATCTCAGTTTGCTGCACTTGATAGGTTGCTTGCTTAAATCCATAAGTGCAGATAGCCATACTGATCACTACGCCAGCAAGGCCTATTAACAATAAAGGCTTTCTGCCCCACTTATCAATGGTGAGCATGGCGACTATGGTGAACGCTACATTTACCAGACCAATCAATACCGCTTGCATAAAAGCTGCATTGGTACCCACACCACTTTGTTCAAAAATAGTAGGAGCATAGAAAAAGATAACGTTGATGCCAGTAATTTGCTGCGCAATAGCGATAATAACGCCCACCATCAAAGGGAAACGCATGGCTTTTGTTTTTAGAAAGCCAAGTCGCTCGACCAGTGACCAGGATTTTTCTTTCAAAGATGACGAAATATCCTCAACCAGCGCTTTTGCTTGTTCATGGTCAAATAAGCGGTTTATTACATGCTCTGCCTCTTGCTGACGGCCCTTTAACACCAGCCAACGGGGGCTGCGAGGAATAGTAAAAAGTAAGCTAAACCAAATAAGTGCTGGGATAATTTCCAGGCCCAACATAAAGCGCCACAAATGTATATCTAAGCCAATGTCGATCACCCAACCTGCACCGCTGTTACTCAGCTGCAACAGGTAATAGTTGGTGAAATAGGATAGGGCGAAGCCAAACACAATGTTGAGTTGGTTAACCGACACCATCTTTCCTCTATTGCGTGGTGCACTAATTTCGGAAATGTACAGTGGGGCGATAATTAATGAACAGAATGCAATGCCGCCGATAAACCGAGAGAGCACCAGCAGTTCGAAGTTGGGGGCGAGGGCAGAGCCAACAGACGAAAGTAAATATAAGAATGCCACAAGTATAAGCGCTTTTCGCCTGCCTATAGCGTCACTGATACCGCCAGCAAATAGCATAGCGACGAGTGCTCCAAGGGTAGGTGAACTGACAACAAACCCCTGCTGCCAGTCGTTTAAACCAAATTCAGCGTCTATAAAGCCATTGGCTCCCGCTATTACACTGGCGTCGAAACCGAAAATAAAGCCTCCAAGCGAGACAATTAGGGTGTAATACAGAGATGGAGACAGGGCTTTATTCATTTTATAGGTTGCCTAATGTATCCCTATTTATCACTTCAGGAACAAACAGATGCTCAATTGGGATAGGGCTCTTTATGTTATAAACATGTTGAAGCACCCAATAAGCCGCCATTTCTCCCATAGCGTGGATAGGGTTATTTATTGTGGTAAGTTTAGGGTAAAGATAACGTGAAAATAACACGTTATCGAAACCAACAATGGAAAGCTGTTCAGGGATATCAAAGCCAGCTTCTCTTGCTGCTGTCATTGCACCTGAGGCCATTTCGTCGTTGGCGCAAACTAGCGCAGTAAAATTGGGATAGTGTTTTTGAAGGTGGAGCATACCGTCTTGGCCTGCTGATTCGTGAAAATCTCCTTCAAACATACTGATTTCTTCAAACCTAATCCCGGCCTCTTCAAGTGCGCGCTTGTGGCCTGAAAGCCGATCACTGGCATCTTTTTTAAACAGTGGGCCGCTGATATAACCAATATGCTTGTGGCCAGCATTAATTGCTGCCTGTGTGGCCAGATAGCCGCCTTGTTCGTTGTCCACAACAAAGCAGTTGTCATTTAATTCATCTACCATGCGGTTAATGACAACAACGGGAATGTTACCGTCGACGAGTTTTTTTAGATATTCATCAGACACTGCTTCAGCGTGCAAAATGAGAGCGTCACAGCGACGACTTTTTAAAAACTCTATAGCCTCGTGTTCACGTTTTTCATCGACGTGTCCGGCGGTAATAATAACGTGTTTGCCGTTTTGCTTTAGTACCTGCTCTACGGTGCTCATCAAGTCGCCAAAGTAGGAGCCATGCAACTCTGATACGAGTAAACCTACACTGTTCGTCCGGTTTGACGCCAGAGACTGGGCAATAGCATTGGGTTGATACCCCAAGGATGCCATCGCGTCTTCTACTTTCTTGCGCGTGCGTTCACTCACCCGAGCGTTACCATTCATAACACGAGACACGGTAGCTAGTGAAACACCCGCAGCTTCTGAGACTTGATAAATTGTTGCCATACAGTTCGGTACTTATTCTTATTTGATACCGCTAATGTACCCATTTACACGGCTCTTAACCAGTTTTGAGTAGGCTAAAGCACTTTGTTTCAACGTACGTTTTTGCGTCTCATAGTCTACATACACAATGCCAAAGCGCTTTGAATAGCCCAGCGCCCATTCAAAGTTATCCATCAGGCTCCAGGCAAAATATCCGCGTATATCCACGCCTTGCTTCATCGCTTCATCAACTGCATTAAGGTGGGTATGGAAATAGGCAGTTCGATCGTCATCTTTTACTTCGCCATCAATTAGTTCATCTTTCATAGCCGCACCGTTTTCAGTGATGTAGATAGGCGGCAGCGCGTAGCGCTGATTAAGATCAACTAATAATTCTGTAAATGCATCTGGCGTGATTTCCCAACCCATAGCCGTAAGTTCGGTGGTAGCAGGAGGCACAACTTCAAACCAACCTGCTCCGTCGCTTTTATACAGTGTGCGAGTGTAAAAGTTGATGCCCAGGTAATCGATAGGTTGTGAAATAAGGTCCATGTCACCATCTAGGATTTCAGGCCTTACGCCTGCGTCTAGCCGTTCGATTACGTCAGGATACTTACCATCTATGATTGGCTGTAAATACCATTGATTATGATATTCATCGGCAAGTTTTGCGGCTTCAAGATCGTTACTGTCACTGCCTATCGTGTGGCAGTTGCTAAAGTTAAGCACAATCCCATTTTTGCTGTTTGGGCACAGACGCTTAAGTACTTTTAAGGCTAGGCCGTGAGCAAGTAGTAGGTGATGGGCTGCCCGACGCCCGTTAGCTATGCCGGTCTTGCCAGGCGCGTGTATCCCTTCTTCGTAACCTAAGTAAGCAGAGCAGAAGGGTTCATTCAACGTGGCGTATGAATAAACTTTTTCGCCTAATGTACTTGCGACAGCTTCGGCATATTTTTCAAATTCAAAGGCAGTGTCGCGGTTAAGCCAGCCTCCGTTGTCCTCTAAATGTTGAGGAAGGTCCCAGTGATATAGCGTTACGAACACTTTCATACCACGTTCAACAACCTCATTCACTAGGTCGACATAAAACTGCATGCCCATTTCGTTAACGGTGCCATCCTGATTCATAACGCGGGGCCAAGAAATAGATAGGCGGTAGGCATCTACACCTAAACTTTCGATGAGTGCTACATCTTGCTTCCATAACGCAACATGATCGCAAGCAATATCGCCGTTTGTTGCATCCGAGATCGTTCCGTCTTCTTCACAGAAGGTGTCCCAAATGCAGTCTAACCTTCCCTTCCTATCACCTTCTATTTGAAAACTTGACGTCGCTACACCAAACAGAAAGTCTTTAGACAGCATCATAGAGTTTGAGGGAAGGTTTATGTCTTTCATTGGAGAAATGTCCCAGCAATAACAATTTCGTCATATTTACTTCGCCAATTGCGACGCAAATAACATCATATTTACATTGAATTCGATAACGCTTCATGTAATTATCTACCTCAATGTAAGCGCTTACAAATTTCGTTTGCTCGAAGTGTAAGCGCTTTCAAATGTAAATTTATCATTAATTCGAAAAATAGCAACAGAGGTTACTTGTGGACACACCAGTGCAGCCGAACATTTCATCCGCCCAAGAGCAAGGGGCAAACGGTAACTACCGCTTTGCGCTAATCTCACTTACCACGTTGTTTTTCATGTGGGGTTTTATTACATGTTTGAACGACATTCTTATTCCCTACCTGAAAGGAGCTTTTAACCTCAGCTTTACGCAAGCAATGTTGATTCAATTTTGTTTCTTTAGCGCATACTTTATTGTATCGCTTCCTGCCGGGATGGTTGTGTCGCGTATCGGCTATCAAAAAGGCATTGTGCTTGGCTTAGCTATAGCTTGCGTGGGGTGTTTGCTATTCTTCCCTGCTGCCTCAAGTCAAGTTTATGGTGTTTTCCTATTAGCGCTCTTTGTGTTGGCTTCGGGCATTACCATACTCCAGGTGTCTGCCAACCCTTATGTCACCGCACTTGGTGATCCTAAAACGGCCTCTTCGCGACTTACCATGACTCAAGCGTTTAATGCATTTGGTACTACAGTGGCGCCTTTCTTCGGCTCTTATCTTATCTACGGTGCCACAGGCGAACACGGTGGCGGCACGCCAAGTCCGTCAGATGTGCAGGTTCCTTATCTAATATTAGCGGCTTCGCTACTGCTTTTGGCTCTTGTATTCATGTACTTGAAGTTACCTAAGCTTAATCACACAGGCGCAAATGCAGGTGTATTTAAAGGTGGCGCATGGCATCACAAGCACCTTGTGTTAGGTGCGGTGGGTATATTCATGTACGTAGGTGCTGAAGTTGCCATTGGTAGTATGCTGGTTAACTATTTAGCTAGCCCAGCGGTGGGTGGCCTAACTGAAGCTAGTGCAGCAAAACTGCTGGCGTACTACTGGGGTGGTGCCATGGTAGGGCGCTTTATCGGTGCTGTAGTCATGCAAAAAATCTCAGGTGGTTTTGTATTGGCTTTCAATGCTTGTATGGCGATTGGTCTTATTTTGCTATCGCTTTCAACTACGGGGGATCTTGCCCTGTGGAGCATTTTAGGCGTAGGTTTATTTAACTCAATTATGTTCCCTACCATTTTTAGTCTTGCATTACAGCAATTAGGTAAGGACACACCTCAAGGTTCAGGCATTTTATGCTTAGCTATTGTGGGTGGTGCTATTGTTCCACTCTTTCAAGGTATGCTGGCCGACTTTATTGGGGTGACGCTTTCATTCCTATTACCCGCTTCGTGCTATCTTTACATCGCTTATTATGGCCTTGTAGGAAGTCGCGTATCTAAATTTCAAACCACTGAAAAGTAACGAGGATTAATAATGCGAAAAAGTCTAATCGCGAAGGTTGTTGCAGGTGCACTGGTCAGTGTCTTAGTTAGCGCTTGTGCATCCGATGAAGACGCGTCTTCAGTTAACAGTGCCGTAGAAAAATCGAATAAAGCCAGTGAGATATGGCCTAAGCTAGATATCGAAGTAAAGTCTGACCCAGCGGTAGAAAAAAAGGTTGAAGATATATTATCTACCATGACGCTTGAGCAGAAAATTGCGCAGATGATTCAGCCAGAAATTCGCAACATCACTGTTGAAGATATGCGCAAGTATGGGTTTGGCTCTTACCTTAACGGTGGTGGCGCATTTCCGAACAACGACAAGCACGCAACCCCTGAAGATTGGGTGGAGCTTGCAGAAAAGCTTTATCAAGCTTCCGTCGACGACAGCCTAGATGGTTCGACAATTCCGACAATGTGGGGTACTGATGCTGTCCACGGGCATAACAATGTTATTGGTGCGACTTTATTCCCGCATAACATAGGTTTAGGTGCGGCGAATAATCCTAAGTTAGTGGAAAAAATTGCTCATATCACAGCGAAAGAAGTGATGGCGACGGGCATTGATTGGGTATTTGCGCCAACGGTGGCTGTTGTACGTGACGACCGTTGGGGTAGAACCTATGAAAGCTACTCTGAAGATCCAGTGATTGTTAGAGAATATGCAGCATCTGTGGTTAAAGGTCTTCAGGGCGCAGCGAACAAAGACTTTTTAAGTGACCAGCGCGTAATTAGTACTGTAAAACACTTTGTCGGTGACGGCGGTACTGTAGGTGGAGACGACCAAGGTGACAACCTAGCTAGCGAGCAAGACCTGTTCGATATTCATGCTCAAGGTTATGTTGGTGGATTGACCGCTGGGGCACAGTCTGTCATGGCGTCGTTCAACAGCTGGAATGGCGACAAACTTCACGGTCATAAGTATCTATTAAATGATGTACTTAAAGAACAAATGGGCTTTGACGGCTTCGTAGTAGGCGATTGGAACGGCCATGGGCAAGTTAAAGGTTGTAATAATGAAGACTGCGCCCAAGCTATCAACGCGGGTCTAGATATCTTTATGGTACCTAACGATTGGAAGGTACTTTATGACAACACCCTTGCTCAAGTAAAAGACGGCACTATCCCTATGACTCGTATCGATGATGCGGTGCGCCGAATTCTTCGCGTGAAAGCAAGAGCGGGTATCTTTGATAAGCCTAGCCCAGCAAATCGACCACTTTCAGGTGACCGTTCATTAATTGGCAAAGCAGAACACCGTGAAGTAGCAGCGCAAGCGGTACGTGAGTCACTTGTGCTGTTGAAAAATACTGACAAAATTCTCCCTCTTTCTGCAAATAAAAACATATTAGTGGCTGGTGATGGTGCCGACAATATTGGTAAGCAGTCTGGCGGCTGGAGTATTACATGGCAAGGCACGAATAATACCAATGACGACTTTCCAGGCGGAAGCTCTATATACGACGGTATCAAAGAGCATGTAGAAAGTGCAGGTGGTAACGTTGAGCTTTCTGTTGAGGGCGATTTTGAAGCTAAGCCTGATGTAGCCATTGTGGTATTCGGTGAAGAGCCGTATGCAGAAGGCCATGGCGATAGAGATACGCTAATCTACCAAAACGGCAGTAAGAAAGATTTAGCACTACTTGAAAAGCTGAAGTCACAAGGTATCCCAGTGGTATCTATATTTATCAGCGGTCGTCCAATGTGGGTAAATGCTGAGCTTAATGCGTCCGACGCCTTTGTGGCCGCTTGGTTGCCGGGCTCTGAAGGTGCTGCGGTAGCCGACGTGCTGTTTGGCGAGCAAGACTTTAAAGGTAAGCTTTCTTTCTCTTGGCCGTCAAAACCTCAGCAAATCGTGAACAAGGGCGATGAGACCTACGAACCATTGCTACCCTATGGATTTGGGTTAACCTTTGATGCCGAAAACGTGTTAAGCGATTCGCTAAACACTGAGATTAAAGTAAGCACGGATAACAACAAGGCAATGGAAATTCTAAACGGTGCCGTGCAGTCACCGTGGGTACTATGGCTGTATTCAGGTGATGAATCGCTACCTGTGAACGCAAGCACTCATACCGTTGGCGCGCTGACCTACCGTACTGTAGATAAAGTAGTGCAAGAAGATGCACGGAAAGTTACCTTTGATGGTTCTGAATTTGCGGCGATGCGCTTTGCGAGCAAAAGCTTTTTCCGCGAAGACTTAAGTGCACAGTTACTCACTGAAGGGGCGCTAAGCTTTAACGTTAGCCGTCACTCAGATATTAATGGGGCTGTTACCGTAGGCATGAACTGTGAGGGCGAAGGTGATGCAGCCGGCAGCTGTTCAACACAGATTGATATTAGCGAGCAGCTTAAAGCAATGCCTACTGATACGTGGACACACGTGAGCATTGACCTGCAGTGCTTTGTTGATGAGGGCATTGACTTCACAGGCCTTGTCGTACCGTTTGAGTTAGGCAGCTCAGGTAAGGCAAGTTTGAGCGTAGCAGATATTCAGTTTGCGCCAAGTGCTTCAGAATCAGCGAGTATAAGCTGCCAAGAGTAAGTTAAAGCTCTATCGCTAGATTTTAAACAACGTCGCTGGGGCAAAAGCCTTGGCGACGTTTTTGTTTGTAAAAAGCTCAACCCCCACTCATATGCGTCACCGATCTTTTCCCCATGTCATCCCGTAGCAATGTTTATTAAACCTTCAAATCAGTAGCTGGATTAAAGCTGATTCAAGCAAGGTGTTTTGCTAAGTCCTCGTTCACTTCACATGTTTATTTACAGGGTAGTAATATGACAAATGAAAAAACGCCAACACCTCATCTTTATCTTGCTTTGACGCCAGTTATCTTAACCCTCTTAATATTGGGTATGCAGATCTTCTACTTCGGCGTGTTTGAACCTCATATACCGCTTGCTATTGGCATAGCATTGACCGGCTTTGTGGGAACTTATCTTGGTCTTACATGGGAAGAAGTACGGGCAGGTATTTTTAAGGTCATCCACGTGGCTTTGCCGTCGGTAAGTGTTCTTATTGTAGTTGGAATGATTATAGGTATTTGGATAGCCAGCGGTACTGTACCTACCATTATTTACTATGGGTTAAAGACCCTTTCTCCTCAAATCTTTCTGGCTGCCGGTATGGTTATCTGTGCAATCGTTTCCGTTTCGTTAGGTACAAGTTGGGGGAGCGTAGGCACCGTTGGTTTAGCATTAATGGGCATTGGCGAGGGCTTCGATATACCCATGTACTGGACAGCGGGAGCTGTGGTTTCTGGTGCTTTCTTTGGTGATAAAGTTTCACCACTGTCAGATACCACCAACCTTGCCCCAGCCGTTACGGGTACGGATGTGTTTTCACATATAAAAAATATGATGGCAACAACAATCCCCGCCATGGTAATAGCATTTCTAATCTATCTAGGTGTAGGCTTCTTTGTCATCGATGCCCAGAGCGTTTCGTTTGCCAAAATTGCGGGTATCACTACAGCGCTAGAAGATAATTTCACCATATCTGGCTGGGCACTATTGCCTGCGCTGATTGTTATGGGGTTGGCGCTTAAGAAAATTCCGCCACTTCCTGCATTATTTGCTGGTGCCGTAGTAGGAGGTGTATTTGCCATGTTTATGCAGGGGCAAAGCCTGCAGGCCATATTCGACTATGCAAATAACGGCTACTCCATTAATACCAATATCATTGAAATAGATAGTCTGCTCAATCGCGGTGGTGTTCAGTCTATGATGTGGACCATCTCCTTGGTGCTTATTGCCCTCGGTTTCGGTGGAGCGTTAGAAACTACGGGCTGCTTACGAAGCATCATTAACGCAATTAAAAGCAAAGCGAAGACCTTTGCCGGTACACAGGTTGCGGCAGTTGGCACTGCCTTTTCTACTAACTTAGTGGCAGGCGACCCATATCTATCGGTTGCTTTACCTGGCAGGATGTATTCTCCTGTTTATCGTGGCATGGGCTACTCCACCCTTAATCTGTCACGCGGTATCGAAGAGGGAGGAACGCTAATGTCTCCGCTTATACCTTGGAATGCTGGAGGCGCGTTTGTGATATCTGGTCTTGGTATTTCTGGCGCTAACTTGCAAAACTTGCTGTATATCCCTCTTGCTTTTGCCTGCTGGACGGCTCCTCTAATAGGGATATTCTACGCCTATGTTGGCTGGTTCTCGCCAAAAGCCACAGACGCCGAACGTGAACACTGGAAGGCGTCCGGCGCGGCAATTGCGAAGTTTAATAAAGATGGCACACCCATGACTGATTAATCGAAGCTTAGTCATTGTTTTGTGAGCTACTTGTATCGATGACATCAATGATGATCAAAAAAAGGGCCTTAAAAAAGGCCCTTGTCGTTAGTGCTTATAAAACTTAGAAGCTGTATCTAGCACCTAGTGTATAGCGAGGTCCGTATTGACGAGCAAATAAGAATTGCTCTTCAAAGCGACCGTATCCACGTTCGGTTTCGTCATTGATGTTTACACCTTCTAAGAATACCGTTAGGTGTTCATTCACATCGTAGTTGATGCTGGCGTCAACCTGACCAAAGGTGTCGAACTGAGTTGCTGGGTTATCTGATGACCCTTGCGCTTGGCCAATACCAACAACATAGTCAGAACGCCATGCATAGGTCACTTTTACCGACAAACCTTCTTTTTCGTAGAACACCTGGAAGTTAGCTGAGTCACTGATACCAACCAGCGGGTTCTGCTGTTCTAGGTTGTACGGGTCGTACTCTACGTCACCGTCAACAAGCGTCGCGTTAGCGCCAAAACCAAAGCCGGTTTCCCCAAATGTGTGTTGAACTGCAAGCTCGATACCTTCAACGGTTTTTGATTCGTTAAGGTTACGAGGCTTCACCACGTTCCACTCAATTAGTGGGTCATCAGAGTTAGGCTCTACTACGCCTTCTTCGTTAGCATAACCTGCCGACAAGAAGTAGTCATAAATGTTGCTGTCGGTTGCCTGGATACCTTCTGCTTGAAGCGCTGATACCGCTTCTTGCCATCTGGGGCCTAGATAGATGTCATTCAGACCGTCGAAGGTTTCAAGTGCACCTTGTGTATCGATGTAGTTTTTAACCGACTTTCTAAATAGTCCCACAGACGCATAGCTCGCTTCGTCGTAGTACCATTCGAAAGATAAGTCTAAGTTGGTCGACTCGTAAGGCTTAAGATCGGTACTGCCTTCAGACACTGTTCTTGAACCGATTTTAGGGCTTCCGCTAAATGAACGTCCGCCTTGTAAAAAGCCGATAGGTGCGCGAGTAATTGATTTACCCCAAGAGAAACGGGCAACAATGTCGTCAGTAACATCAACTTTCACGTCGAACATAGGAAGCAGTACATCGTACTTACCTGTGAAGTCTTGCTCTTCAACACCGTCTTGGAAAACAGTGATCCACTCACCAGCTGCAACCCAGTTTACTTGAATAGGTACGCGAACTTCAGCAGTGCTAGGTACTTCCGTTTCTTCGTAGCGAAGGCCTGCGTTAATTTGAACGTAGTAATCGCTAACGTCAAAGTCCCACTCGGTCTGTACGTAAATTGAGTCGGTTGTCTCTTCTACGTTGCTTACTGAAGGTGCGCCGCTGAAGTACGGGTCGATAGAGTACGCGTTGCTTTCGCCCACAACGTCGGCAGTGATGAATTGAAGCTGACGCGCAATGGCTTCATCAAAGTCAAAGGTGTAATAATAGCCTGGGTTCATGCTCGCACCACCACCATCAAAAGCGTCTAGGAAGCCTGAGGTGTCGTTGCGAACGAACATGCTGTCTGGGAAAATTTCAGTGAACGATGGGCTAAAGCCAGGTCCGCCGCGTAGTCCGCTCCATGCGGTAAAGCCAGTCAAAGACTGTTCTGTGCGAGCTACACCGAAATCGATTTTGACAAGCGGGATATCCCACGCTGAGTTATACCAAGTACCGTCTAACTGCAGCTGTTCAATGTCAGAGCGTCCTGGTGAATAGATGAACTGACTGAAGTTAGAGTCAATTTCACCCGGCAAAATTTCATTAGTGCCGTTATTCCAGTTAACGAAGACCTGAGGGATTTCACCTTCACGGTAGTCATAAATTTTAGATTCTAACTGGTTTGAACCAAGAATGATCTGTCCAGCGCTACCCAGCCCTTCGTCATAACCATTGTCGGTTTTGTTGTAAGAATCATGATAATCCAAACGGAAGTGCCAATCGTCACTTACCATCCAGTCTAAGTTTACACCTAGTGAGCGTGCATCAACGCGGGTAGTGTTGCGGCTTGCGGTAAACGAGCCGTCATCGCCGCTGATGTCTGCATAAACAGCCGTACCATTTTCATCAAGCTCGTAAGCGTTGATGTTAGCACCAAAGTTGTTCCAAATACCCCAACCTACACTGTTAGTGCCGGTGGTTGCGCGAGACGCTGTGTAGTCGATGGTCGCGGTAAACTCGTCAACAGGACGAAACTGGAAAGTAACCTGTCCGTTTGAACGTTCGCGCTGTACGTCATTAATGCTGTAGTTCATGTCTTTCGGGAAGAAAGCCGCATCTGTAATATTAGTACGATTATCAACAACGTCGCTTGGATCTAGCTCAGGCAGTGCATCATTCTCTTGAAGTACCCAACCTTGAATATTTGCCGACTGCTGCTGGAAATCACGCTCTTGGTGCGAAAAAGATACTCCGAAGCCGAACATGTCATCGGCGAAAGTATTTGTGTAAACACCCGCAATTTCAGGGGTTACATCGTCACCTTCTTCGTTCGACGTATCGTAAATACCTTTCACTGAAATAGTAGCGTTTTGTCCCGACTGGGCTAGCGGCTTCATGGTAATGATGTTTACCGTAGCACCTAAGCCACCACTCGGGTTTTCTGCACGAGCCGTTTTTTGAAGTTCTAGCGTGCTTACGCCTTCAGATGAAAGGTTAGCGAGGTCAAAAGAACGGGTAAAACCAGTACCAGGCATTTGACGGCCGTTTAGGGTTACCAAGTTGAACTCAGGACCAAAACCACGAACGGTAATTTGGCTACCTTCACCGTTATTTCGGCTGATGGTGACACCGGTAATGCGTTGCAGCGCTTCCGCTAGGTTTGTATCAGGAAATTTACCTAGCTCTTCAGCTGATATGGCGTCTACTACACCACTTGAGCTGCGCTTTAAATCCATTGAACGGATCATGCTGCCGCGAATACCACTAACTTGAATAACTTCTACTTCACCTTCTGCAGGTGTTGCAGCTTCTGCTTCCGCTTCTTGAGCATATGCGGGTAGCACAAGAGAAGAGCCCATCAACAAAGCCATTGATGTGGCAAGTTGGGTCTTTTTAAAAGATGTGTTTTTCATAATTGCCCTACTAATTCTTATCAATTTCGTATGTTGCCCAAGCTCCGCTTAGGCAACACATGCTTTGCTATTGCGCTGCAATTTCAACATTATCGACGCGGTATACTGCGCCTTCACCGGAGCCCCATGCAGGGAACATCATGATGACGTTGATTGCACTGATATCCAGACCTAAGTCGTACAGCGTTTGAAGAGGGAAGGTATAGGTTTGCCATTCGCCTTCAACCGGGTCTACACCTTCAAGGCTAGCTGAAATGGGTAGTTCTACAGCTGATGACACGTCAATAGACTCAATCTTGAATAACCAAGGCGCTGAAGCATCATTAGGCATAGAGCTTACTTTCATTTCGAATCGCACTGCACCATTGGCTAGTAGTGCTGACGCATCGTAAGAGTGACCGTCATCAGCAATGATGCCCATAACAGTTGGCGTTGCGCCAATACGGAACTCAGCTACTGTACCGTGCTCTGCATCATCAACTTCTTCTGTAGGTGTTGAGCCACCGCAGCAATCCCAAATACGCCATTGGTCTGCCGCAGTGTCTGCAAACAAGGTAATGCCAGACGCTGAAGGCGCTTCTTGACCACTGTCAGGATGGTATATTTTTACGTTATCTAAGCGGTATACTGCACCTTCGCCAGAACCCCAAGCTGGGAACACCATGATTACGTCAATGGCGCTAACGTCTAAGCCGCGAGCCTGAAGGTCAGAAACAGAGAAAGTATATGTCTGCCATTCACCTTCTGCAGGCTCTTGCCCCTCAACACTGTCTGAAAGAGGTAGCTCTACAGCAGTTGAGCCATCGCTTGATTCTATTTTGAATAGCCATTGTGCTTCGGCATTGTTAGGTGCACTTACAACACGCATGTCGAATTGCAGTAGTCCACCGTCCGTTAATGCTGTTGCATCAAACGGCGTATCACCACCACCAGCGGCCGAGCGAGTTATAAAGCCCATTACGGTAGGTTCAGCGCCAATGCGGAATTCCGCAGTTAAACCATGCTCTTCATTATCCATTTCTTCAGTTGGAGTCGAGCCACCACAGCAGTCCCACATGGGCCAATCAGGGTTTTGGCCATCTTCAAAGATAGTTAGTTCAGGATAAGAAACACCGCCTTCTTGTGAAATTTCAACGTTTGTCATGCGATAAACTGCGCCATTTCCAGTATCCCAGGCAGGAAACACCATAATGACATCAATAGCGCTGGTATCTAAGCCTGCTTCAGCAAGCGCACTTAGTGGGAATTCATAAGACTCCCACACGCCTTGTTCTGGGGTATCGCCCGCAGTATCTGCTGGGCCCACGTAACCACTCATCAAATGCAGTTCAGCCGCGGTAGAGCCTTCAGAGCTTTCAATTTTAAATAGCCAGTTTGTGGTGGCATTGTTTGGAAGCGATGCTACCTTCAGATCAAATTTAACGCTGCCTGTTTCTTCCATTGGTGATGCATCAAAAGGAGAGGCTTCACCTTCAGGGTCAGTAATAAATTGTCCGCGGCTAATAAAACCCATCACAGTAGGTGCTTCATTTATTGTAAATTCATAAACTTGGCCTTGTTCTGCATCTTCAACTAGCGCTGGTGTAGTGCCGCCACAGCAATCCCACGCTGGCCAGTTTGGGTTAGGTGTACCATCAAAAATAGTTAGATTTTGTGGAATACCGGTAGAAGGAGGCGACGGGATGGGAGCAGCGCCTTCAACCAATGCATCGTCTACACTGTCGTAGCCAGGGCGAACCGTTTCACAACCTTTACCTGTTTCTGGGTCTGAGGCACACTCGTAAACGCGCACGTAGTCAACTTCAAATGTTTGACCGTCTGTAAATGCCTCTGCGTCTATGCCTGTTTCGTTAACGGCTTCAGGCCAACTTCCGCCCACAGCAAAGTTAAGGATCATGTAAAATTTTTGATCGTATGGAGCGTTATTCCATTGAGTCTCTAGTTCACCAGTAATTTGGTCGAAGTACTCAGTGTACCAACCGCGATGGGAAAGGCCCGTAGCATCACCGTTTGCGTTATAGCGAACTTCAGAGCGACGCTGAGTAGCATATAAATAGCCGTCCATGTACCAGCGAATTTCACCTTCCTGCCATTCTATTGCGTAGGTATGGAAGTCATCAGCTGGATTAGCGCCATCCGGAAGAGAATAAGCTTGACCAGAGCTGTCATTGTTTGGCCATTCTTGACCATAGTGAAGGGTGCCGTAGATGTGGTTTTCAGGGTTGCCTTCTGCGTCTGCTGCTTTCAGGTTTACTGCTTCAACAATGTCAATTTCACCAGAGCGAGGCCAGCCGCCATAAACGGAATCAGTAGGCATCATCCAGAATGCTGGCCAACTACCTTGCCCTTCCGGTAGCTTCGCGCGCATTTCAAAACGACCGTATTTGAAATCGGCTTTATACTGAGTGATTAATCGGGCTGACGTATAAGGTTTAGGTGCACCCTCTTCGGCAGGCAGTGCAACAATTTTCAGGCTGCCGTCAGACACAAATGAGTTATCTTCGCTGTCTGTGTAGCACTGGGCTTCATTGTTACCGCCACCATCGCAGTTTACTTCATGGGTCCAGTTATCATCGTTAATACTGGTTCCATCGAACTCGTCGCTCCATACAAGTTCCCAGTCGGTAACGGGAACCGTTGCGTCAACAACGTCGATATCCGTAGAGGTTGTTGCTCCACCTCCACAGCCAAATAGGGTTGTGACTGAGATCGCGGCTGCTATCCGCGAGAGTTGAGATGCTTTTTTCGTCATTGTTTTCAGCCCTGATCAAAAGAAATTGGGTGTTTATGTTGTGGCAAATGCCAAGTAAAAAGCTTTGTGTAAGCGCTTACAAATACAGATAAATAAAAAGCTTTTTGAAAGCGCTTACATTACATTAAGCTACTGACACATAAAGATCAATACCGTTCTCAAAAAATTAACATTTAGTCGAATGGTGAATAAACTACGCATTTTAATTAAACGTAATTATAACAATGGTTTATATTTTTTTGGTTGTTGCTGATAGAAGGGTTTATATAGAGTTTCACCAAGCATTTACAAATCAAAAGTCATGGTTGTTAATGAGGTGTTTTGAGTATTTTTCTCGCACCAAATCGAGCTTCACGTTAAGCTTTTACTACTGTTCAAATTGAGTGTAGCCCATGCATAACCACCATCATCACCACGCCGATGTGACTTTCTCAGGAGAAGACTCCACTCGTATTGGATGGGCATTTTGGCTGAACTTTATCTTTACCATCATCGAATTTATCGGCGGTTGGTTGACTAACAGTATGGCCATAATGGCAGACGCTGTTCATGACTTAGGCGACTCTCTTTCAATTGGGTTAGCCTGGTATTTAAGCAAGCTAGGGCATAAAGCTTCCACTGAAAAGTACACCTACGGCTTTAAACGGCTAAGCTTGATGGGAGCGATGATAAACGGCCTTATATTAGTACTCGGTTCCGCTTGGGTATTGTCCGAGGCCATTCCCCGCCTTTATAACCCAGAAATGCCTGTTACGGAGGGCGTGATAGGGCTTGCTATATTGGGTATATTGGTGAATGGGGTCGCGGCCTACAAGCTTCATGGCGGCCACTCAATGAATGAAAAAGTGCTTAACTGGCACTTAATTGAAGACGCAATGGGGTGGGTAGCTGTACTGGTGGTGGCGATAGTGCTTCACTTTGCAGAGTGGCCCATACTCGACCCAATATTATCGATTGGTTTTACTCTCTTTATATTGATAAACGTAGTGAGGTACGTTGTGCAGACAATGTCTTTGTTTTTGCAAGGGGTACCTGACTTGGCTACAAGGAATGCAATCAGCAATGCGTTGTTGGGAATACAGCATGTTGAAGAGATCCACCACGTGCATTTTTGGTCGCTTGACGGTGAGCAGCATGTGCTTACTGCACATGTGGTAATTAACTGTGCAATAGACAATGAAAAATTGCGACTACTCAAACAAGAAGTTCTTGCGCGTATAGCGCCCTTTGGGCTTGCGCATACCACGATAGAATTTGAGTTACCGGGTGAGCCCTGCCGTGATGAAAGTGATCACTTGCATGCTCACTCTCATCATCATAAGCATGACGAGCTAAATTAGCGCGCGAAAAATACAGGTAAGGCATGCAGGTAGTTAATTATGCTTACTACCGCCTAAGCTCCAACCCAACCAAAAAAGAGGGGCGTATACACGCCCCTTTCAACACACACGCTTTAAAGGTTTAGAACTGTGCTTTGAAGGCTACGCCGTAGTAACGGTCTGCATCACGAGGAATTTGATAACGGAAGTTATCGCCGCTGTAGGTTGTTGCATAGCTTTCATCAAGTAAGTTCTTAGCAATCAACGATACGCGGAATGCATCGTCTTTGAATGAGAAGCTTACGCTTGCGTTAAGCATGCTGTAGTCAGGTAACAATGAGTGCGGATTAAATTCACCTGTGTTGCCCGGTAAGTCAGAGTATTGTTCGTCGGTGTAGATATACGATGCGTTATAGTAAACATCGAATCCGTGCTCGGTTTCCATGAAATATTCAGCAGTTAGCGAGTATTTCATGTCAGGTGAGAAAGGAACATCAAGACCTGAACGGTCAGTACATGTCGCTTCTTCAGGACAGTTAAACTCATCGATTTCTGCTTTCGTGTATGCAGCACCACCGATTAGCGTTAGGTTGTCGGTTGCGTTCCACATCATATCAAGCTCAATACCCTGTGTTGTTACATCACCGGCATTAGTAAGGCGGGTAATACATGCACCGTCTGAACAGTCGAAGTTATTCGCTTGGAAACCTTCAATGTCGGTGCTAAACAAGGCAACGTTTAACAATAGGTCGCGACTTGCATATTTGTAGCCAATTTCGAAAGCGTCAGATTCTTCAGCGCCAATAGGTCGGCCGTCGTTTGCTGGGTTGAAGTTATAGTAAACGTTGAACCCTGGCCCTTTGTAGCCTTGTGAGTAAGTAGCATAAACCATCTGGTTTTGGTCAAGATCGTATTGAAGTCCAACTCGACCAGATAGGTTGGTTTCATCAACCACCCCTTCGGCATCCGTGTTTTCAGTCGCTGGGCGAACACCCACACCACGACGTCCATACTCATCATTGCTAATGCGGCGATGTTTATAGGACACTTCATCATCGGTATAGCGAAGGCCAAAGATAAGGCGCATATCATCACTTAAATCATAAGTACCATCGCCATACACTGCCCAGTTATTAAATTCGGTGCTCATAAATGCGGTGGCAGAAACGATATCGTTTGCGTTACATGACACACCCAATGAGTCAGCGTAAGCGTCTAGGTCTGAAAGCGCGTCAGTTAGGTCGTCTCCTGATAAATTATTTTCTGCGTAAAAAGATAGTGCCTGGTTAAGCTGGCCATTATTGTTTTGGCAGCTGGCATCACGTGTAAAGTTACGCTCTGAGTCCATGTTCCAGTAGAACATACCAGCTAGGAAGTTAAATGGGCCTGCTAGATTCGAGGCAATACGGAATTCTTGAGAAAATTGACTCCACTCCTGTTCACCTACATCGTGTAATTGAAATGGTACGCCAAATACCGGTTGGTCGCTGTCGCCAGCAATTGAGGTGAAGTCACCCTCGCGGAATTCAGTATTTTCCCAAGAACGCTGAGCGGTGATTGAAGTGAACGTATAATCGCCAACGGTTTTATCAACCTGAACAGAAAAGGCTGAATGGTCGTCAATAGTTCGAGACTCAAAGTCATGGTCAATTTGACGCTGCTCTAAATCAATACCGTCAGCAATAGTCGCGCTGCTAGGCGCAGCTTGTGAATCTGGATTACGACCACTTGATACGCCCTCTAAGTCGGCACAGCAGTCGTCATCAGCACTGTAAAATTCGCTGATAAATTTCACTTTTAAGTCGTTGGTTGGTTCGTAGAGGACTACAGCACGCGCACCTTCGCGATCATAGCCGTTTACCGTTTCGTTGTTATAAACATTGTCGATATAGCCGTCGAATTTACCTTGGAAGACGGTCAGGCTAGCTGAAAGGTCGTCAGTTAAGCCGCCGCTCACCGTGCCTTTTAAACGATATTCGTTGTCTTGGTAAAATTCCGTAGAAAGGCTACCCGTTAGCTCTTGTGATGGATCTTTTGTGGTGATGTTGACTACACCGGCTGAAGCGTTTTTACCGAAAAGCGTGCCTTGAGGACCGCGCAATACTTCAATACGGTCAACGTCATAGAGGTCAGCGAAAGCTTGCCCTGAACGGCCTAGTACCACACCATCTACCACTGTCGCCACACTTGGCTCGGCAGCGATACTAAATGAAATTGTGCCAATACCACGAACGGTTAGTGCAGAGTTGCGGGTTGTTGTACCTTTGCGGAAACTTACTGATGGAACAAGCGCTTGAAGATTTTCAACATTGTTTGCGAAAGCCGATTCTATCTGGTCACCGCGTAATACGGATACTGCAACAGGGACGTCGCTAATACTCTGTACACGTTTCTGTGAGGTAACGACAATTTGCTCAAATGACTTGTCGTCTTTAGCGGTTTTAGTTTGTTCGGTCTCTGCATCTTGCGCATAGCCATTTGCGTGAAGCAGCAAGCCAGATGTCATAGCAAGGGTTACCGCCTTACTAATGATCGATCTTTGTGTATTCATGTTGTTCTCCAGGGTCTTTCGCTTATCTCGCTCTAACTAACAATGGCCAACACTTTTTTTATATATCAACCGTTGTAAGTAGACGGTGCTTAGTTTTTATTTTTAGTACGTAGGGTACAGCGCTACGCGAATTTCTATTCGAGAACTAAATAAAAGATATCTTCTATCTAGTGTCTTATATAAGAGTGATTAAGTTAAACAATTGTTAAGTCGTTTGCAAACGTTATGTTAATTTTTTTGTGGTTTTTCTATACAAAAGCAAAGCGTTGGGTTTAAGTCGGCTGGGAAGCAAGGCGCTTTAGACCTTGCTCATACTTTACTCGCCACCATTTCAGACTTATACCAATTGCCACGAAACATGTTGACCACAAGCCGACTAGTGCAGGGACAAACGCGTTGCTTAGTCCATTCACAAAGCCTACAGGAGAGAACATCAGGTATAGCGTTGCAATAAGGCCAACAAGCACTATGGCGCAGGGAATGGCATAGCGCCATGGCGTCATATTGACTTCAGCCTTTGCAGTAAAATGCCATGGAGTAGTCATTGGGTAGAGCCTGCCTATAGTCAACATAATAGCCAATTCAATGGCGAACAAAATGGCGTAGATATGGATAAAATTAATATCGACTTCCCATACAAACTTAAGCAGTCCATAGGCAATTACGTGGAAGATAATCGCGACTTTTGCCGCCAGCGCAGGAACGCGTTTTGTAAATAAGCCAACAAGCACAATAGTGATGACGGGAATATTGTAAAAGCCGGTAAATATGCGAATGATTTGCCACAATCCTTCAGGGGCAAACATAAGCAGCGGCGCCGTGATAAAAGAGAGTACAGCAATAACAATACTGGTTATCTTGGCAACGCGAATAAGCTTTTCGTCGCTCACTTTGTCTTTTTTGAAGGGTTTGTAAACGTCTAAGCAAAATAGGGTGGCAGCACTGTTAAGCAATGAATTAAAAGAGCTAAACACCGCACCAAGCAATACTGCTAAAAAGAAACCTGACAAATACTGTGGAAGTACATCTTTAACTAAATGAGGGTAGGCAAGATCGATAGTTTGAAGATTTTCGTCTTGATATAAGTGATAAGCAATCACGCCTGGTAACATCATCATAAAGGGCACAAGCACTTTAAAATAGCCAGAGAACAACACCCCTTTTTGGCCTTCAACCAGATTTTTCGCGCCTAAGGTTCGCTGAATTACGTATTGGTTAGTACCCCAGTAAAACAAATTGGCTAAAATCATACCCGTGAAAATAGTACCAAAAGGAACAGGATCGTCGGGTCCACCTATAGCATTGAGTTTTTCAGTTTCCGTTGTAGCAATAGTAGATAGACCTTGACTAAAGCTGCCGTCGCCTAAGGCCACCAAGCCAAGAACGGGAACCAATAAACCCACAATTAAAAGGCCAACACCATTAATCGTGTCTGATACGGCTACCGCTTTTAAGCCACCGAAAATGGCATAGAGAGCGCCAATCGTACCGACTATGACGATGGTAAGTACCAGTCCCACCTCATAGCTTACGTTGAAAAGCCCGGGTACATCAAAAAGCCTAAGCACGGCAATAGAGCCAGAGTAAAGTACCGATGGAATGGTAACCAACGAATACCCCACCATAAACAAAACTACCGTCATTCTGCGAACGCTATCGTCAAAACGGTCGCGCAAAAACTCAGGTAAGGTGGAGAAAGCACCCGCTAAGTAACGAGGCAAGAAAATAAGCGCCATAATAATGGTAGAGATACCTGCGGTAACTTCCCACGCCATAGCGCTTAAGTTATACCCAAAGGCAGAGCCGTTTAAGCCAATAAGCTGCTCTGCGGAGAGGTTGGTAAGGATCATGGAACCAGCAATAAAAGTGCCTGTCAGCCCTCTTCCTGCGAGGAAGTAACCGTCCTGCGTGTTTACTTCCCCTTTTGTTTTCATGTAAGAAATAACGGCAACCAGTGCCATAAATGCCATGCATGACAATAGGGTAAGGGTGATATCCATGAACTGCTCCTATGCGCTACGCTGGCCAATGTGTGGTGTTCGACATATCCATATCGGTATGTTGAACATCTGGGCCCATTACTATGCGACTGCCTTTTTGGATGAACACCGCCACTTCATTTAGCGCAAGTATTTCTTCTCTGTATTGTTCACCTTGCACAACTTCATCGGTACCAAAACGTATCCATTCACCTTTTGGTAAGTAGTATTTAATTTTGCCGCCGGGCACCACGCAAGGCACAACAAGTAGGTCATCGCCACACATAAACTGCTGCTCAAAGCCATGAGAAAGCGGCTGGTCAGGGAAGGCCAACGCCATGGCGCGCTGCACTGGAAGCCCTGTTTGAGATGCTTTTTCTGCGGTTTCTTTAAGGTATGGAATAAGTTTGTATCTTAGTTTCAGCGCCTCGAATACAGCATTGGAGGCGGCATCGCCATAAGACCAGGGTTCACGAGGGCCAATACCGTGCAGTCGCATGTGGGCGCTAAACACTGACGCTTGTGCCCATCTTACGTAAAGCTCTGCGTCTCGAGTGTCTTTGTAAAAACCGCCTATATCGGTGGCGAAAAAGGGCCCGCCTGACATCCCCCACGACAAACTGCCACGAATACTTGCGGCTAGGCCATGCCAGTCGGCTTGCGGATCACCGCCCCACTGCGATGGGTAACGCTGACTTCCCGTCCAAGCTGAGCGACTGAATAAGAATGGACCTGTTTTACAGTAAGCTTCTGCGGCTTCGTAAACACAACGGTTGTAGAGCATACTGTACACGTTATGTAGGCGATTGCCTGAATCACCGCTATACGAAAGCATGTTGTCGTCTTCAAGTTGTTCACCAAAATCGGCTTTTATCATGTCCACGCCAAGGTCAAATAAAGGCTTGTGCGAGGTTTTCCAAAATTCGTAAGCGTCTGGGTGTGTAAAGTCTAGAATACCCGAGTCTGGTAGTGGCGTAAGCACTTCGCCAAAAGGGCTTAAATCCCACTCATAGCGGTACGCTTCGCCAGTGCGTTTATCTTTTATCAGCCAGCCTTTTTCTGCAGCTTTTTTATAAAGAGGGTTTTTTACTGAGATCATGGGGTATTCCCATACACAGATCTTAAAGCCTAACGCTTTAAGTTCATCAATAACCGGCTGAGGATCGGCGTAGCGTTTAGGGTCCCACTCAAAAGCAAAGCGAGTATCTGTGTCTTGCCATGCGCGACCATCAAGGGTAATGACATCGCAAGGCATATTCTTTTCGCGCACTTCGCGGGCAACTGCTAGTAGCTCGTCGGCATCTTTATAATACGCTTTAGACAGGATTACGCCTAAGCTCCATGTTGGAGGTGTTGGCGCAAAGCCTGTTAACTCGCTGTAGGTTTGAAGGCATTTAGCTGGCGAGTCTTGATGGAACAAAAACATGTCGAGTACGTCATCTTCAACTAAGCACACGTAAGCTCGCTGTGACCAAAGCGCGTAGCCGACTCCATGGGTGACTGGTGCTGGAGTGTGAACAAATAAATTCCAGCCTTCAGGACTCCATGCGTAAGGTGTGTTTTTATAAGACTTTTCGGCGTTTACGCCTAAAGCGTCGTGGTTGTACGAGCGAATTAGCTGGCCGCGTTTATCAAGCTTGCCCCATTTCTCGCCAAGACCATAAACGGCTTCGTCGTAGCTAAGCTCTAAACTTACTAACCAACCTTTGTCGGTTTTAGCGAATGGCGGTAAGCGATGCTGACGTACAAAGTGGCCGTCGGTGGCGCTTTGCTGAACTAAAACGTCATTTTTATACAGCTTGAAATGAAGAGGTGCGGCAAAAACTTCTAATCGATAATCGCCTGCTGCCAGGGTGCTGTGAGACAGATCACCGGAAAGTACTAGCGATAGCCTTTCCGGCGCTTGAGTAAGCATACCAAAATCATCTGCAGCATTTACGTCACTTTGAATGCGTAAACCAAACTGACTAATACTTAGACTCAACTCACCATATTGGGTGGGGACAATAAGTGTCTTATCATCCGACAAAAAGGGCTGCTCAGTAATGTCAGCGGCTTTAATATCGTTCCATTCTGGCTCATTTACACAAAACGCGTTACTCATTTCTACATTACCCTTCATGTCTTATATAAGACATAAGTTAATGAAATGTAACTTGGGTGTCAATCTGCAATTAGATAATTATGAAGATTTAGATCCGCGTTCACTATCAAGCCGTCTTAGATACTAATATTTTGGACAATAAGGGTTACGCCACTTAATGCAAGCATGGTTAAGGCCAACAGTCGGACTGCGGCAGCAGATACGCGAGCAGCGAGAATTCGTCCTAATCGTGTGAAAATTAAAATGACGGGAATGGCAAAAACAGCAGACAGAAACACCTCTGTTGAAGGCAAAGTACCAAACGGTATTATGGCAAGGCGTATAAGTGAGGTAACACTAAATACGGCCAGCAGCGTTATCCTGATTTCATTAATTGGCCAGGTTTGTCGATAACACTGAAATACCACAGGTGGGCCAAAGGTAGAAAAAAGACCGCCTAGCAATCCACCTAGAGCGCCAGCGATAGAAAAACCGTATGCGCGACCAGATGGCTGTGCCCGCTTTCTTTTTATTAATAAAAGGCCACAGCAGCTGAGAATAGCCAAGCCGAGCAGTAAATTGAGCCAAGTTGCCATCCCAACAGACAGGTATTCCAACAATGCGTAGCCTACCGCCATAAAGGGAATACCGCTAACCAGTATAATAGTGAAAGCACGTCTATTTATTTGCTCCGTGTTTTTCACTACTAAGCTGATGGAGTTGAAAAGACTTAGAAAACTCACCATAAAGGTGGTCGCCGTAAGCGGCAAGATGCCAAACAACGTAAAACTTGATACCACCATAAGGCCAAAACCAAACCCGCTTAAGGTCTGTAGCAGTGTCGCAAGCCCTAATAGCGCAAACATGGGAAGCAGTGTTTCCAAAAGCATCACGTGTAATTCCTGCAATGTATGTGATTTATATCAAAAGTGCGCTATAACTCTTGTGTATGATATAACAACAAAAATTAAGCGTTTAGGTTAGGGTTCATGTCTTCATCTCAATTCGATCACAAACTCAGCGGTCCAAGTCTTGCCTTTCAGCCACTGTATCAACAAGTCGCTGAATACATTAAGCAGCTTATTGTCGAGCGCCGTTGGCAACCAGGCGAGATGCTACCTAGTGAGTTTAAGCTTGCTGACGAATTCAATGTTAGCCAAGGAACCGTTCGCAAAGCGCTAACATTGCTGACAGATACCAAAATTGTAACCCGTCGTCAGGGGGTCGGTACATTTGTTTCTGAGCATACGGCACAAGATGCGCTGTTTCGTTTCTTTCCGCTACAAGCTGACGGAAAAGGTGCTGACCTACCCAAAGCTGAACTGTTAAGTAAAGAGCTGGTCGAGCCAATTGAAAGTGTCCAATCCGCACTTTCAATTACCGCTAAAGACAAAGTAGTGAAGCTTAAGCGTAGGCGAATTCTCGATAACGAATTTTGTATGCTTGAAACTATTTATTTACCGTCTAAGCGATTTCCTGACATCGAGAAGCGAGAAGATATTCCGCATACTCTGTATCATTTTTATCAAACGGACTATAACCAAACTGTATTTAAGACCCGTGACAGCATTAAAGCGGTTTTGGCCTCAAAAAGTGATGCAAAAAGCTTAGGTATCGAAAAAGGAATGCCGTTACTTATGGTTACGCGCGTCACTGAGTCTATTGACGGTAAACTCATTGAATATCGTGAAAGCAAATGTAGAACTGACCACTACCATTACCAAGTTGAACTTGATTAATCCTTTGCTATCAACGCCAAACTGTTCAACCCTAACGTTTTAAACGTCCGTTCTTATAAAATTGTTTCTTCCCGATTCTTGAACACCTAGCATAACAAGGTAACGCTTTACCTTGTTATGCCACCGCTAGACATTTCTTTTTGTTGCACTTCAAACTTTTCATTAAGTTTGTTAACACTTTGTTGACATCGGTATATCTGTGTAATAACTTGTGTCTTATACAAGACTAAAGTTTGAAGCTAAAGTTATACAAGAGCATACTGCAAAAGTAAACCGCGGCTTTTTATCTTTGCAGTACGTTTAAAAGAAAGTCCGTACTAGCTTAAAGCAACGAATTCTAAGGTGAATGAAACAATGAATAAGATACCAGAGGTAGGTTTTGGTTTTTGGAAGGTCGATACTGCCATATGTGCGGAAACCACGTACCAAGCGATTAAGGCTGGCTATCGACACTTAGATTGTGCCGCTGATTACGGCAATGAAAAGGAAGTGGGTGAAGGCATTAAGCGAGCGATTGATGAAGGCTTATGCACCAGAGAAGAGCTTTGGGTGACTTCTAAACTATGGAATACCTTTCACGCCCCTGAGCACGTGGGTCTTGCTTTAGAAAAAACCTTGTCAGACTTACAGTTAGATTATGTAGACTTATACCTGATCCATTTCCCAATAGCGCAGAAATTTGTGCCTATCGAGACCCGTTACCCACCGGAATGGTTTTACGAACCTGATGCTGCCGAGCCTAAAATGGAACTCGCGCCTGTACCTTTACATAAGACATGGGAGGCAATGGAGTCGCTTGCCGATAGCGGAAAAGCAAAACAAATTGGTGTGTGTAATTACAACACCGGTTTGCTTAACGACCTGATGAGCTATGCGCGTATTAAGCCAGCGATGCTGCAAATTGAATCTCACCCGTACCTTACGCAAGAGCGATTAATTCGTTTGGCAAAAGACTATGGACTGGAGGTAACGGCCTTCTCTCCGCTAGGTGCCTTATCTTATCTAGAACTTGAAATGGCTGATCAGGCGGAATCAGTGCTTGAGCAAAGCGTAGTAAAAGCCGCGGCAGAAGCCCATGGTAAAACGCCTGCGCAGGTTGTCTTGCGTTGGGGAGTTCAGCGCGGTAACGCCATCATTCCAAAAACGTCAAAAGTTGAGCGTATGAAAGAAAACCTCGCACTTTTTGACTTCTCACTCAGCGACAGTGAAATGCAGGCAATATCTGCATTAAACGTAAATCGCAGATTTAACGATCCGGGGCACTTCTGCGAAGCTGCCTTTAACCGTTTCCACCCTATTTACGACTAGGAGTTAGCTATGAAAAACGTCAATGACAGCTCTGCGGTAGCCTACGCAAGTGTACCTACTCAGCACAATTATAACGGCGGTGTGTTCCCTGAAATAGTCGTGAACAACGAGGGTTGTACAACGGTAGAAGAGACCGTTGCATTTGTTAGAGCAAATCAATCAGAGCTTGAAGCAAAACTTGCAAAGTCGGGAGCACTACTTTTCCGAGGGTTTCCAATTGATTCCGCAGAGACCTTTGACGTTTTCTCAGCAGGCTTCGGCTATCCTAACTTTACCTATCAGGAGTCGTTGTCTAATGCCGTGCGTATTAACTTTACTGAGCGCGTATTCACAGCAAATGAAGCGCCGAAAGACGTAGAAATTTTTCTACATCATGAAATGGCGCAGACGCCTATTTCACCTAGCAAGCTGTTTTTCTTTTGTAAGACTGCAGCGGATGAGGGTGGAGCAACGCCTTTGTGCCGCTCAGACAAATTGTTTGAAGCATTGAAGGAAGAAAATCCGGCGCTTGCTGAAGACTTTAAAGAGAAAGGCCTTAAATATACGACTACTATACCAGCAGCCAATGATGCCAACTCTGGCCAAGGAAGAAGCTGGAAAAGCACGCTAAGCGTTGAGTCATTAGAAGAGGCAGAAGCCAAATTAAAAGAGTTAGGATACACCTGGCAATGGTTGGAGGATGGTAGTCTTAGAGCCATTACGCCTGTATTACCTGCGGTTATCGAACTTAGTGATGGCTCAGAAGTGTTCTATAACCAGCTAATAGCTGCGTATATGGGATGGAAAGGAGTAAGGGAAAACCCGTCGTCTGCAATTACTTTTGGCGATGGAAGTGCAATCCCTAAAGCCGGTTTAGAGCGCGTTGCAGAACTGTCTGAAACTTACACTTTTGACCTAGAGTGGCAAGATGGTGACGTGGCTATTGTTGACAATTACCGTGCAATGCATGGCCGCCGCCCTTATTTTGGCGAGCGAAAGCGCGTAGTGCTTGTTGCGCTTGTGGCCTCAGAGCGATAAAAGAAAATGAACGATATAGCAGTAAAATGTAAAAACGTTTGGCCAGGGCTGGGAATTGCAACCATTACCGGTATGGCGGCGCTCTTTTTGAGTGAGCATTACAACGCCCCTGCTATGTTGTTCGCATTACTTTTAGGTATGGCCGTATCGTTTTTGTATCAGAACGATACGCCCTGTGCGTGTGGTATCGATTTCACTGCAAGTACTCTTCTTCGCGCCGGAGTTGTCCTGCTTGGTCTACGCATTGCGCTAGGTGACTTAGCAGTACTTGGGTGGCAGACCGCTCTTATGCTGGCCGCTGCCATACTCACAACAATTATTGTCGGTGTGGGCCTCGCCAAATTACTCGGGTTGCAAAAGCGTTTTGGTGCATTAACAGGAGGCTCCGTAGCCATTTGTGGTGCGTCTGCGGCTCTTGCCATTTCCACTATTCTTCCCAAGGGAGAAAACCACGAAAGAGACACGTTGCTAACGGTTATTGGCGTAACCGCTATGTCGACCATAGCCATGGTGCTCTACCCTATCGTGGCGGCGCAGTTGGGCATGAATGATACGGAAGCTGGCATTTTCTTAGGCGGCACTATTCACGATGTGGCGCAAGTTGTGGGGGCAGGTTACTCGGTGTCTGACAGTGCGGGCGACATGGCGACACTGACCAAGCTGGTACGAGTAGCCATGCTGATGCCAGTGGTACTCATTATGATGATTGTCATTAAACACTTTTACAAAGCCAAAAGTCAGGCTGACGGAGCGCAAGTGCCTAAAATGCCAATATTTCTAGTTGGCTTTATTGTACTTATGTTACTCAACAGCTTTGTAACCCTACCCGAAGTGGTTATTGAAACGGGGACCCAGATATCACGCTTCTTCTTAGTCGTTTCAATTACGGCAATCGGTATGAAGTCTAACCTTGGTAAGTTAGCCGAAGTCGGTATGCTGCCAATTGTGATGATTGTGGCAGAAACGCTGTGGATTGCGCTCCTTATATTGGGCTATTTGTTCGCAGTATAGTAGGGTTTTTCTGCGCGATTTATCACAATTATTCTTAATGCACTCTTAATACACAAAGCACTCAATGACGAGGTAGTAGCAGTGAAAAAACATGGCCTTCACGAACTGTATGCTAAGGACCCTGTAAAGGCCGACGAACAGGTTTTTCAGCGAACAAGCAACATGCTGACTCGGCGTGGTTTTATCAAAGGTCTGAAGTCTCTGTCTTTGCTACTGGGTGCTGAAGTCGTTTACGGTCAGTTTATGCCAGCAGGACTTATTCCCGCTGCATTTGCCCAGTCAAACACGCCTTTTTCTATCAAGGGAAAAGACGGGCTTACAATACTTAACGACCGGCCAATTAACGCTGAAACGCCAGCGCACCTACTTGATGATGCCGTTACGCCTACCTCTCGATTTTTCGTAAGAAATAATGGTATTCCCCCGCAAAAGCCAGACGCGAGCACGTGGACGCTTACTATTGAAGGGGAGTCGGCCGAGCAGTCAAAAACCTTCACGTTGGAAGAGCTCAAAACCCAATTCAAACATTACACCTACCAACTAACGTTGGAATGCGGAGGTAATGGACGTGCCGAGTTCTCGCCAGCAGCAACGGGGAACCAATGGACTACCGGAGCTGTGGGATGCCCTAAATGGACAGGTGTCAGGCTTAAAGATGTGCTCACTTCAGTGGGCGTAAAAGATAGCGCTGTTTATATTGGCTATTATGGTGATGATCAGCATTTAAGCCGTACACCGGGCAAAGCGGCTATTTCTCGCGGGGTGCCGATAAACAAAGCGATGGAAGACGAGTCATTGATTGCATGGGCTATGAATGATAAACCGCTTCCTTTAATGAATGGCTATCCATTGCGACTTGTATTTGGTGGCTGGCCTGCATCAACGTCGGGTAAATGGCTTAAGAAAATAGCAATTCGAGATCGCGTTCACGACGGGGCGAAAATGCTAGGGAAAGCCTATCGGGTTCCATGTAAACCTGTCGCACCTGGCGCTAAAGTGGCCGATGAGGACATGTGTATTATCGAAGCCATGCCGGTTAAGTCGCTAATTACGTTCCCAAAGTCAGGCAGCGATCACCCTCTGGCAGAAAAATTAGAAGTCCGCGGCCATGCCTGGAGTGGCGAGGGCAAAATTGCCAAGGTGTTTACCTCTATTGATTTTGGCCAAACCTGGCATCTTGCTCAGCTAAAAGCACCGGCAAACAGACACGCATGGCAGCAGTTCAGTACTCAGATAAAGTTCCCTCAGCCGGGCTATTACGAGGTTTGGGCGAGAGCACAAGACGAGCATGGAAAAGCACAGCCAATGGTGCTGCCGGGGTGGAACCCCAAAGGTTACTTAAATAATGCCAGTCATCGTATCGCTGTGCGTGTTGTTTAAGCAAAGCGAGATCTTATGTATGTTAATAGCCAAAGGGTCGTTGAAATGGTTAGCATTATAGTTCGGCTTCTTGCTTTATTGGGGCTTTTTCATATATTCGTTGCCGCCGCCCATAGCGAGACTAAAAAAACGATGAGCATGGCAAATTCATCAACTGAGCATGTGCAGCCTGCTGTCGATCATCAATCAGGCCTTCTAAAAGCAGAAGGCTTTAATTTGGTGCTGGCCCATTGCAGTGCCTGTCACTCGCCCACTCTTATTACTCAAAATGCCATGAGCCGTGGCAGGTGGCTTGAAACTATCCGCTGGATGCAAGACACTCAGAAGCTGTGGCCGCTTGGTGAGGCAGAGCCAGTAATATTAGACTATCTATCAACTTGGTATGGTCCAAAGCAAAGTGCTCGTCGTGCGCCACTGGCGCCCCACCTGCTACCCGCCAACTAAAGCACAGTGATAATAGTTTCATTAATCCCATCAGTTTTAGAAATTTTTGCCGATAATCAAACAATAACGCTACTTCAGGCTAATGGTTAAGACCACATAATCTCTGTTAGTCTGAACAAAATAAATCTATAAAAATTACTGGTAACAAAACATGTTTGTATCACGCAGCAAATTCGAAGAAAAAGAAGCGCAAGTTGTCCTATTAGAAAAGCGCCTTCAAGAGACACTAGATAAAGTGTCATCACTTGAAGCTCAAAATGCAGAGTTGGCTGCGGCGTTAGATACTGCGCACAACGAAGAAGTTTCACTTGCCAATTCCACAGTGGTTAAATGTTTAGTCGATTCACTGTCACAGGTTCAGGGCGTTCGCGAGACGGTTTTACATTCTTACGAACGAATAAATGCGGAAAGTCAGTCGATTGTTGATATAAACGATTTGTTTAGCGTGTCGGCGACAACGCTTAGTAAAATAGTATCTGACATGAGTGGTCTTAATGTACAGATGGGCAGCATGAGCGAACGTATCTCAGGTCTGTCTACTACCGCAGATAATATCAATAAATTTGTGACCACCATTACCAGTATTTCCGATCAAACTAACTTGTTAGCCTTAAATGCCGCGATTGAAGCGGCCCGTGCTGGTGATGCAGGACGTGGGTTCAGTGTTGTAGCTGATGAAGTAAGAGCATTGGCAACAGAGACGAATAAGTCTGCTACAGAAGTCTCTGAACTTGTAAACGGGATAATTCAATCCACATCAAAAGCGGTGTCAGGCGTTAATGAGCTGCGCGGAAACAATGAAGAATTAGAGACGGGGATAAACCACCTCAATAGCAGCTATCAAACTATGGTGCAGCATTGTGACAGCATGAAAGCCACAATTAGTGAAGGCGCAATGTCTACATTCATACAGACAGTGAAGCTAGATCACGTTGTGTGGAAAGCAGGGATCTATGAGGTGCTCTGTGGCTTTAGTAACAAATCAGTAGCTGACTTTAGTGATCACGCGAGTTGCCGTCTAGGGCAATGGTATAGTGAAAATGCAACTAATCCTATCGGTCAAACCACAGCCTTTAGAGAGATTGAAGTGCCTCATGCGAGGGTACATAGTAGTGGTGTTGCAGCAATAAAAGCAAAACAAGCAGGTAATAACCCAGAGGCAGATGCTAAGCTAATAGAAATGGAGCAGGCGAGTGAGCGTGTAATGATGCTTCTTGACCGATTAGCTAGTTAGGCTATGTTGCGCTGAAGTATTAGTATATGGCGTGCGCATTAACATGCGGCACGCACGTTGGAGGGCTTTTAGGTGAGTGAAACATCGTATTCCACCGAAAACGAACGTATTCGTGCGCTAGAAGCCCGTGTTAATTCGCTAGAGCGGCAGCTTAAGCGTCAAAAGATTGCACGCAAAAACGCTGAATCTTTTCTAGAAACTTATTCCCAGGATGCTTATCTCGCTAATCAGGCATTACGAAAAGCACTCAAAGACTCTAAACAAAGAGAGCGCGAGCTTCTTTACCTCAACCGTACGGCCTCACAACTTACTCAAGCGACATCCGGTGAAAGTTACATATTTTCGGCGCTTGAATCTGCCGTAGAATTTAGTGGTGCGTTTTGTGGTAAAGCCTTTACCGTTAAAGATGGTGATTTAATTATTGGCAATGATGACAGTGTCCTTGTCCATGGGCAGGGCTGGATAACGTCTCGCACGCTAGCGCAATTTATCAAACAAGAAACGCCTTTAGACTTACGAGAAAGCTACTCCCATTGGTGTGTTAGTGCGGTAATTCAGCCTGAAACTAGTAAAGAATCCCGTTTACTTCATTTCATGCATGAAATGTCGCAGGGGGAATATACGTGGCTGGTCCTGCTAACTAAAGATGATAGGCTGGAAGAACAAACGCTTTATGTACTAGATACCACGAAGCATTACCTGAATATCACGTCTCGATACCAAAATAAGAAAAGTGAACTCAATACCAGACAGTTAGAACTCAGCAATGTAAAAAAGGATCGCGATTTCCTTGAAGAAAGGTTGGTCAGTGCTGACAAAATGGCAATGTTAGGTCAGCTGGCTGCTGGAATCGCCCATGAAATTAACAATCCTATAGGCTATGTACGAAGTAACACTGTCGTTGCAAAAGATATCTTTAATGATTATCAACGCGCTCTCGAGGAAATAGGTAGCCTTTGTAAAGAAGCGGGTGGTGAAGTTGAGGCGCAATATATGGCGCTAGAAAAGCGGTTTTCGCTTAAGGATAGCGCAGCGGAAATTGCAGAAATGTTCGATGAATCTCATGAAGGTATTGAGCGTATTATCGAAATCGTCAAAGCACTAAGAAGCTTTTCTTATCCAGGTTCGGGTAAGCATTCGCAAATTAGTGCTATCGAAGCCATGAATACAGCGATTAAGCTTACGAACAATTTACACCGTTATCGCAATTCAGTGCACTTTGAAGTACCAGACGACGACGCCTTCTTTAACGGTAACTCAGGGCAGATTCAGCAGGTGCTTGTAAACTTCTTGACTAATGCAATATATGCCACCCCTGAAGGGAAAGGAATAACGCTCAAAGTAGAGAAGGAGGCGGACAATGTCCGTTTAGTAGTTGAGGATGAAGGCGTAGGCATGTCGAAAGAAACGCTTAGTAAAGTGTTTACGCCTTTTTTTACCACCAAACCGCCAGGCGAGGGGACAGGGCTGGGTATGTCTATTTCTATGACTATTGTTGAGGAGCATAATGGCAAGATTGATATTGTCAGTGCTGAGGGAAGTGGTACAAAAGTATCCGTCGTATTGCCATTAGCCTAAAGTATAAAATTCTTTTCTAACTGTCTGATAAAATATAAAATTTCTCAAATTTTTTCTTAAACTAGACAGCAGCTGTTTATGTTCTAGTCTTATGAGAAAGCAAAGGTTTTATGCTCTACGGATGAGTACTTTGCAAAATGGAGAAAGTATCTAATGAGAAATAACCAGCCTGTTACCCAAAAAGAGTATAAGTTTCCATCCCACCACCGTCTTATTTCATCAACAGACAAGCGTGGGGTCATCCAACACTGCAATAGTGAGTTTGTGGAAGCGAGCGGTTTTACCCGCGAAGAATTAATAGGAAAAAACCATAACTTGATTCGTCACCCCGATATGCCAGCCCCCGTATTTAAGGAAATGTGGCGTACTTTAGAGTCTGGGCAAAGCTGGCTGGGATTAGTGAAAAACCGAAGAAAAAATGGCGATCACTACTGGGTTTCAGCATTCGTAACGCCTGTATATGACGGCAAAACAATCGTGGGGTATGAATCTGTCCGCGTGCCTGCCTTAAATGATGAAATTGCCAGAGCTGCGAGCGTTTATGCAAGAATGCAAGAAGGCAAGTCGCCGGTATCGCCAGTATCTAGAACTGTACAGACACTTTCTCATTTAGCTCCATCATTAGTTTTAAGTACTTTGATGGTGTTGGCTCTTGGTTTTACACATGGTGTTGCTGCGGCCGGCATTGCACTTCTAGGTGCCATTATTTTAATAGTGACTCAACAAGTAAAAGCCAAAAAAGATTGGCGCGAGCTAATTACACTTAGCCCAGAAAGCTACGCTAATGAGACGGTGGCGCAAACCTACTTTCCCGATCCTCCTCATATAAGTCAAGCCAAACTTGTCCTAGGGTGTGAGCTTGCGAGAAATCGTACTGCATTAACCCGAATTAAAGATGCATCAGCGGGGCTTGAGGCTATAGCTAGTGCAACGCATCATCAGGCTGAAAGCACTAGTGCCGCGGTTGTTCAACAAAATCAAGCTACACAGCTAATCGCGTCTGCGGTAACGCAAATGAGCCAGGCTATCCAAGAAGTTGCCGAGCGGGTTGAAGGTAACGCTAAAAGTGCGAAAACAGCTGCGGTCAACGTAGAAACCGGTAACCAAAAAGCGGAAGAGGCCATGCAGGCGATCGTGGCATTGCGTGAAGCGGTAGAATCAATCTCTTCTACGGTGACAGAACTCGCTCAGTCAACTAGCGATATAGGTGAAGCGGCCAACATTATTTCGACCATCGCTGAGCAAACTAACCTGTTAGCGCTTAACGCTGCGATTGAAGCTGCAAGGGCTGGCGAACAAGGAAGAGGTTTTGCGGTTGTAGCTGATGAGGTTCGTACTTTAGCTTCGAAAACTCGCGAATCGACCGATAAGATCCACAACATCATTAATGAATTGGCTGAGCGTTCTGACCGAGCTGTAAGGGTATCGACGGAAGGGCTAGCTTCAGCAGAGCACGGCAGCGCTATAGTAGAACAAACCCGAGGTGCACTGTTTGAAATTAACAATGCAGTAAAAGGTATCGCTGATGCCACGGTAGAGATGTCTTCAGCGGTAGAAGAACAAAGCACGGTGGCCGAGCATATTAACCAGCAGTTAGTAGAAGTCGCTGACGGCGCGTCTGAAACTCAGCGTTCATCTGAAGCATCGCTTGCAGCAAGTCATGATTTGCGCGCAACGGTTAATCAGGTTCACGAACTAATATTGCGTTTCAGTACAGATAAGCGAGTGGGAGAGTAATACTCTCTCCAGCTCTCCCCACTAAAAGACCTTTTGCCTATCTGCACACTAATGTGGGTCTAAAAAAGGTTATAAAACCAAAAACAGCGCCGTAGGCATAGGTACTTATGAGTTCGCATTGAGCCCTGCGTGCAGGCCTCGTTTATAGGCCGCCACAGCGGGGAACAGCGAAACCAAATAAGTGCACCCCAGTATTAGTAAAATGATAATAACGCTGCTTTGACCAAACAGCGGGCTGCTTAAAAACAATCCATAGGTACTGCTTAACCAAGGTTTTAGTGCGCTCATAAGCCCGGCTACCAAGCCTAAACTCAGTACTGCACTCACAATCGTAAGCAGCATAGCTTCAATCTGTATGAGTAGCAGTAAGGTAAACGGTCCTGCGCCTATAGTTCGTAAAACCGCGATTTCTTGATAACGCTCTCTCATCGTTGCCAGCAGCATAGTCGCAAGCCCAATTAGCGCGCAGATGACGATAAGACCGGAAAGTCCAAGCAATAGCGATTCAACATTTCCCATAATTTGCCAAAGTTCTGCGAGTGCCATGCCCGGTAGAATAGCCATTAGCGGCTCTTTTTTACTTTGATTAATTTGATACTGAAGCTGCAGTGCAGTTACCCGATGTTTAAGCCCCAGCATCACCACGGATACTGACTCAGGCGTAAACGCTTCGCTATTGTAAACTGCATGTTCTTTTGTATGCTCGTCATGCTCATGCTCATGCTCATGCTCATGCTCATGCTCATGCTCGTTCGCCTTGTCAGCAGATTTACGGCCTAACATTGAGGTGGGGGAATGTTTAGGTCCTGTGTGGGCTTCTTCAAGTCCCTGTAGGGTAACGTATACGGCTTTATCTACGGGCGTACCGGTTTTCTTAACTATGCCTGAGATAGTGAAAGGGTGATCATCATGGTTGTTGAACGATACGCTACCCAGACCATGGGAAATAATAATCTTATCCCCTACCTTGTACCCCAATGATTTGGCGATATCTGCGCCAATAACGGTAGACAGTGGCTGCGTAAATGTCGAGCCTGCTGCCATTTCAAGTGATTGCATATCACCGTATTTAAAGTGGTCGAAAAAGCTGTTGGTCGTACCTACTACTCTAAAACCTCTGTGGGTATCACCCAAAGATAGTGGGATAAGCCACGATACCTGCTTGTTAGATTGAAGCGCCGCAATACTTTTATATTCAATACCTTTGGTGGGAGTGCCTATATTAAACACTGATGACAGGAGTAAATTAAGCTGTCCACTTGGTGCGCCAACAATAAGATCTACACCAGAAACGGTGCGCGTAAAACTGGTTTTAACTTGGGTGCGAATAATGTCCACGCACAAAAGTAAACTAATGCTGATGGTAATGCTTAAAAGTGTGAGGATTGCCGTTGTTTTCCTGCGCTTTAAGCTTTCAATAGCAATGGTACTTAGCATTACGCACGCTCCTGTGCTTTTGGGGCCTCAGCGCCTCGCGTTTTTATGTGGTTTGTACTTGGGCTTAATTCACTCATGCTGCAGTGGCGGTCGAAATAACTCTCCATGGCTTTATCGTGACTAACAAAAATCATGGTGCTTTCACCTGCAACGTCTTTTAGCAGCGACATAAAACTATCTCTGGCATCGGTATCTAGGGCAGAGGTAGGTTCATCGACAATTAATAATTGTGGGTCGTTAATCAGTGCTCTGGCAATGGCAACGCGCTGCTGCTGACCAATACTCAATGCGTCAGCTTTCGCATGCAGCACGTGAGAAGGCAGCTGTAGCTTGTCCAGTAAATGACGAAGCTTTGCGTCTGATGCTGTCTTGCTGACGTTTGTACTTGCAAAATACACCGCCGCATTAATGTTCTGTGCCACAGAAAGGTAGGGAATAAGATTAAATTGTTGAAAAACAACGCCGATATTGCGTGCTCTAAACTTGTCCCGCTGTCGGTTCGATAATGCGGAGAAAGGCTGCGCTAATAAGGCGATGTCGCCCTGAGTTGGAGTTAATGTTCCGCACAGCAAATTGAGCAATGTGCTCTTTCCGCTACCCGAAGGCCCTGAGAGAAAAACGTGCTCACCTTGCGAAACTTGCCACGCTTTAATGTCAATGATGGGGGAACTTTCTTTGGTGTACGAAAACTGTAAATTGCTAACTTCAATCGCTGTATTGCGCTCTTTATTCACTGCGTTGCGCTGGGAGTGAGTGCTATTGTTTTTACTGATGGTATTCACGCTAAGCCCGACCTGTATTTACGTCTTATGTTCACATTAGCAAAAGCGACACGTCTGTTCACCCAGTTAAAAACCAGAGAAAACACATTGCCGCGTTGAGGTAATGTTATCAAATAACATTTTTGCGTATAGCTATGCTATCAGATCTCATCAGCCTAAAGCGGCAATTGCTCTTATTAATTGCTCATCATAACGACGTAAAAGAGAGGCGCGCCTAAATTATCAGCCGTTAGCTTGTAGTTTTACCACTTCTGCGCTTTCATCTTCTAAAACGCTTTCAGCCGTTGCACCTTTGAAAATCTTACTGATTTTATCTTTGTTTTTAGACAGCATAATGGTGAGCTCTTCCACTACGCTATCGTCTAGCTTAATGCCCTTCGCATGAATGTAGTCAGCAAGGTTATCTGCTGCATCGAGCATTTTGTCATACTGATCGGCTTCTTTTTTGTCGGTAGTTACCAATTTTTCTACCCCTTTGTGCGTAACAACATACTGTGTGGTAATGGCCATGGTAGGTCCCCTGTTTATTAAAGACACAAAAACTGTACAGTATTTTACTGTATAAATAAACAGTATTTTGGTTAAATGTCTGAGCGTAGTGTTTGGGGAAAGGGCAAATGATTGTTCTAAAGGTGATTAATGCTTGTGCAATTAGTAACTGCTGCGTATAATGCGCGCCCTTACAGCCATCCCAATTCGTTCCTTGTCTCCATACAGTCGGCTGTACTGTCGAGGCTACAACCGTAAGGAGCTATAATGCGTCATTACGAAATCGTATTTATGGTTCACCCTGATCAGAGTGAACAAGTACCTGGTATGATCGAGCGTTATACCACAATCCTAAAGCAAGACGGTGGTCAGATTCATCGTTTAGAAGATTGGGGCCGTCGTCAACTGGCTTACCCAATTGAAAAGCTGCACAAAGCCCACTACGTACTTATCAATGCTGAAGCGTCTGCAGAAGCTGTTGATGAATTGGAAAATGCTTTCCGTTTCAACGACGTGATCCTACGTAACATGGTTATGCGCACTAAGACTGCTGTGACTGAGCCTTCTCCAATGATGAAAGAAGAGCCTCGTCGTGAGCGTCGTGACGATTCTGCTCCTCGCCAAGATCGCGCGGAAAAGAAAACTGAAACCACTGAAGACAACGCTTAAGGAGATCACCCATGGCTCGTTTTTTCAGACGTCGTAAGTTCTGCCGTTTCACTGCAGAAGGTGTGACTGAGATTGATTACAAAGATATCGCTACTCTTAAGAACTACATCACTGAGAGCGGTAAAATTGTCCCTAGCCGTATTACTGGTACAAGCGCAAAATATCAGCGTCAGCTGTCTTCTGCGATCAAGCGCGCACGTTTCCTTGCGTTGCTTCCGTACACTGATTCACACAAGTAATTTGGCGAATATAAGGGTTAGCTAAGATGAATATCATCCTACTAGATAAAATCGCCAACCTTGGCGGCCTGGGCGACCAAGTGACTGTTAAGTCTGGTTACGCTCGTAACTTCCTTTTCCCACAGGGTAAAGCGGTTCCTGCAACTAAAGACAACGTTGAAAAGTTCGAAGCACGTCGTGCTGAACTTGAAGCGAAAATTGCTGAGCAACTAGCTGCTGCTAACGCACGCGCTGAAAAAGTTGCTGAGCTTGCTGAAGTTACAATCGCAGCTCCTGCTGGTGACGAAGGTAAACTATTTGGCTCTGTTGGTACTCGTGACATCGCTGATGCAATCACTGCAGCTGGCGTTGAAGTACAAAAAGCAGAAGTTAAACTACCTACTGGTACTCTTCGTGAGACTGGTGAGTATGACATCGACTTACAACTTCACTCTGACGTTATCACTTCAATCAAAGTGATCATCATTGCTGAAGCGTAATCGCTGACGTATTTGAAAAAAGCCGCTCTTAGAGCGGCTTTTTTTTGCTCAAAATTTTTCTCCGATACTTAAGATCAATACCAATCCGTATAGATAATAGCCCACCTAGAAGGCGCTGGTAAGTTTCCTAGCAAAGCGTGGGAATGCAGGAATGGCCGTTGCTTTTCAAATTCCCAGAGTGAAGCTTGCCAGACCTTACCGAATGGCGAGTTTAAAATATCCGTACCCTCACTCCACGTCGCGACGCCTAATTAACGATGGGTGTAAGCAAATATGTCCAGTGCCGACAAATGGCGTATTTTTGAGGTCCACTCATCTGCGATAAATAACGTTTTTTAAACGGTATCTAAACAAAATGTTAACGATCGCTGAAATTCTTAGTGTCATGGCTTTAAACTTTTTCTGTCATTCCTGCGACCTATAGTAAACCAAACAATAAAAAGCATAAGTGCCATATTATGGACATCACTAAGCAAGCAATAAGAAACGCGACCGGGGTAGGTATCGGAATAACGCTACTGGTATTTTTAGGTCTATATAGCCTGTTTAATTTACCGGTACAGCTGTTTCCTGATATTGAACGACCGAATATTAACATCCAGACCTCGTGGCGCGCTGCGTCGCCCCAAGAAATTGAGTCGGAGATCATTGAACCTCAAGAGGAAGTCCTGCAAGGGATCCCTGGCCTTGAGTCGATGAGCGCATGGGCAAACCAAGGTAATGCGTGGATTAATCTAGAGTTTGGCTTAGATACAGACATGCAGAAAACGCTCATTGAAGTGATTAGCCGCATGAACCGCTTACCCCCACTACCTCGCGATGCCCTCTCCCCTAATATAATGCTTGCTGGAAGTGGGGGAGACGCCCCCGCTTTGACCTACTTTTTTCTTCAGCGCCTTCCGGGCAATCCAAACGAAATTAATACCTATGTAACCTTTTTTACCGATGTCATTAAACCTCAGCTTGAATCTATCCCGGGCGTTGCAAGGGCGCGTATGGAAAGCGGGGTTGGCGGCGTTGAGGAGTTTCAAATTGTTTTCGACCCGTTTAAAGCGGCGCAGTTAGGCATTGACCTAACGGCAGTTGCCAACGAGTTGGGGCGTGCGAATGATATTTCAGGCGGCTTTGTCGATGTGGGCAGAAGACGCTATACCCTGCGTTTTGAAGGTCGCTACGAGCCTACGCAAATGGGTGAAATGATCCTTGAATGGCGAGACGGCAGCCCTATAACTCTAAATGACATCGCCGAAATTAAAATCACCCGCGCTGACGGCGCAAACTACAGTGTGCAAAATGGCAATCCGGCTATATCTATTCGCGTAGACAGACAAAACAACGCCAATGTTTTAGCTACCTTAGAAGCCGTAAAAGCAAAAGTTGCACAAATAAACGAACAGGACTTGGCCCCAGAACAGTTAGTGATGGCGCAAAGCTTCGATGCCTCAGTGTTTATTTATAGAGCGGTGCAGCTAGTTACCAGCAATTTGTTTATAGGCGTACTGCTTGCCATTGGCGTACTTTGGCTCTTTATGCGCCAGCTGCGGGCAACGCTCATTGTGGCATTGGCCATTCCTATCTCACTACTTAGCACTTTTGTGGTGCTTCAGCTTACCGGTCGCTCGCTCAATATCATTTCACTGGCAGGACTCGCCTTCGCGGTAGGTATGGTGCTAGATGCCGCTATCGTTGTGCTGGAAAATATTGTAAGAACGCGAAAGAGCGCCGAAGTCGAAAATAAAGACTCAAATTCACAAACGCACATGGAGGATTGTGCCCATCGGGGAACGAAAGAAGTGTTTGGTGCCCTCATGGCGTCAACAGCTACCACCGTTGCTATTTTTATTCCCGTCATGTTTTTGGAAGATGTTGAAGGGCAATTGTTTGCTGACCTTGCTCTCACCATCGCCATTGCAGTGTGTATGTCGCTAGTGGTTGCAGTAACGGTGTTGCCTGTCGTTGCCGCTCGATATCTTAATGGCAACATGCCAGCTGATAGCTTACAGCGGGTATGGGCTAAGATAACCCGCGCTATTATGTCGCTATCAAGTACGCCGCTTCGCCGCCTTGTATTAGTCATAACACTCATGGGCGTGCCTATTACAGGTAGTGTTTTGCTTATGCCTTCCATGGATTATTTGCCGCCCGTAAAACGCGATGCCGTTGACGCCTTCTTAAGTTTGCCTGCAGGTGCCAGTGAAAACTTTATTAGTGAGGAAGTGATGCCAATTATCAAAGAGCGACTGCAGCCCTATATGGACGGAGAAAAGCAGCCAGCGCTAAAGAACTACTACATTATTACGTGGCCAAATGGCGGAAATTTGGGTGTGCGCGCTAAAGATCAGTCTAAGGTCAAAGAGTTAGAAGCCATTGTTCGCGATGAAATTTTAAAGGATTTGCCGGATACACAGACCTTTTCACAACAAGGCAATTTGTTCGGTGGCTTTGGAAACGGTCGGTCAATCGACATACATCTTCAAGGTACCGACCAAGCCATGCTCGGCATTGCTGCGCAGGCAGGTTTAGACAAATTGAGAGAAGTTTTCCCTAACGCTAATGCGCGTTCGAATCCTCCACTAGAGCAAGCCGAACCAGAGCTTCGCTTTTACCCTAATGATAGCCGAATGATGGAAGTCGGGTTAAATCGGGGCAGTATGGGGAACCTAGTACGCGCCATGGGTGATGGTATGTATGTGGGGGAGTACTTCGACGGTACTAAACGCATGAATATTATCTTCCGCTCAGCACCTTGGTTTACACCCGAAGACTTGAACAGCACGCCAGTCATGACGCCATCAGGCGAGGTGGTGCAATTAGGGGAACTGGTAGGTATTGAAAGAGCCGTAGGTCCAAGTCGTATTCAGCGCATTGATGGTCGAAGAACCCTTACGCTAAACGTAAATCCGCCAGAGGGTATGAGTTTAGAAGAAGCCATGAAAGTGATTACCTCTGAGGTTGAGCCCGCCATTATGACCATGATGCCTACCGATGGCGCTATTAATTATGGTGGCAGCGCGGATAGCTTAAAAGGCGCTATTGCCTCGATGGCTGATAACTTTCTTTTTGCCATGGTGTTGCTACTGCTGTTAATGGCGGGGTTGTTTAAATCGTTAAAAGACAGCGTACTGGTAGTACTTTCTATTCCGCTAGCCACGGTGGGCGGGGTGATTGCTATTCGTATCATGAACATCTTTACCTTCCAGCCCATGGACCTGTTAACCATGATTGGCTTTATTATTTTGCTAGGGCTTGTAGTAAACAATGCCATTTTACTCGTGCATCAGACTCGTATAGGCGAGCAAGAAGGGCTGACCCGTGATGACGCGGTAGAACAAGCCATCAAACTACGTTTACGGCCTATCTTTATGAGCACGCTGACTTCAATCTTTGGCATGCTGCCCCTGCTGTTGCTACCAGGTGCAGGCAGCGTTATTTACCGAGGTCTTGCGGCTGTTATTGTGGGAGGAATGACGGTGAGTACCATATTCACCTTGCTTTTACTGCCTACCTTGCTGCGTATGACGGCTTCAACGTCATCTGTAAATTTACTCAAACCCCTGGCCGAGCGCATAGAGAGCACTGGCGCTTCGCCGACTACCTCATCCACCGTAAAACAAAATAAATACAACGATCATGTGTAAGGAAAAGACAACCATGAAAGCAATGACTTCTACTCTCGCCCTTAGTGTGTTTGCCTTATTTGCAAGCAGTGTATCGTTGAGCGCACACGCACAGGATAGCAATCAACCACCGCCGGTGCTGGTACAAATAGATGAAGCCAGAGAGCAAGCGATTTCACAACTTACCTGGGTTCCTGGAACGGTACTTAGCGTTATCGATGCAAACCTAGCCTCTGAGGTAGATGGTCGCATCATTTGGATGGCAGAGGTAGGTGATGTGGTAATAGCGGGGGAGCCTTTAGTTAAAGTCGACGATACTCGCTTAAGTATTACCCGCAATCAAGATGCCTCAAATATTGCCAGATGGCAGTCGCAGGTTGAACTGTTTACCAAACGTCTCGCGAGGTACAAAAACCTTCAGGCCAGTCAAAACACGTCCAGAGGTGAGTTAGAGGAAGTGGAAGCAGACTTAGAGAATGCCAAACAGGAATTAGCGCAAGCCAAGTTAGATTTAGAATTCACCGAATATCAGATAGCACAAAGCAGTATTCGTGCTCCCTTTACGGCTTTGGTGGTTGAAAGGCTGCAGTCGCCGGGCGAATACACTGGGGTAGGGCAAACCCTGCTTCGCGTGGTAAACCCTGATAGCGTTGAAGTTCAGGTGCGCGCACCGCTCAACGTATTACCCTATATTGCTAACGGCATGAGCGTAACCGTTCACAATAACGTGAACCAAGTAGAAGAATCTATTCGTGCCATTGTACCGGTAGGCAACAGTACATCGCGCATGATGGAGCTACGAATCGCCATCAACCCCGGTGACTTTCCTATAGGCAGTGCAGTGCGTGTGGCGTTGCCTAGCAGCGATACTCATGATGGTGTCACCATACCTCGCGATGCACTAGTACTAAGGAAGTCGGGCACTTTTATTTATCAGCTAAACGAAAATAACGAAGCTGAGCAGGTTAAGGTGACAACCGGAGTGGGCATGGGCGATAGAATTGAAGTGTTTGGTGATGTGAACCCAAAGCGTTCTGTTGTGGTGAGAGGGGCTGAACGCCTACGCGCAGGCCAGAAAGTACGTTACAACAATGAGCGTGAGTCTTTGACGGCGAAGAATTAAATAAGGAACGAGCAAGCCAGCCCTCTTCCGATAAATAGACGGTCAACTTGTTACAATTAAAAGGTGGTGAATTATGTGCTACTGATTAGACTGTAGGCCAATCTAGTTTATCGTTAGCGAGCGAGACATTAAGGGACGAAAGCAAGTGAAGCAGTATACCGCCACCTTTTTTATAGCAACCTGCATGCTAGCTGGGTGTGCTACACCTAATCAAGTGACGAGAGTAGATGAGAGCAATGCTGTAATCAAGTACACGAATGAGCCTGGGTATGAGGACAGATTCAGCAATATTTACGACGGTTTTAAAGCATACCCCGTCACGTGTACTAATGATTGCTACCCGGCGTCTGCCGATATTGAATGTGAAAGTGACATACAAAATTGTCAGTTCGTTGGCAACAACCCGCCAGTCAACTCACATACCGGCTTTACTGTAACCTGGTTGGGGCACGCAAGCTTTTTACTTAACACCGCAGGTGGCGAGCAAATACTTATTGACCCTGTGTTTGGGCAGTTTGATTGGCCCGTTAATTGGGCTTTTCGATTGGCGGAGGGGTTTAGCCGCAACGAACCCGCTGAGGTAGGTGAAGACAAACTCGCACAAACCGATGCTGTGGTTTATTCCCACATACACTACGACCATTTTAATAAAGCCGATATTGCCGAATTAGGAACAAAGCCCGAATATCTTGTTCCGTTAGGTTTCGCAGAGCACTTCCCTAATAGAGGCTACACCATTAACGAGATGGCGTGGTATACCAGCAAAAACGTAGGCAAAACCTCTATCCACTTCGTGCCGGCTCATCATTTCAGTAACCGAATTTGGGTGCCGTATTTGTACGAGGACGACAATGCGACACTGTGGGGTGGTTGGGTATTTGAGAGTGAAGGAAATACTTTGTTCTTTGCGGGGGATACGGGATATTCACCGCACTTCAAGGATATTGAAGCGCGCTTTGGCGAAATAGATGTTTGCCTGTTACCTATAGCCTCTTATTTCAGCGAAACCTCACCTAAATGGTATCGCAAAGTACATACTACGCCAGAAGATGCCATTGTTGCGGCCCAAGACCTAGGCTGTAAAGCCGTAGTGCCTTGGGGCTATGGAAATGCCAGCTGGATGATGGGTGACAAGACGTCACATTCTGCGTTGTTTCGACTGATGAAAATGAAGCAGCAGCTAAATCCTTCTATGCCTTGGATTATTTTGAATGAAGGTGAGCAAGCGTCTTTTTAATTTAAGCTACGGATAAATGGCCTATTTATCCGCAATCTTATCTGCAATTTTTTGGCATTTTCCCCGCCATTCATCATCAAGCGGTTCAAGTTTCGCTAGCTTTTGGGCCAGGGCTTTGTCTGCTTTGGTATGGGCGCATTGCATTAGGGTGTGAACATTAACGGTATCGTCCTCACGGTACAGTAGTGTTACTTCGTCGCCAACGCTAATAGTTCCAGTTTTAATAACCCGGTAATACCAGCCAGTAATACCTCGTTCTCCGACAAATCTGTCTAAATTGGGAATGTTGAAACGCTGAGAGATTTTACTGCAAGGGGCACGTGGGGCACTTACTTGCAGTTCTACCTCGCCGAACTTCCATATGTCGCCGATATAAACAGTGGCATCGTCCATGCCCTCTACACTGATGTTTTCGCCAATGCTGCCTAGCGAAAATTCGCCTTCAGGAAAATGCTTTCTTAATGTTAGATAGTTGGTCGGGTTGAACTGATGCAGCACTTTCTCTGGTCCACCGTGAAGACGTTTATTGGCTTGTTCGTCTTCATCGGTTCTGTCCATATGTACCGTTAACTTGTCGATAGGACATTTGACAATACTACTCGGTGCCCCACGAGGACCCAGTGGCTGAGGTTTTCCAGCAAACAAAGCGTTAACAGTAAATGTGGCAGACATGGCATCTCCAAAAAATATTTTTGTGCATTTAAACCTTTCTACTATAGGGTACGACTAACCTTATAACACTAACAAGTGCTAATGCTAATCAGCACCACAAATAACAAAGAGAAAAGAATGGAACACACACAACAACGTGTTGTACACGCCAATGTGGTGTTTGGTAACAAAAGCGAAAATGCGCTGATATCTAAAGCGAAGAGGGGCGATAAACAGGCGTTTAGATCCCTTTACGATGAACATATTGGGCGAGTCTACGCGCTTTGTTACCGGCTAACATGTGAAAAGGGAATGGCGGAAGATGCTTCGCAAGAAGTCTTTATTCAGCTATGGAAAAAATTGGGTAATTTTGACGGTCAAAGCCAATTTTCCACGTGGCTACACAGCGTAACGGCAAACATTACCATTTCCTATATGCGCAAGCAGAAAGGTTGGGTGCAGCGCATGTTCAACTTGGAAAACAGCGGTATTAACGAGATGCCGGCTGAAGGTAACAGCACTGATGTGGACTTAGAAGCATTGGTTATTCGTCTTCCTGAGCGAGCCAGAATGGTTTTCGTGCTCCATGCGTTAGAGGGTTACCGACACGAAGACATTGCAAATATGTTGAATATGGCAGTGGGTTCGAGCAAAGCGCAGTTTTTCCGTGCTAAGCAATTATTAAAAGATTTTATGGGAGTCGATGATGAGTAATTTTGACGACAAGCTTGCTCAGCATATTTCTGAGCTATCAAAAGAGAAGCAGCCCGAGCGAGATCTGTGGCGAGGCATAGAGCTAGGTATAGCATCGGCTCAAGACAACCCTTCAAATGATGACGCTTCATCACCTACGGTTACATCGAGACAGTGGATGGCGATAGCCGCAAGTGTTTGTTTAGTTACTGTATTGTGGTTCGCTGCTCCTTTTGCGTTTAAAGCTGATGAAAGCCGAAGTGATGGCTATGCCCTGATTGACGCAATGAGTATGCAGCAGCAACAACAAGTAAATAGTCTTCTTGCTAGTTATGAAAGTACAACAGCGCTAACTGAAGATTGGCAAGAACAATTAAAAGAATTAGACGATGCTGCTGATGTTATCAAAGCGGCGTTAAAGGACGATCCAGACAACTCAGCATTAATCAAAATGCTGCATCACGTATATCAACAGCAAATTGCCTTAATTGAGCGAGTGCACGCGCCAAAGTGGCAGCAAATTTAATAAGGGTTTAAAGATGAATATGAATACTAAAAACACATTTTTGCACACGTTTAAAACGCCTGTTGCGGCTAAGGTGCTACTTACTACTGCGTTGCTAAGTATCGCTACAGCGGCATTTGCAGGGGAAAAGGTAGATAAGACCATCGATACATCGGCTTCGCCGAAAGTAGACATTGAGCACATTAACGGAAAAGCGGATATTCGAGTTTGGGATAAGTCCCAGGTTCGTGTCACCGGTGAACTGGGCGATCAAACTGAAGAGTTCATCTTTGAAAGACGTGGAGATGTTGTGGTTATACACGTTGAAGTCGAGCGTCACTCAAAGAGCTGGTTCAACAAAGGGAAAGATGGCGACGACCTTGTTATCTACATACCTAAAGCAAGCGACCTGCATTACACCGCGGTCAATGCAGACCTTATTGCGGAAGGTATTACAAAAGCAGTAGATGTTGAAGTTGTGAATGGCGACGTCACACTTAAAAATATTGGTGAGCGTGTTGAGGTCGAGTCGGTGAATGGAGATATCGTGCTTGAGAACGTAAGAGGCCGATTAGAGGCGGAAACGGTAAACGGCGAAATCGAAGCGACACACTCAGGAAACACGCCAGTAAGCTTTGCGTCAGTAAATGGCAAGCTCGACATTACTTCCGATAGCCCAGACGTATCAGTAGAAACCGTCAACGGTCGAATCGATGTGTCTCTTCAAGCGGTGGACGTACTGCAAATCAATACGGTTAATGGAAGGACTTACGCAAGTTTAGGTCTTAATAAGAACGGTAGCGTAAAAGCGAACTCTGTAGGCGGTGCGATGGAACTTGTCTTTCAAGATGGGGTATCGGCACAATTTGATATTGAGACGCACGCTGGCGGCAACATTGTAAATAATATCAGTGATGAAAAGTCGCAAAAGCCTAAGTATGGCCCAGGTAGCTGGCTACGCTTTATCCACAACGGTGGGGCTGCAAATGTAGACATCTCTACGGTGCACGGGCGAATTGAAATAGACCAAAAGTGAATAAGCTATAGGCAAGGCAATTGAAACTTTAGGTTGAAAAAAAGAGTTTAGTCCACATTTATTAATCAGACATGTGGTGAGTATAGAAAAGCTGCGAGTTACCGCAGCTTTTTTGTTTAGTCGCTAAAAATGTGTGATTGGGCGCTTAAAAGTAACAAAACTACATTTTAATCGCTCTTAGGTACACGGTAGGAATACTGCGCGCTACGCCTAAGAAAATCGCGCAGTTAATTGTTTTATGCATGGAGGTCAAATTGAGTATTGTTGGACACGTCAAAAGGTTTTGGCGGTTTCATAGCCTAATTATTGGTGCGTTTGGGATTTGCGCGTTTACCTTAGGTTGTGCTGTTCAAGAGCCCGCTTTCTACGAGGGTACTTGGGTTGTAACTAAGGCCTATAATCCGGGTATTTCCGCCCACTCTGTTTCAGAATCAGAAAAGTTCTTAGGTCGCTCTGTAACGTATGCTTCAGACACGGCTAAACTAGATCAGACGCTTTGTGAATTACCGGTCTATTCAACAAAAAATATCAGCAACCAAGATTTTTACGCTGCTTTTAAAGCATCGCCGTCTTCTCTTGGCTTTAGTGACGACAAGATTACTGAAGTGAATTTGTCTTGCTCAGAAGGCACGGACGTCTTAGGTTCTACCTTAATCTTTCAGGAAAACGGTAATACCTATACCTTGGTCGATGGTACGTTTTTAAAGCTGGAGAAAACGCTTTAAACGATGTCGCCTTTTTGTGCTTTCACAACAAAAGTCCTACTTCCTTTGTTGAGAGATGAGCGTTAAAAGCGCATAATATCCAACTGACTTTTGTGCATTGGAATAGGTTTCACTCGTGGCGTCTGCGTCTAAAAACGATAAAAATGTTGAGAAATTGAAGGTTCCACCTCATAGCATTGAGGCTGAGCAATCTGTTTTAGGCAGCATGCTTATCGACCCCGAGAGCTGGGATAAGGTCGCGGAACTCGTCACCGATAATGATTTCTATAATCGCTCACACCAAATAATCTTTCGCGCTATCACTCGACTACTAAACAGTAGCCAGCCAATCGACCTAATTACGGTATCAGAAGAGCTGGAAAAGCATGACGAGCTGGAAGATGCAGGTGGTTTTGCCTACTTAGGTGAACTTGCTAAAAATACCCCGAGCTCCGCGAATGTGGTGTCTTACGCGCAGATTATCAGTGAGCGCGCTATAACGCGGGAACTGATCGGCGTTGCACACGAAATCGCTGAAGTAGGGTACAACCCTGAAGGCCGCGACAGCGCAGACATTCTTGATCTGGCAGAAAGTAAAGTATTCGAAATCGCTGAGCGAAGAACGGGTGAAAATGAAGGTCCTCGCGATGTTGAGTCAGTTCTAGGGAAGACCATTGATCGTCTAGAAGAATTGGTGAAAACCAATAAAGAGGTGACCGGTGTTACGACGGGGTTTACCGATTTAGATAAAATGACCAGTGGTATGCAGCCCTCGGATCTGATTATTGTGGCGGCCCGTCCTTCGATGGGTAAAACGACCTTTGCCATGAACTTGATTGAAAACGCCATGATGGCAGAAGAAAAGCCTGTATTGGTTTTCAGTCTTGAGATGCCTTCAGAACAAATCATGATGCGTATGTTGGCGTCATTAAGCCGTGTTGATCAAACGAAAATTCGTACCGCGCAGCTAGACGATGAAGACTGGGCCCGTATATCTAACACTATGGCTATGCTTAAAGACAAAGACAGCTTATTTGTTGATGACTCTTCAGGCCTTACACCAATGGACGTGCGTAGCCGTGCCCGTAAACTAGCGCGAGAGCGCGGCGGGATTAGCCTTATCATGGTGGATTACCTCCAGTTAATGCGTGTACCGTCGCTAAGTGATAACCGTACGTTGGAAATTGCTGAAATATCACGTTCATTAAAAGCGCTGGCTAAAGAGCTTGAAGTTCCTGTAGTCGCCCTTTCACAGCTTAACCGTACGCTAGAACAACGTGCCGATAAACGTCCAGTTAACTCAGACCTTCGTGAATCTGGCTCAATCGAGCAGGATGCCGACCTTATTATGTTCATCTATCGTGATGAGGTTTATCACGAAAACAGTGAGTATAAGGGCATTGCAGAAATAATCATTGGTAAGCAGCGTAACGGCCCAATTGGCACCTGTCGACTTACCTTCCAAGGCCAGTTTTCTCGTTTTGATAACTATGCAGGCCCTGCCATTGCAGACGAGTACTAACGTATTTTCTTGGGTTGAGTTAATTGTCTGATAAACTCGCAAGCTGCGACTAAATAGCATCAAGCATTTGTTACTACAAAACTCTCGTTTTGCTAAGATCTACAGATATAAAAAAGGCGCCTTTCGGCGCCTTTTTCAATTCATACGAAATGAATTATTTTTCTTCAGCTACTTTCACTGTGTCTTTAACTGTCACTGAAATGCGACGGTTAACACGGTGTGCTTCAGCATCGTTATCAGTATCTAGAAGCTGAGTTTCGCCGTAACCGATAGTCTCTAGACGAGAGCTGTCGATACCGTACATGTCTACCATTACTTCTTTAAAGTTAGCAGCACGACGCTTTGAAAGGTCCATGTTGTAAGCTTCAGAACCTGGTGCAGAAGTGTGACCTTCTACTACCGCAGTTGTTGAAGGATACTGCTTCATGAACTCAGCGAATTCAGAGATTTCTGGATCTTTAGGCATTTTAACCACTGCGCTTTCGTTGTCGAATAGAACGCGTAGTGTGATTTCTACCGTCTCTTCGTCAAATACTGTACAACCTTTAGCGTCAACTTTAACGCCTGCCGGTGTATCTGGGCACATGTCTTTGCTGTCTACTACACCATCGTTATCAGCGTCTTTAAGTGCACAGCCAGTAGCATCTACTTTAGTGCCTGCTGGCGTGTTAGGACACTGATCAACACTGTTTAAAACGCCATCATTGTCGTTATCAACGCTACAGCCAGTCGCATCAACGCGAACGCCAGCTGGAGTCATTGGGCACTGGTCTTTACCGTCTACAACACCGTCGTTGTCGCTGTCTTTAGGAGCAGCAGGCGTAGACTTACCAAATGGCACAGCAATACCTAGCTTAATGCTATAATCGTTGTAGTCTTCGCCGAAGTCATGGTAAGCCGCGATTTCAGTAACAAGCTTAACGCTTTCATGAAGATCCCAGTGTTTACCAATACCGATGTTACCTAACGTAGTTGATTCGCCCACTGATTGGCGCTTAACACCACCAAATACGAACCATGCATCGTTAGGCATGAAATAAAGAGCGTCAACACCAACCATCTCGCCGCTGTCATCGCCGCCACCAGCATAGTCAAGATCTAGAGCAGTAAACTCAACACGAGCAGCCCAGCTTTGAGTAAAACGGAAACCATATTCAAAAGCGATACCACGACCGTCGTCGTAAAGCTCGCCTTCGGTAAGGTCTAATGGGCGTGAGTCATCAGTGTTGTAGTACATGCCAGATAAGCCGAACCAATTTTTATATTCTGGTTCAGAAGAGTCTTGAGCAAATGCACTGGTAGATGAAAGTACAGCAAGAGATAGCGCTGCCATTTTAAAGTGTTGTTTCATAGTCACATCCTGTTTAACGTTGAGTGATTATCGATTTTTGATAATTTTGTGTTGTGCTTAGCAAATAATGCAAGCACAAATTGTGCCATTTATAATATGGGTTAGGCTGCGATCCCTTGTAATGTGGCAATAATTGTTCGTCTTCCACCATGGTCTCGGTGTTCACCGAGCATGATACCCTGCCACGTACCAAGTGCAAGTTTGCCTTGTTGGACAGGAATTGTAAGTTGACAGCCTAGTATACTCGATTTTAAGTGAGCAGGCATATCATCTTTACCTTCATAAGTATGCCTGAAAAAAGAAAGCTCTTCTTTTACACTATGGTTGAAGAAAGCCTCCATATCTTGCCTCACTGTCGGGTCGGCATTTTCGTTTATTGTCAAACTTGCGCTAGTATGCTGAAGCCATAAATGTAGAAGGCCAACTTCAACATGACGAATACTGGGGAGAGCAGATTCCACCTGTTGTGTTATTAGGTGAAATCCTCTCGGGTAGCTGTCTAGTGTAATTTTTTCAGAGTGCCAGAAATTATTTGTCAAAGCAGATTTCCAAATGCGCTAATCCTTCGTCGCACATGAAAGGAAGAATAATTTTAGCACCATCAACCTGGTGGCTTATCGTATGTTGCTTTCCTGATACAACGATGGGGGTTGCCATTCCAAATTCGTAACCCCGCTCAGCAAGGTCTCGTTTTGCGTTACCGCAAATCATGTTGGTAACTTCGCCAACCATGTCGCCTACTTCTGCATCAAGCTTCTCAGGGCGCTCGCCCACCATTCTCTCCATTATGGTAAGGGCCAAAGACTCGTCAAAAGTAATAGACATAGAGCCGCGAACGTCTGGGCCCACCATGCCAATTAGCCCCGATACATCGCCTTTGGCGATATCACTTTGTTTGCGCTTGGGCTTGCCCGGGGTCAATTTAGTTTGAGCCATGGTTTCAAGCACGTTCAGAAGACCAGCAATAAACGGGTTCACAAAATCAGCATTCATGTACACTCTCCTGGGCAGCGTGATCTTCCGTTTGTTGACAATCGGCGCATAATCCATGGGCCTCTATAGTTTGTTTCGATACTTTGAATCCGTGTTGCTTTGCTTGGCTATCAAGGGTCTCTTGAAGACCTTCAGATTGAATTTCAGCAACATCACCACAGCTGTCACAAATTAGAAACTGAACAGGGTGGTTACAACCAAAATGATAGCAGGCTACAAACGCATTAGTAGACTCTAAACGGTGAATAAACCCAAAATCGAGAAGAAAATCAAGGGCGCGATAGACTGTCGCAGGTTTGGCACTAGACTCTGTTTCTTTCAATGAGTCGAGTAGTTCATAAGCACCCATAGGGCCGTGCTTTGAAACAAGAATTTCGTACACCTTTTCTCTAAGCGGTGTGAATCTGGCGCCGCGTTGCTCGCAATAAGCCCGTGCCTTATGAATAAGTGTGGTTTTGTTCATTGATGATAACCGTAAACTCGACTTTCATTGTTATATTAAAGCGTCACTTCTGGATCACGTTTTTTAGTGTGTACATGAGCTATTAACTCATCCTCCAAAGCAAAACGCTCTTCTAATGTTTCACCAAGCTTGGCCAGCGCTGAGTCAAAATCAGCTGCCTGCTCGGGCGTTACTGCTTGTGCAAACGTATCATTAAATGCGAGTGCTGCGTCAGTGGTTTTTGTCAATCTGGGGTAAAGTTTATCTCTTAGTGCAAGGCCTTCATTGTCGTTTTCAACCAACATATCGAAAACCTCAAAGTGTCCTACCGACAAATAATCGAGTAATGCGCTGCAAAAGTTGTCTATCTCATCTGGGTCAGGTAAACACTCGCTTCGCTTGTTAATACCTGCTAGTTCACAGAAAGAAACTAACAGTGCCTGTCTGTCCATTAACCAGCGGTCAATAACCTGGCTGTTCCCACCCCATTTTGATTTAACGCTTTCTAACTGTTGCAACATTTTGATGTGTTACCCGTTTAGCGACAATAAGTTTCAGTATAACACTGTGCACTAGCGACACAAATTTTGCGCGAAAAAGTTCGTTTCAAAATGTATGGTGGCGATCTATACGCTCAGTATTTAGTGTAGTATGAAGCATTAAAGAACAGGAGTGATGTGCAATGATGATAAAATTGGATGAGGCGAAACTAGCTGCTCAGCAAGCCCTGTGGGTAGTTTTTAGTCGCGGCAAAATTGTAGTACAAGAATCGTCTGAGTCTATCCCCGTTGCTTACCTGAGTGATATTCCATTTTTAGCATCTTATGTCGATGAAATTCATCAACTTCCGCCGCTCAATGAGACGGCGCATAGAGACCTGCCCGTATATGTCGTTGATTTGGGCGCTGAGCATGTTGACGAACCCGGTTGGGAACGGGTATCGCTTAGACAGCTTCTTTTTGCCGAATACGATATTGCCTTTTCCGTTATTGGGCGAGCCTGGCAATACATCCACTTCTTGCGTACTCATCAATTTTGCGGGCAATGTGGAGCCAAGACTGAACGCGTAGATTGGGAAATGGCAATGCATTGTCACCGCTGTCAACATCGCAGTTATCCAAGAGTGTCTCCCTGTATCATTGTTTCTATACACGACAACGAAAAAATATTGTTGGCCAAAGGCGTTCGCCATCGAGAATCCAATATGTATTCAACCCTTGCTGGCTTCGTAGAAAGTGGAGAAAGTCTGGAGCAAGCGGTCCACAGAGAAGTTTTCGAAGAAGTTGGCGTTAAGGTTAAAAACTTGCGCTATTACAATAGTCAACCATGGCCATTTCCACATTCCCTAATGGTCGGGTTTATTGCCGAGTATGACGAAGGGGAAATTCGTTGTCAGGAGAACGAGATAGATGATGCGCAATGGTTTGATATAGATGCGCTGCCGACTATTCCACCGAAAGTGTCTATTGCGGGACAACTAATTGCTGAAACGGTGTCTCTAATTGGCGACAAATAAAAAACCCTGCCGAGGCAGGGTTTCAATAAGTTTAGCACGGTCCCATGTAGGGCTTCTTTTCTTTAACGGTTATAGTAATAGCAAACACTCACTTTAAGTGCAAGCGTCTTTTTAAAGTAATGTTCAAGTATTGTTTGTCTTTAATAATCGACACTGCACCGATTTGTCGTTAAAACGTTGATTTTTTAATACAGGTTTTAGCACACCTTAGTTAAGAATACTGGTATACTTTCGCGCTCAAATATCTTCAGTAATTTAGGTGAGTTATATGTCGCAAAATTTCCCCAGTGTTGATAAGCCCGCGTTAAAGAACGATCGTTACTTACGTGCGTTACTTAAGCAGCCGGTTGATGTCACACCTGTATGGATGATGCGACAAGCCGGGCGCTACCTCCCAGAGTACAAAGCGACGCGTGCAGTAGCAGGCGATTTTATGTCGTTGTGCAAGAATGCAGAACTTGCATGTGAGGTGACGCTACAACCTTTACGTCGTTTTCCTCTTGACGCTGCAATTCTCTTTTCGGATATTTTAACCATTCCAGATGCGATGGGCCTCGGTCTTTACTTTGAAACAGGTGAAGGCCCTCGCTTTAAAAATCCAATCACGTGTAAAGCGGATGTGGATAAAATCGGCCTTCCTGATCCAGAAGGTGAATTACAGTACGTAATGAATGCCGTTCGTACTATTCGCCGTGAGCTTAAAGGTGAAGTGCCTTTAATTGGTTTTTCTGGAAGCCCTTGGACGCTCGCGACTTACATGATTGAAGGTGGTTCAAGTAAAGCCTTTACCAAAATCAAGAAAATGGCATTTGCTGAGCCAGCAACGCTTCATGCGTTACTAGCAAAACTGGCTGATTCTGTTACTGAGTATTTAAATGCTCAAATCGCTGCGGGCGCGCAGTCAGTCATGGTATTTGATACTTGGGGGGGCGTGTTATCTCCTCGTGACTACAAAGAATTCTCGCTTCAGTACATGGAGCGCATTGTAAGTGGCCTGACCCGGGAAAATGAAGGCCGTAAAGTACCTGTTACCTTGTTCACCAAAAACGGTGGCATGTGGCTAGAATCGATTGCGGCGACAGGCTGCGACGCAGTAGGTTTAGACTGGACTATCGACATTAAAGAAGCGCGTGCGCGTATTGGCGATAAAGTAGCACTTCAAGGTAATATGGATCCATCAATGCTGTATGCTCAACCGCAAAGAATTGAGCAAGAAGTGGCGTCCATTCTAGAAGGTTACGGTGAAGGTAGCGGTCACGTATTTAATTTAGGTCACGGTATCCATCTAGACGTACCACCTGAAAATGCAGGTGTGTTTGTTAATGCGGTACATGAACTTAGTAAGCAATATCACAAGTAAGCGACTTCGATAAAGGAAGTAAAATGAAAACGTGGCTTGTGTTGTTGTTAATAGCGTTTGCATTGATAGCAGGATATAAATTTTCTGGCTATCAACACCAACTCAGTGAATCCAATGCAGAAAAAGAGCGACTAACCAATGTGTTAGCGCGCTCTCGTGCCACGGAAACGAGTGAGCTGAAAGTTATTAAGCCCGCCGCCAAGTTAGTTTCAAATGAAGTAGGTGCGGTGCTCTTGGATACAAGCGTTACGAAAAACGGTGAGATGAATGTTGCCCCCGTTGCTGAGAATGTCCAAATCATGGCGCCTTCGGCTTTCTACACGAAAACCGAAGGCTCACTCAATACGTTTTTTGCGCTGCCGCCGAACAACGAGCGCTTTGTTTTAGACTCGGTAAAATGTGAGAACGGACTTTGCGAAATAACGGGTGAGTATGATGGTTCTGAAACTGAGCTATCGCGAGTTATTGAAGCATTAGAACAGGAGCCGTGGTGGGAATTCGGCTCGCCCATCATAACCACGCAAGTGGCACAGCGAGGCCTGAAACTTAACGTTTCTTTCGCCGCATCCCATTCGCCAAATGCTCGTGCGCGTTATCGGAATAGCACTCAGGCCGATTTAAACAGTCAGCTTGCCTCAGCGGGTTAACCCCAAAACGTGTATATCGCCAATTGAATTCGCGGTATGCCTTATTAAAGCGTGTGCTGGCGTTAGGCGTCTCTTGGTAAACCTTTTTCAATTACGCGAATAAGTCGCGCTTGCTGCCTGTTTTTTGCATCAGACGCTTGTTGCTTCTCTTGCTGCCGCTTAAGAGCCCAATCAATATGTCTGTCCACCAAGTCACTCACGCTCCCTCGTCTTTCTCTTAAAAGCAGAATGCTTTGTTCATCATATGGAGCGTTTCCTAACGCAACGGCAATGTTACGCTGCCACTTCTCAAAGCCAATCCGTCTGATGGGAGAGCCTTCGGTATTGCGTAAGAAGGTTTCTTCAGACCAGCCGAAAAGCGCATTGAGACTTTGGCCGTGAAGCACTTGTCGTGGGTGGAAATCTTCTTCACTGGTGACATCGGCAAAGCGATTCCAAGGGCAAACAAGTTGGCAATCGTCACAGCCATAAATGCGATTGCCCATCATGGGGCGTAAATCTTCGGGAATATCTTTGTCCGATTCAATGGTGAGATAGGAAATACAGCGACGGGCATCTACTTTATAAGGCGCAACAATCGCATTGGTCGGGCAGATGGTTAGACACGCCGTGCAGGTGCCGCAACCCTCTTCAATTGGTGAGTCCGTGGGTAATGGCAAATTAATGAACAGCTCACCTAAGAAGAACCAAGAGCCCGCTTCTTTGTTGAGTGTCAGGCTGTGTTTCCCCGTCCAGCCAATACCCGCTTTTTCAGCAATAGCGTGTTCCAACACGGGGGCTGAGTCTACAAACGGGCGATATTGGGTATGCGCCAAGGATGCGGTGATTTTCTCTCCCAATTGCTTCAGACGTTTGCGCAGCACTTTGTGGTAGTCACGGCCCAATGCATAGCGGCTGATGTATCCTATTTCTGGCTTTTTTAAATGCTTGGCAAACGAGGCGTCAGGAGGTAAGTAGTTCATGCGAACGCTGATAATTCGTAATGTCCCTGGGACCAACTCATCAGGTCGGGCACGCTTCATCCCATGACTCTCCATAAAGGCCATGTCACCGTGATACCCATTGTCTAACCATTCCTGAAGGTGTGCCTCGTGCTGATGTAGATCAATATCGCTGATGCCAACCTGCTGAAAGCCTAGCGCTGTACCCCAAGCCTTGATATTGTTGGTTAATTCAACAAGGTCGATAGAACTAAATTCGGACATGTGCTCATGCTAGATACTCAATTAACGTCAAGTTTATCATACAAATTATTTCGGGCCGATCAGGTTAGGGAAAATGAGGGGCAAGCCGCCGCGGATTCGGGCTGCGATATGTTCACGTTGATGCAACGAGCTGGCGATGTGGTTTTTAAGCAGTGTCTTGAGCTTATGCCTAACTCAGACGTTTACTTAGTGCTGGTGGGCCAAGGTAACAATGCGGGTGACGGCTACATTGCAGCAATAAACGCAAAACTTGCGGGTAAACAAGTGCATTTATGTGCAGTTGAGCCTGAACGTACGCTGGAAGGTGATGCTGGCAAAGCACAGCAGCGCTGGCTCGATTCAGGTGGCAGTATCAATGGGTTTGACGCTGCGCTCCTCGAGAAGTCTGACGTAGTGATTGATGCGCTTCTTGGTACGGGTATTAATAGCTATATTCGCAACGAGTTTGCAGACATCATTGATGCGGTGAATGCGTCATCAACACCGGTAGTAAGCGTTGATGTGCCGTCAGGGCTTGATGCAAATACAGGGCAGAGCCTGGGGCGATGTGTTCAGGCTGATATCACCGTGACTTTTGTGGGAATCAAGCCAGGGCTTGTTACCGGTGCAGGCAAGCAATCGTGCGGTAAGTTAGTGTATGCGGACTTGGGAATTGGCAAAGCGTTCCAAGCGTTAGCTAAAGCGAGCGCGACCATGCTAAATATCGACCACTTTAAAGGTATGGGGCCACGGGAGATCAACAGTCATAAAGGGACTTACGGTCGACTGTTGTGCATTGGCGGTAACCGCGGAACAGCAGGTGCCATTCGACTCGCCAGTGAAGCCGCGCTCAGAAGCGGTGCGGGTATGGTACGCGTGTATACCCATGAGTCGTCAGTCGTTCAGGTCAGTGCAGGCAGACCTGAGCTCATGGTTACCGACTTTAATTTGGAAGATGCATTAGCTTGGGCAACCTGTGTGGTTATTGGACCGGGCCTTGGGCAAGATGAATGGGCAGAAAGCGCATTTGAAAGCACGATGAAGCACTGTCAAAGCCAAAATAAGCCTGTGGTCATCGATGCTGACGCGCTAAATTTGTTGTGTAAGCAGTCAACCGCGTACACCTTGTCTGACAGTATTTTAACCCCTCACGCAGGCGAGGCTGCGCGTTTACTTGGTGTTTCTATTGATGATGTAGAAAGCGACCGTTTTAACTACGCAAGACAGTGCTCACAGCGATACCATGCGGTCTGTGTGCTAAAAGGGGCGGGCACGCTTATCGACAATGAAAAGAAAACCTGGGTTTGCCGTCACGGTAATCCTGGAATGGCTACCGCTGGAAGCGGTGACGTGCTGAGCGGAATTTTAGGTGCACTGCTGGCGCAAGGTGTAGAAACGGATATCGCGGCAAAATATGGTGTAGTGCTTCATGCTAAGGCAGGTGATGATATTGCCCAACTATATGGTCAACGTGGTATGATAGCGAGTGATTTGTTCGACGCAGTACGTGCGCTTATCAACCACTAAATAGGTTGGTTTTGTCTTAAACGGGCAGGCATCTACTGTGTTTCTTTGTATTACTGTGGAATATTGTTGATGTCTTACCCGCACACCTCTTTTTTTGCTAATGAAGTAGATGATACTGCGCAGCTTGCCAGAGATTTAGCGCAAGCTGTTTCAAGTCAACTCCCTACCGATGCTGTTATTTATCTAAATGGCGACTTAGGTGCAGGGAAAACGACATTTAGCCGATATTTTATTCAATCTTTGGGGCATTCAGGTAGCGTTAAAAGTCCAACCTATACATTGGTTGAACCTTATGAGCTGGACGGCGTCAATATCTATCACTTTGACCTTTACCGCCTAGCCGACCCAGAAGAGTTAGAGTTCATGGGAATTCGCGATTATTTTGGCTCGGGTGCCATTGCGCTTGTTGAATGGTCGGAAAAAGGGGGCGAATACTTGGCATCCCCGGACTTAGTGATTAGTATAAATATTATGCCATCGGGTAGGCAGTTTACTCTGGAAGCAAAAAGTGCCCACGGTGCGAAACTGCTTCAACAATGCAAGCGTGTTTAGCGCTAGTGCAAAATGAAAGAAGAATTAAATATATAGTTGCTCCGGAGTTAACGAGGGCAGCATAACAATAACACAAAGGCTAATTATGGTGCGCAGTGTAGTTTCGGTATTATTATTGTGTTTCGTGGTGCAGTTCGCATACGGCGCGCAAAATAACATCGACGGGGTTAGGATATGGCCGTCGCCAGACAATACCCGTGTTGTTTTCGATATGAAAGCAGCGCCAGAGTTCACCTACTTTACGCTTAAAAATCCGCTTCGGCTTGTCATCGATTTTAATAACACCAGCGACGCCGCTAAGCTTTCTGGCATTGAAAACAGCGGTGATTTGATTAAAAAGCTGCGCTACTCCACACCGAAAAGCAAGTCATCTGCCAGAGTCGTTGTTGAGCTCAATAGAAATACAAAGCCCTCGTTGTTTGCAGTAACCCCCGATGGTGCTTACGGGCACAGGTTAGTTGTCGATTTACCCGATACAGCCCCTAAACCGTCTAAAACGCTAGCAGCGTCGTCATCAACTGGTTCAGTGGTAATTGATGATTCTACCAGCGCCCGCGACCGAGACATTATCGTTGCTATTGATGCAGGGCATGGTGGACATGATCCAGGTTCGATTGGCCCGGCGGGAACTTACGAAAAGCACATCACGCTAAGCATCGCGAAAAAGCTTGAAGATATGATAAATCGAGAGCGAGGCATGCGCGCCATCATGACTCGTGGCGATGATTATTACGTCTCTCCTAATCGACGTCCAGAAATCGCGCGCGAAAAAAAGGCCGATTTACTTATTTCCATCCACGCCGATGCATTTAGTCAGCCTCAACCGCGAGGTGGTTCGGTGTGGGTGTTGTCCATGCGAAGAGCTGATACCGAACTAGGTCGATGGCTAGAAAAATCAGAACGTCACTCTGAATTACTCGGTGGTGCAGCTGAAGTAATTAATGATAAATCAAGCGAGCGATATCTTACTGAAACCATACTGGGGTTATCGATGGATCACAGTATGGCGACAAGCCACGATTTAGGTAACAAAGTGGTTGAAGAGTTAAAGCAGGTGACCAGTCTGCATAAACGAAAACCACAGGCTGCCAGTTTTGCCGTTTTGACCGCGCCAGACATTCCTTCTATTTTGGTCGAAGTCGGTTTTATTTCGAATCCGCAAGAAGAGAAGAACCTGAACTGGTCTAAATATCGCGAACGCCTAGCGAATGCCATGTTTAATGCGACTAAGCGTTACTTCAAGCAAGTTCCCCCTGATGGTACACTGTGGGCACAAGAAAGGGCGAATAACCGAACGCACAAAGTAAGAAGCGGTGAGTCGCTTTCGTTATTAGCACAGCGTTACAATGTTAAAGTAAGCAGCATTAAAGCCGCTAACGATCTTTCAAGCGATGTTGTACGCGTAGGGCAGGTACTCAATATTCCGAGAACATAAACGCAGGTTTTGTTTCATCGGCTTTTTCAGCGCTCATTGTACTTACATGTGGTATCGCCACGAATTCATACAGTTAATATCATAGGGTAGTCCTTTGCCTATACAGCTTTTATCTCCCCAACTTGCAAACCAGATTGCCGCTGGTGAAGTGGTTGAGCGCCCCGCGTCTGTGGTTAAAGAATTACTAGAAAACAGCCTTGATGCTGGTGCCACCAAAATAGAAGTCGATATTGAAAAAGGTGGCCACAAACGCATTCGAATAAAAGACAATGGGTCAGGCATTGTCAAAAGTGAACTGCAGCTGGCATTGAGTCGCCATGCAACCAGCAAAATCACCACTCTGGATGACTTAGAACAAATTCTCTCTCTTGGCTTTCGTGGCGAAGCGCTGGCCAGTATTAGCTCGGTGAGCCGGTTAACTCTGACATCGCGCACTGAGTCTCAAGGTGAGGCGTGGCAGGCCTATTGCGAGGGCAGGGAAATGGCGGTAAATATCCAGCCAGCGGCCCACCCTGTTGGCACTACAATCGATGTGGCAGATCTGTTTTACAACACGCCAGCAAGACGAAAGTTTTTACGCACCGAAAAAACCGAATTTCAGCATATTGAAGAAGTTATAAAACGCATAGCATTAAGCTACCCCAAGGTGTCATTTGTTTTAAAACACAATGATAAAATTGCAAAGCGCTTTATCGCCGACAAAGCAGGCAGCTTAGCCACCCGAATTGGCGCTGTGGTTGGACAAAAGTTTGTTCAAAACGCCGTACATATTAGCACCGTGTATGAAGGTCTTCACATTGATGCCTGGCTAGGTAATGAGGCTATGCTTCGCAGCAGCAATGATTGCCAGTTCAGTTTTGTTAACGGCAGGGGCATGCGAGATAAGCTTATTATGCACGCTATTCGCCAAGCGTACGAAAGCGTTTGGGGTGTGATGGAGCAACCAAGCTTTGTGGTGTACTTAACGGTTAACCCTAAAGATGTGGATGTAAATGTTCATCCCGCCAAGCATGAGGTGAGGTTTCAACAAGGCAGATTGGTGCACGACTTTATCTGTAAAACCGTGAGTGATGCGCTGCACGCTATGACCGACGAACAGCCTTTATCAGGAATGGACGAAAACCGCCCCTTTGGCTCAGATTTCATGTCTTCTCAGGTAGAACACGACTACATTAGGCCCTTGCAAGAGCAAACGCTTAATAACGATCGCACATTTAATGACAACTCTCATCATCCGTCGAGGGCATATTCGCAAAATTCGACGCAAAGTAACGGTCAATACCTTGGTAACGCGAAACCGCCATCAGCGGGCAGTTTTAGTGGTAGCGGTGGCGCGACGTCGTTGCAGGGAAGAGGGCAAAGCCGGGGACCAAGCGCTGCATATCAATCTAGCTATAACGCTTTGATGACGCCAAATAGTGACATTGTTGATAGTGGTAACAGCGAACAGAGGGCTAATGCTCACGTTAATCTTTCTCCCTCGTGTAGAATTTACCCAAAGTCAGAAAAAATTTACCTTCTTTTTGCAACTAAAGTTGCAAGTATTTGGTTAAGCGAACTATTTTTAAAAGCAGAGCATGGGCAACCGCTATTGATGCCTGTGGCAGTCTCGCTAGAAAACGTCGATGAAAACCTTGTTGAGTTGCTAAACGCATCGCATTTTGAGGTGAACAAAGTAGCGGGTAAATACCGCTTACAGCAAGTGCCAGCGGGAACACGGCATTTACCTTGGTTAAAATGGTTTGAATTCTTTTTATCCATTGAAGGTGCCGGTGAAGTAAATTCGCTTGAAGCAGCGATGAAGTCACTGGTTTTAAATGAACACGTGCTAGACGACGAGATATTGAATACGCTCTGGTACTGGTTGGATCAGCAAAGCGAAGCGAAACAATGGGAAATTATTGAGCAATTTGCTAAAGTGCGCCCCTTAAACTTAGTGCTAGATGTATGGGGAGAATAAAGTGTCCAGTGGCATAGATTCTGCATTGCCAGTGATTGCAATTATGGGCCCCACGGCATCAGGCAAGACAGGTTTGGCACTTGATATAGCGGCCAAAATTGAAAGCGAAGTAATTAGTGTTGATTCAGCCCTTGTGTACAAAGGTATGGACATCGGCACTGCGAAACCTACGCAGGAAGAGCAAGCAGGTGTAGTGCATCACCTAATTGATATTATTGACCCTGCTGAGAGTTATTCGGTGTCGCAATTTGTAAACGATACCAACGCACTGATTGGCGATATTTTATCTCGCGGCAAAGTGCCTATTTTGGCTGGAGGTACAATGATGTACTTTAATGCCTTGATAAATGGAATTTCGCCACTACCTAAGTCAAATGAAAAAGTACGGGATGAAATAACACAGCAGGCACAACGCTTGGGTTGGTCTAAATTACACGATGAATTACGTGGTGTAGACCCAATTAGTGGTGAGAGAATTCACCCCAATGATCCACAGCGAATAACCCGTGCACTAGAGGTGTATAGAAGTACTGGCAAGACGTTGACACATTGGCAACAGCAAGAGGGTGAAAGGTGCCCTTATAATATTGCACAATTTGCCATAGCGCCCGCTGACAGGGCAGTGTTGCACGAACGTATCGCTACTCGCTTCGATATGATGTTGGAAGCAGGTTTCGAGCAAGAAGTATTAAAACTCTACGAGCGCAGTGATCTTCATGAAGATTTACCTTCTATACGTTCAGTAGGGTATAGACAAATGTGGCAGTACTTAGACGGCCAACTGAATTATGCAGAAATGCGTGAGAGAGGCATTATCGCTACAAGGCAACTCGCCAAGCGTCAGCTTACGTGGTTGCGGGGCTGGGAGCAGGTTACATGGCTAGACACATTTGCTAACGATAATTTGACTAAAATTACAGCGAAAGTCACACTTTAAATGTTTGAGTGTGGTATACATTAGACGTGCGGTGATAGTGAAATTTCTATCACGGATAATAAAAACTAAGGATATCAAATGGCTAAAGGGCAATCATTACAAGACCCATTCTTGAACGCTTTGCGTAAGGAACGTATTCCAGTATCAATTTATCTGGTAAATGGTATTAAACTTCAGGGACAGGTTGAGTCATTCGACCAGTTCGTTATTTTACTGAAGAACACAGTAAGCCAAATGGTGTATAAGCACGCAATTTCTACTGTTGTTCCAGCACGCGCTATCACAATGCCTAGCGCAGGAGATTCTGAAAATACTAAAGGTGAATAATTTAAAAGGTAACGCGCTTGTTTGACCGTTATGAAGCCGGTGAACAGGCTGTACTTGTTCATGTTAATTTTTCCGACGAGAACAGTAAAGAAGACTTAAGTGAGCTTGAATTGCTCGTGTCTTCTGCGGGTGTAAACGCGGTAGAGGTCATTACGACGTCACGCAGCGCGCCTCATGCTAAGTTTTTTGTCGGTTCAGGTAAGGCAGAGGAAATAGCAGCAGCAGTAAAGGCACATGATGCCAATGTTGTTATTTTCAACCACGCGCTTTCTCCTTCTCAGGAGCGTAATTTAGAAGCGGTGTGTAAATGCAGGGTGTTAGATAGGACTGGGCTGATCCTCGATATTTTTGCGCAGCGCGCAAGAACCCATGAGGGTAAGCTCCAGGTCGAACTGGCTCAGTTGAGACATATCTCAACCCGTCTTATCAGAGGATGGACTCACCTTGAACGTCAAAAAGGTGGTATTGGTCTTCGAGGTCCGGGTGAGACACAGCTAGAAACCGACCGTCGATTGCTTCGTGGTCGTATTAAAGCCATCCTTCGTCGATTGGAAAAAGTGCAGAAGCAACGTGAGCAGGGTCGCCGCTCGCGCAAACGCGCTGAAATTCCAACGGTATCCTTAGTTGGCTATACAAATGCGGGCAAATCGACGCTATTTAACACCATTACCGACTCTCACGTTTATGCTGCGGACCAATTGTTCGCAACACTAGACCCAACGTTACGTAAAATCGAGTTAAAAGATGTTGGCCCCGCAATTTTGGCCGACACGGTTGGTTTTATTCGTCATCTTCCCCACGACTTAGTTGCTGCATTTAAAGCGACACTTCAAGAGACACAAGAAGCCGATTTGCTGCTTCATGTGGTCGATATTGCCGATGCGAAATATCGTGAAACCATGGATGAGGTGAACGACGTTCTTGAAGAAATTGAAGCTGGGGACATTCAACAATTACTAATCTGTAATAAGATTGATAAACTAGACGACGTTCAACCGCGTATAGAAAGAAACGATGAAGGCGTGCCTGTTCGAGTGTGGTTGTCTGCACAAACAGGCGAAGGAACGGAATTGTTAAGCCAAGCTTTGACCGAATGTTTAGGTAAAAGCATGGTGAATTACACATTGAAAATTCCGCCTGCTCAAAGTCGATTGCGCGGCGTGTTGTACGAGCTAAACTGTATTTCAAGCGAAGAATACGACAGTCAGGGCGACTGGGTGGTTGATGTAAGAATGCCCGCCGCCGACTGGAACAGGCTTGAAAAACGTCTGGAAAACGGAATATCAGAGTATGTTGTGCGACATTAATCAGTGCTAGCCACTGTATTGAGCATGCAAAATTCAAAAATATAACAGTAATCTATGGAGTATCAGCATGGCTTGGAATGAGCCGGGTGGCAACAATAACGACCCGTGGAAGAATCGCGGTGGGAAAGAGCAAGGTCCCCCAGATTTGGACGATGTGTTTAAAAACTTATTTGGTAAGTTTGGAAAGTCAGGTGGCAACGGTGGCGGCTCAGGCAAAAGCCTAGGCGGTATCGGTGCTGGTATTCTTGTAGGTTTACTTGTCGTGATTTGGTTCATTAGTGGCTTTTACACCATTCGTGAAGCAGAGCGCGGTGTAGTCCTTCGTTTTGGTGAGTATCACGAGCAGGTTGAACCAGGTCTTCGTTGGGCACCAACGTTTATTGACTCAGTCATCCCAGTTGATGTTCAGTCAATTCGCGACCAGTCATCTTCAGGCTCTATGCTTACAGAAGACGAAAACGTAGTGAGCGTTCAAATGGAAATGCAATTTCGCGTTGTAGACCCATATCGTTGGACATTTGCCGTTGAAAGCCCTGAGCAGAGCCTAAGCCAGTCGCTTGATAGCGCTATTCGCTACGTTGTTGGTCACTCTAAGATGGATGATGTGTTGACTGACGGTCGTGAGGTAACGCGTCAGCGCGTTTGGGAAGAACTACAGGCCATCATAGAACCGTACAACATGGGTGTTTCTATCATTGATATGAACTTCCGTGATGCACGTCCGCCAGAGCAAGTTAAAGATGCATTCGATGATGCCATCGCCGCTCAGGAAGATGAACAACGTTTCATTCGCGAAGCAGAAGCTTATGCGAGAGAAATTGAGCCTCGTGCACGTGGCCAAGTCAATCGTATGAATGAAGAAGCGCAAGCATACAAAGAGCGTGTAACGTTAGAAGCGCAGGGTGAAGTGGCACGTTTTGAAGAGCTGCTTCCTCAGTACGAGCGTGCTCCTCAAGTTACTCGCGAACGCATCTATCTAGAGACCATGGAAGAAGTGTTGAGTAACACCAGCAAGATCATGGTTGATAGCAAAGGCGGTAATAACATGATGTATTTGCCTTTAGATAAGATTATGGAACGTCAGCAATCTACTAACAATAAGAATACACGCAATACACTGGAAGGCTTACAAGCACCAGTAACTGATGCTAACGGCCGCAGCCGCAACAGCTCGCCTAGTACAGGCTTACGTGGCGATAGCTACAGAGAGGGGAGATAAGCACAATGAAGAATTTGTTAATTGCAGTATTCGTTCTTCTTGTATTGCTTGCATCAGGCTCACTGTTTGCAGTTAAAGAAGGCGAGCGCGCCATTGTTATTCAGTTTGGTAAAGTGCAAAGAGACGATGCGACCGGCGATACAAAAGTATTTGAACCAGGTCTTCACTTTAAACTTCCATTCATCGATTCAGTACGTGTTCTTGATGCGCGAATTCAAACGTTAGATGGCTCACCCGATCGCTTTGTAACAAGCGAGAAGAAAGACCTGATCGTTGACTCTTATGTTAAGTGGCGCATAGAAGACTTTGCCCGTTACTACCTATCAACGGGGGGCAATAAGCTGCAAGCAGAGGCGCTACTTAAGCAAAAAGTAAACAACGGCCTACGTTCTGAGTTCGGTACTCGCACCATTGCACAAATTGTCTCTGGTGAGCGTTCAGCACTAATGAACCAAGCAATGGAACAGGCGTCTACGTCATCTGATGAGCTAGGTATTGAGATTGTTGACGTACGCGTGAAGCAAATAAACCTGCCGACAGAGGTCAGTAATTCAATCTTTCAGCGTATGCGCGCTGAGCGTGCTGCCGTTGCTCGTGAGCACCGTTCAGAAGGTCAAGAGCAAGCGGAAGTCATTAAGGCAAACATCGATGCGAAAGTAACGGTAATGCTTGCAGACGCTGAACGTAATGCCCGCCAGCTACGTGGTGAGGGTGATGCGATTGCGGCACAAATATACGCTGACGCTTACTCAAAGAACGCTGATTTTTACAGCTTCTTACGCAGTATGGACGCGTACAAGCAAAGCTTTAACAGTAAGCAAGATGTTATGGTTATTGCGCCAGACAGCGACTTCTTCAAGTACATGAACAAGTCAAACGGTAACTAAACAACCGTGATTTGAAGCGCTAAAAACCAGTCTTTTTAGACTGGTTTTTTTACGCCTATCAAAAGGCTAACGGTTTGATATAGCGGGTTATATTTAATCAACGGTGCTGGTTATTAAGGAAAATGTACACCGACTCAACCCTTCATTTACCCTACCTACTGCCAAATTTTCACTGAATCGGGTAAAATACCACCTGAATATTATTAAAACACGTCACTATTTATGTACAGCACTAACGCCTTCCCAGCGTTAACGCTGATGTGGTAGACGTCATAAAACGACAGAGGGAAGATTTTGACAACGGAAAATACAAATTCAGTGTCTGCCGATGATAAGGGCGGACAAGGCGGGTTATTCTCGCGATTTCTCGCTACGGTGGAATGGTTAGGAAATCTACTTCCACACCCAGTAACGTTATTTGCGCTGCTTTCGCTTTTCATAGTGCTATTAAGCGGGATATTAGGTTACTTCGATTTAGCTGTTGCTGACCCTCGCCCAGTCGGTGCAAAAGGCCGAGAAGAGGACGGTATGATTGAAGTCATATCCCTTATGAGCGCAGAAGGTTTGCAGCGAATAGTGACGGGTTTGGTCACCAACTTTACCGGCTTTGCGCCGCTGGGTACCGTACTTGTTGCGCTTCTTGGTGTATCGGTAGCAGAACATTCTGGCCTGTTATCAGCAGCAATGCGCGCATTGGTGATGAATGCCTCTAAACGCGCAGTAACCTTTGCTATCGTTTTTGCGGGAATCATTTCAAATACAGCGTCAGAACTAGGCTATGTGGTGCTTATTCCGCTGGCAGCGATGATTTTCCATTCATTAGGTCGACACCCGTTAGCAGGTCTTGCAGCGGCGTTTGCTGGTGTATCGGCTGGATATAGCGCTAACCTATTGCTTGGAACTGTTGACCCCCTGTTGTCAGGCATCACTGAGGCAGCTGCTCACATGATTGACCCCGACTATATGGTAGGCCCAGAGGTAAACTGGTACTTCATGTTCATCAGTACCTTCGTGGTAGCAACAATGGGTGCGTTGGTGACTGAAAAAGTTGTTGAGCCGAGACTAGGTAAATTTGACCCTGCTGATGCTTCTATAGACTTAGGCAAGCAGTCAATGGACGCGCCCACGGATTTAGAAAAGAAAGGCCTGCGTTGGGCAGGTATATCGTTTGTTATAGTTTGCGCGATATTAGCGCTAACGGTAGTGCCAGAAAACGGTATATTGCGTCACCCCGAAACAGGTGAAGTAGCGGGCTCTCCATTCCTTAAAGGCATTGTTGCATTCATCTTTATCACCTTTGCTATTCCTGGTTTTGTTTACGGTAAAGTTACCAAGTCGATGAAGAATGATAAAGACGTAATAGATGCCATGTCTAAAAGCATGGGGGCGATGGGGCTTTACATAACGCTAGTATTCTTCGCTGCGCAGTTTGTTGCGTTTTTTAAATGGACAAACTTGGGCACTGTATTAGCCGTTAAAGGTGCTGCATTATTGCAAGCAGCAGGATTAGATGGTCCAGCAGTATTTATTCTGTTTATTCTGATGTGTGGTGTTGTAAACCTGTCATTAGGCAGTGCATCTGCACAGTGGGCGGTTACAGCACCTATCTTTGTGCCCATGCTAATGCTTATTGGCTACGCGCCAGAGGTTATTCAAGCGGCTTACCGTATCGGCGACTCAGTAACAAACGTTATCGCGCCAATGATGAGCTATTTCGGGCTAATCTTGGCCATGGCTGCAAGGTACAAGAAAGACTTGGGAATGGGCACGCTTATAGCAATGATGTTGCCTTACTCTATGGTGTTTATCGTAGGTTGGACAATATTATTCTATATTTGGGTGTTTCTGCTTGGAATGCCAGTTGGCCCAGGCGCGGCGACATACTATCAGCCTTAATTAAATAGCTTGGTCAAAAGCCACCTAGTTTAATTAGTGGCGAGCTAAAAAGCGGCACATGTTTTTGAAAAATATTTTCGAACATATGCCGCTTTTTTAATACCTAAAACCTATCGCGGCAATCTCAGTTTTTTGACGTTACGGCAGATCATAATCTAAGGTAATTCAGTATAATACGGATATAGCGCAGTACTTCTCGGACTATGAATACATGAAATACAAATCGAACAAAGGTTTTACTCACGGGCAACCAGATAAAATAGGCGTATTAGTAACAAATTTGGGTACGCCAGAGGCGCCAACAAAGCAGGCGCTACGCCCCTACTTAAAAGAGTTTCTTTCAGACCCTCGCGTAGTTGAAGTGCCAAAAGCAATTTGGTGGTTTGTATTAAATGGCATTATTCTGAACTTTCGCCCCAAGCGTTCGGCAGAGGCATACTCCACTGTGTGGACGGAAGAAGGCTCTCCGCTTATGGCAATCACAAAAGCGCAAGCGTCTGCTATCGCTGAGCGCTGTAAAGCACAATACGGCGATGATGTCATAGTTGAGTTTGCCATGCGCTACGGAAAGCCCGCTATTAGCAACACCATTGATGCTATGTTGGCAAAAGGCGTACGCAAGCTTGTAGTGCTTCCGCTTTATCCTCAATACAGTGCGTCAACAACAGGTTCTACCTTTGATGCCATTGCAAAAGACTTTACGTCGCGCCGCTGGCTTCCTGAACTTCGTTTCGTTAATCACTATCACGACCGCGATAATTTCATCACCGCGCTGGCGAACAAAGTAAAAGCGCATTGGGAAACCCATGGTAGAGCGGATAAGCTTATTTTGTCTTATCACGGTATTCCTAAGCGCTATTTAATGAATGGTGACCCCTATCACTGTGAATGTCACAAAACGTCGCGCTTGCTTGCCGAGAAACTTGGCCTTTCACACGACGAATATATGACAACCTTCCAATCTCGCTTTGGTCGTGAAGAGTGGTTAACACCGTATACAGATGAAACATTGAAATCATTGCCTGAAAAAGGTGTTAAATCAATACAAGTTATGTGCCCTGGCTTCTCAGCCGATTGCTTGGAGACTATTGAAGAAATCGGTGAAGAGAATCGCGAGTACTTTATGGAAGCGGGCGGTGAGCGCTATGAATATATCGCGGCACTTAATAGTGATGAAGAACACATAGACGTGCTTTTTGACATAGTGAAAGAGAATCTACATGGCTGGGCGGTAGAATCAGACAACGGTTTACGTGCGGGCTTAGCGAGAGCGCTAGGCGCTGAAAAGTAGCGTTTTAAAGGTGGGGTATGGCTCAGCAAAAACGAGTATAGCCCGCTCACTAGCGAACAAATTTTTTATAGGGAGATAAGGTCGTGGATGGCAAAGCACCAAAGGCATTACTTAAAGCACAAAAGCTGGCGAATCTACTGGACACTGCCGTAAAGCTCCCTTTTATTCCAATAAGAATAGGTTTGGATTCTATCGTTGGCCTTATCCCAGGTGCCGGTGACGCACTGATGCTATTCGTTTCTCTTCGTATTGTTTGGCTGGGCAAATCATTGGGTATGCCCAAAGCGTTAATAGCTCAAATGGTAAAAAACTCAGCCATCGATTTTGGCTTAGGTTTTATCCCATTTGTTGGCGATATCGCGGACATATTTTATAAAGCCAATCAGAAAAATGTCCGTATCATGGAACGCTGGTGGATAAGTGAAAATAAACATGAAGTAGATAAAGTAACGCAGCAGGCGCTAGCAAAGTGGAATGCCGAATGACGTAAATTTAGCGGCCCAAGTTTCGCTGTAATCCCTCTTACTTACGGAATATGTAAGGCTGAGTAAAGATTGCGTAAATAAGAGAGCAATGTCCTTAAGTGAAATGTCTTTTTTGCAAAGACAACCAAGGGCAACGTTCGATGACATCAAACAAATTAACGGAAGAGCCGCTCAAACGACGTCGCTTTATGAAAACAGCGTTAGGACTGACATTGGCTCCTATTGCTATCGGATTGTGGGGGGGTGGAGGTTCCAATTCTACCTCTGACAGTTCCACAACATCTAACTCCTCACCTTCCAATAACGACACCGACCCAAATATAGAATCAGAAGAAGACTTTGACGGTTGGGCAAGCGGTGGCACGTCAGCTATGACATCAGATTTTCCAGACGATAGCTTATTTGACTCTGCTTCTGTATGCAGTATTGCCCTCACAGGCTCCCAAACGGAAGGCCCGTGCTATTTTCAAAGTGATTATCTTGACGACATATCATACGAGCAAACAGGTTTACCGATGATGTTGTGTCTTCAGTTAATTGATGAAGCCTGCAATCCCCTGTCCGGTTATGAAATTGAAGTATGGCATTGCGGTGACAGATGCTAGCGGAAGAATAAACCTAAAAAGCTGTTTTCCCGGCTGGTACAGCAGCCGAGCGATCCACATCCATTTTCGTATACGTCGCAACAATACTGATCAATTGGTTTCTCAATTTGGCTTTTCCGATAGCTTTTGCCAAGACATTTGTACCAATCATCCAACTACAGTCACCGAGGTGTGCCGGACACGTTACTGGGGCAAGATACAGTGTTTGGCAGTGACTACAATGAGTATACATTTAATGTGTCACAAAACGAGGACGGTTCTTTACTCGCATACAAGCGCATAATAATCAGTGATTAGACTTCCTTTTTATCTCCTATACGCTATTTTTAACATGCCCGTTAGCTACGGGCATTTTATTACGCACAGTAAACCCATTCGCAGCATTGTTTCGTAGCACAACTAAGAATAACTTTATTTCCTGCTCAAATTACAAGGAGCGTGCAGCACATGAAAGCGTCCGACTTATTTGTGAAAGCGTTAGAAGCAGAAGGCGTGGAGTACGTCTTTGGTATCCCAGGCGAAGAAAACCTAGACTTACTTGAGTCGTTGCGCGAATCCTCCATTAAGTTGGTGCTGACTCGTCACGAGCAAGGCGCTGGTTTTATGGCTGCTACTTACGGCAGACTGACTGGAAAAGTAGGGGTTTGTCTATCAACCCTTGGACCTGGTGCCACTAATTTGGTTACTCCTGCGGCTTATGCTCAACTTGGCGCAATGCCAATGTTGATGATTACTGGACAAAAGCCAATCAAAACCAGCAAGCAAGGTCGCTTTCAAGTTATCGACATAGTGGACATGATGCGGCCCATTACCAAATTCACCAATCAGATAGTAAGTGGAGACCGAATACCTTCTACCGTTCGAGAAGCTTTTCGGCTGGCGTCAGAAGAGCGCCCTGGAGCGGTGCACTTAGAATTGCCTGAAGATATTGCAGCGGAGCAAACGAATGCGCAGCTTTTAACACCCAGTAGAACGCGCAGACCCATCGCCGAATATAAAGCAATCGCATCTGCCATCACAATGATAGAAGAGGCTCAATCCCCCTTGTTATTGATTGGCGCAGGCGCGAATAGGAAGCTCACTGCAAAAATGCTAAGGGAATTTGTTGATAAAACCTGTATTCCATTTGTCACTACTCAAATGGGTAAGGGTGTGCTGAATGAAAGTGACCCTCGCTTTGCCGGGAATACGGCGTTATCTGATGGCGACTTTGTGCATAGAGCGATTGAGCGCGCTGACCTTATTATCAACGTCGGGCACGATGTAGTAGAAAAACCGCCGTTTTTCATGCATCACAACGATAAAAAAGTCATTCATGTTAACTTTGATTCGGCTGCCGTAGACCCTGTTTACTTCCCACAACTCGAAGTGGTTGGAGATATTGCTAACAGCATTTGGCAAATAAAAGAAGGCATTACTCCCCAAGACAATTGGAAACTTGACTTCTACAAAGATGTGCATCAAGCCTATGTAGACCACCGTGCTGAAGCAGAAGATGACGACCGATTCCCCATTTTACCCGAACGTTTTGTACGCGATATACGAAAGGTGATGCCAGACAATGGTATCGTCACTTTAGACAACGGGATTTATAAAATTTGGTTTGCAAGAAACTACCCGGCTTATCACCCAAACACGCTGCTGCTGGATAACGCGCTGGCGTCGATGGGGGCTGGCTTGCCCTCAGCGATCGCTGCAAAACTCGTTAACCCAGATGCGCCCGTGTTAAGCGTATGTGGTGACGGCGGCTTTATGATGAATAGCCAAGAAATTGAGACCGCCGTCAGGCTTAAGCTAGACCTTGTGGTGATCATCTTGCGTGATGACGCGTACGGAATGATTAAGTGGAAACAAGCAAACATGCAGTTTGATGAGTTTGGCTTAGATTATGGAAATCCCAACTTTGTGAAATATGCGCAAAGTTATGGTGCGCAGGGCTGGCGAGTAGACGACACCGATGTACTTATTCACATGGTGGATAAGTGTTTGAACACGAAAGGTGTGCACGTTATCGATTGCCCTGTTGATTACAGCATGAATGACAAAACACTTAATCAGACGATCAAAGCGTTAAGCGCCAAGCTATAAGCTAGCGTAATACACAGGTAAGGAGTGACCAATGTTAAAGGAAAGCTATCCCTATTATTTAGCGAGCGAGCCAAAATACGCGAATACAGATTTGGAAGTGACCAATAAATACACGCAAGATGTGGCCACTAAGGTTGCATTGGCAGATGCGGATACTATAGACAAGGCCATTGCAGCGGCAGAAAAAGCGCAACCCGCAATGGCGGCAATGGTTCCTTATGAACGACAAGCGGTGTTAGAACACTGCGTCAAGCGCTTTACTGAAAGGGCCGATGAGTTGGCGCAGGCGCTTTGTATAGAGGCCGGAAAGCCGATTAAAGATGCTAAGGGCGAAGTTAGCCGCCTTATCGATACCTTCAAAATAGCGGCAGAAGAATCAGTGCGTATTAATGGTGAGGTGGTGAATTTAGAAATCTCGGCGCGCGCCAAAGGTTATCAAGGCATGACCAAGAAAGTCCCTATTGGTCCATGCTCATTCATATCGCCGTTTAATTTTCCTCTGAATTTGGCTGCGCACAAGGTGGCGCCTGCAATCGCGGCAGGCTGTACCTTTGTACTAAAGCCTGCCTCGCGAACTCCTATTGGTGCGCTCATTATTGGAGAGGTATTAGCTGAAACCGACTTACCCAAAGGCGCATTTTCTATTTTACCTTGTAGCCGTGACGGCGCTGATTTATTCACTACTGATGAAAGACTAAAGCTGCTTAGCTTCACAGGTTCACCTGATGTGGGCTGGGCGCTTAAAGCAAAAGCAGGAAAGAAACCTGTGGTATTAGAGCTTGGCGGTAACGCTGCATGTGTGATTGATGAAGATGCGGATATTGAAGACGCTATCGATCGCGTGATCGTTGGGGCTTACTATCAGTCTGGTCAAAGCTGTATCAGTGTTCAGCGCCTTTTAGTGCATAAAAAAATATACGATGAATTTAAGTCGCGTTATGTAGAAAAAGTAAAGGCTCTAGTGTCGGGTGACCCTTCTATCGAAGATACTTTCATTGGACCTATGATTTCAGAGGGCGAAGCTGAACGCTTACATGGTTGGATTACAGAGGCCAAGGAAAAGGGCGCAACTATTTTGTGTGGCGGTACTCGAGAAGGTGCAATGCTTGAAGCTACGGTTATGGAAAACGTACCGAAAGACTGTGATGCCAGTGCCGAAGAAGCGTTTGGCCCGCTATCTATCCTTGTGCCTTTCGACAACTACGACAACGCACTTAAGGAAGTAAACAACAGTCGTTACGGACTTCAAGCTGGTGTATTTACCCGTGATATTTATAAAGCGCACAAAGCCTGGGATGAGCTAGAAGTGGGCGGCGTTGTCATTGGTGACGTGCCAAGCTGGCGGGTGGATAACATGCCATATGGCGGTGTTAAAGACTCTGGACTGGGTCGCGAAGGTATTCGCTACGCGATAGAGGATATGTCTGAAACTCGACTTATGGTTATTCGTACTCCCCAGTAGATTACTGAGTTTGACTATCTCTTTATGCAGTGCGCCCTCAATGTTTCATAAAAAAGTACGTGAGGGCGCACTATCTATGCGGACTGATATTAGAATTAATCTGCTGCGTATTCTTCTAGCAGTGATAGTGGAATAATGTCTAACGCTTTTTCATGGGTAGCTTCCAAACGTACTTTTGGCGCTACACCTGCCTCATAAGCCTGTAGCCAGCGAGCTGCACATAGGCACCACCTGTCGCCCGCTAACAAGCCAGGAAATGACATGCTCGGCCACGGCGTGATAAGGTCATTACCTTGTCTTAGCGAATACTGAAGAAACTCGTCAGTGACGACAGCACATACACTGTGATTACCCACATCAGCGTCAGGAACATAGCAAAATCCTTCTCGCGTAAATCCAGTATTTCCACAGCATAGCTGTAGCGGTCGACCATAGACATTTTTTGCGTTCGCCAAAATCAGAACCCTCTTTTACAACGTATATTTTGATAGGTATGACTAATTCAAATCGCCAAGTGCGAAATTAGGGTGAATAGAACCTTATCTGTCCACCTTATGACCCTGCTCGATAAGGGTCAACAACAAAGCGCTACGGTAACTACGTTTTAAGGTAAAAAATCGTGCTCGATAAAAGCAAAAAAACAGGCGACAGTAACTTTTCTGAACAAGAAATTTCGCGCTTTGACGCACTGGCGGAATCTTGGTGGGATCCGCAAGGAAAATATAAAACTGCGCTGGAATTTAATCGTGCAAGGCTAGATGTAATAAGATCACAGATAGAGAATCACTTTGGCAGAGGTAACCTACCGCCAGACTATTCAGCATTATCTATCATTGATATCGGAAGCGGAGGCGGTCTTATAAGTGAACCGCTGGCCAAACTGGGAGCGCAGGTTACGGGAATAGATGCCAGTGCGGTGAGCGTAGAAGTAGCAAAACGCCATGCGCAAAAACATGGGGTTGAAGTAACGTACCGACATATGCTTTCCAGCGAAGTGGTAAAAGAAGGTTTGCAGTATGATGTCGTGATAAACGCTGAAGTGGTGGAGCACGTTCCTGACCAGCAACAGCTTATCCGTGAATGTGCTAGCTTAGTTAAACCAGGCGGGTTACTTATTTTGGCAACGTTAAATCGTACGCTAAAAAGCTACGTTATTGCGATAGTGGGCGCCGAATATGTGATGCGTTACTTACCTGTGGGAACCCATGATTGGAAAAAATTTGTAAAACCTACTGAATTGGAAAAGTGGGTTAAAGATGACTTTACACTTATGCACCAGGTAGGTATGAAACTCAATCCGCTTAAAGGTAAGTGGATGACGACCTCAAGCTTGGCTGTTAACTTCATTCAAACGTATTGTAAAAGATAATAGTATTTTATAAGTATTATTTATTTTCTGTATGCAGAGGGGAAATGGTATGAGATGGAATAACCGTCGAAAAGTGCTATCTCACTGAATTCTTTGACTAACAGCGATTGTTTGTCACAGGTTTTTACACATATTTGCTCATCGGCACTATTAAAGTTTTAACATGAAGGTTGATCTTTACATATAGTTTACATAATCATAACAAAGGTCTGACCACAGACCACAATGTCATAATTATGGGGCACACACGATGAGAAAATCCAAAAATAAAAGAGCAAGGAATGCTCTCATTGTCACGTTGCTTGCAATGTTTGCAGGCGTTGGTACATTTGTTGGGGGAGCAGGGCACGCCTTCGCAAGTACATATGCAAAAACCAATCATCCAATAGTATTGGTTCACGGCCTTTTCGGGTTTGAAGACATACTCTTTGTCGATTACTTTTATAAAGTTCCACACAAGCTTACTCGCAACGGTGCGGTTGTATACATTGCTGAGGTGTCTCCTGCGAATTCGACAGAAGTGCGAGGAGAGCAACTGCTCGAGTATATCGATGAGGTACTTGCCCTGTCAGGCGCGGATAAAGTGAACCTTATCGGACATAGTCATGGCGGTCCTACCGCCCGTTACGCCGCAAGTGTCGCTCCTGACAAAGTTGCATCTGTAAGTTCAGTCGCGGGTGTTAATTGGGGAAGCAAAGTAGCTGATGAATTAAGGGATGCATTTGCTGAAGACTCAGTAGGTGAAGGTGCTGCAGGCATAGTGGTTGATGCCTTCGCTAATATTATTGAGATTGCTTCTGGATCAGATCCCCGAGACAAGCCTACTGATTCAATCGCTGCACTTAACTCACTTTCAACAGAAGGCTCGGTGGCTTTCAATAAAAAATACCCAGAAGGCATGCCAACGGCCTACTGCCGCAATGATGGAAAAATGTTAGCTGAGAACGGGGTGTATTATTTCTCATGGAGCGGCGGTAGGACTTATACCAATGCCCTTGACGTTGTAGACCCTTTTCTTGCCATTACAGGCACTGCGTTTAAAGAACCAAACGACGGTTTAGTTTCAACGTGTAGTTCGCACTTAGGCAAGGTGCTAAAAGATAATTACAAAATGAATCACCTGGATGAAGTGAATCAGAGCTTTGGCATTACGCATTGGTTTGAAACTGATCCGGTAGACGTATTTGTTCGTCAGGCCAACCGTCTTAAAAGATTGGGGCTGTAGTGACGACGCGTAAAGCACGCCAGGTTTACCCATTATTGGGAGGGCTTCTGGCCCTCTTAATATTGGCCTGTATTTTTTATGCGAATCCTGCTTTCAAAGCAGATACCCTCAACCGAGCTTCATTGCAAGAGGCTCGAGACAATGCTAGTGAAAAAACGCTAGTTGAAAGCGGATATACGCAAGTTGACTCGGTAGTCAGTGATCGGTTGCAAAACGAAACAGTTACTGCAAATACTGGTCTTAACGTTTTTATGCTCGATTACTCAACAAAAGACAGCTTCGATCGTTTTATACTTATGCGCACCTCTGAGGAGCCACATGTCGTTAAGCTCTCTTACTCAACCCATGTAATTACCGTATTCACCCCCGACACGCGGATTGTGGCGATAGACTTGTTTAATCGCTACGTTGATTACAAAGTGGCACTCTCTTCAATTGAAGTTGAGATCGACCTTTCAAGTCACAGTTTGCAAGATGTGTCTTATAAGCTCGATGAGCGCGAAAAAATTCGACGCACTTATTTCAATGATACCGAATACCGCTATATATTTAGCCAAGAAGCCCAAGTGGACGAGGCGGCGTTAGCGCGCTTACAGCTTGCTCAGGAAAGAACGCTGTCTAGGGAAGAAAGAAAAGCGCTTATTGTTGAGTCGCTAGAAACGGGAAGTCAAACCGAACGCGACGTTTTTCAGCCTACGCTGAATATGCACCGTATCAATGAAATAAAACGCAGCCACAGTGATCTTAATGACCGATACAACGCCGTTGCGGCTGAATTCGGCAGTGAGATCGCAGACCGCTTCGCAAGGACCTGGGATAAACAAGTACAGTGGAAAAACAAAATTGCAGACTATGAAAGGTTTCGCGATAACCTGAAAAAGCAGTCGCTAACAGCGGGCGAGTTTGAAAGCACGCTACGCGAATACCAGTTTGAAAACTTCACTGTTAATGAAATAAAGCGCCTAAAGGTTATTGCTGGGTCTTAAAGCAATGCTTCCAAGGTTGCGGTCTAGCTGTTGCGAAAATGAGAAATAGCAAAGAGGTATAACCATAAAAGCACTGAATAGTCTTGTGCATAGGCATAGTGATTTGAAAGCAGTTTGTGCAGTTACTAATCTAGGTAATACCCTACTTTCAACAATCCGCAATAAGGTTTGTGACAATCATTATGAAAATCTACGAAACAAGAACGGCGCCTAATCCACGTCGAGTACGCATGTTTTTAGCCGAAAAAGGCATTGATGTGGATTATATTCAGGTCGATATACAAAAAGGTGAAAATCTAAGTGCAGAAATGCGCGCTAAAAATCCATTGGGAAAGATACCCATTCTTGAGCTAGATGACGGCACATGTATTGCCGAAACCGATGCCATTTGTACGTATTTTGAAGCGCTGCATCCAGATCCACCTTTAATGGGAACAACACCCGTTGAAAAAGCGACTATATCTATGTGGCAGCGGCAGGTCGAATTAGCGTTTATGATGCAAGTTGGTATGTGCTTTCAGCACACTACAGGGTACTTTAAAGATCGCATGACTCCGGTGCCCGAATATGGCAAAGAAGCGGGTATCAATGCGTCTAAATATCTTAATATTTTAGAGCGTCGACTCGGTGTCAAAGAGTTCATCGCCGGCGATACATTTTCTATTGCTGATATAACCGCGTTATGCGCCATGGATTTTGCGCGGGTGGTAAAAATTCGTATGAGTGATGAGCATGTTAATTTAGCGCGCTGGTATGGGGCCGTAAGCAACCGAGCGAGTGCAAAAGCCTAATGATTGATTTATATACCGCAGCCACGCCCAATGGTTGGAAAGCGTCAGTAGCGCTTGAAGAAATGGGGCTTGAATACACGGCACATGCTGTAAACTTAATGAAGGGCGAGCAGAAAACACCTGAGTTTCTAGCAATGAACCCGAACGGGCGCATACCAGTTATTGTTGATAGAGAAGCCGATGGTCACGTAGTGTTCGAGTCTGGCGCTATTATGGTCTACCTTGCTGAAAAGACAGGCAAGTTTCTACCGATTGACGTTAAGCGCAAGAGTCAGGTGATGCAGTGGGTGATGTTTCAAATGGGCGGCATCGGCCCCATGATGGGACAAGCTAACGTTTTCCATCGTTATCTAGAAGAAAAAATTCCGGTAGCGATAGCGCGTTATCAAAACGAAGTGCGACGTTTATTTACCGTGCTAGACGGCAGGCTAGAGGAGCACGAGTATTTGGTCGACGAATACAGTATTGCCGACATGGCGAACTGGTGTTGGGTACGCACATATGAATGGTCTGGTGTAAGTATTGAAGGGTTAGACAACTTAATCCGTTGGAAAAACAGTATTGAAGCGAGGCCAGCCGCACGGCGTGGAGTGGAAGTCCCGAATAAAATTGACAGAGAAGCACTGATCAAAGGGGCTAAAAATGTTGTTACGAAATAGCGCTCTTAACTGAGTCGACAAACCGGTTGAGCCATCCCGATGCCATGCTAAGTTTGTAAACAAGTTTGAAGTGCTCCGTATGATAAAAGTCATAACCTAATACGTCGACGCTTGTAAGGTTATGGCTTTTTGCTATGAAGTCAGGCACGTAGGCCAAGGCCAGTCCTTGTCGGACAATAGATATCAGCGTGCCAAAATCATTACATCGATAGCGAATTGAACGGGGTACTTTGTCGTCTCTCCATCCATCAGAACCGATGCCGCGTTTTATTCCACAAAAGGTCGAAACACAGGACTTTGCGCTGTAAAGCTAGCCCCGTCTATTTAGTGCTTTTTTGACCAAAAATGTCGCTGATGGCTTTAATATGTTCAGGGCCGATACCACAGCAGCCCCCGATGATAGTTGCGCCAGCAGCCACCCAAGTCTTAACGTATTCAACATAGCGAGCGGGGGTTATATCGTCACGTATTTCTGAAAGTAGTGCGTTGGCCGCATGCGTACGTTTTCTCTCAGAAAAGCTATTTGCATAAGCGCCAATATTAATCGAAGTATTTAAACTTCGCGTTATTGAAATAGCGTCTTCCATCTCTTCCGGCTGCGAACAATTGAAAAGTATGCTTTCTACTTCGCTCAATATAGGCGCTATCTCACTTAGCGGCTCACCTGAGCGCAATGTTACAGGCTCGTTAGGAGTTTCTCGATTGCTAACGGAGAATGACAGCCATATAGGCAGTGATGAGTGCTGTTTTATAAGTGATACCACGGCTTTAGCTTCTTCTACCGAGCTTGCAGTTTCAATCAACCAAACATCAACATAGGGCTCCTGCGCTTTAATAAGCGGTGTGAGAATGTCGGCTACACGGCTCGCATCAAATAAATCCGGGCGGTAAGAACCAAAAGCTGGAGGAACGCTACCCGCGACAAATCGCTTATTGTCACTATCGCTCTTTAATGTGTCTACTGCACCTCGAGCGAGTTCGGCCGCACTCTGGGCTAGAGTAAAAGCCTGCGCCTTAAATGTATTTTCTCCAATATGAAAAGGTACAAGCGCATAGGCGTTAGTGGTAATAACGCAGGCACCGGCTTCAAGAAAACGTTTGTGCACATCACTTACTAATTCAGGTGTTTGCATTAGTGCCAGTGCTGACCACTCTGGCTGCTTAAAGGGCGCACCTGTCTTTTTCAGCTCTCGCCCCATGCCGCCATCTAAAATTAAAATGTCATGCATTTCTTCTTTCATACTGCCCAAAGACAAACCTTTTGAGATGTTAGATGATTAGTAATAATTTGCCTGAAGGGCTAGGTTTGCACTTCCAATGGATTGCGCTTTTCTGCCTACAAGACCTTCGCTTATGTGTACCTGAGCAAGGCCTCGCATATCAAGCGTCTTCATCGCGCTTTGCGTATGCGCGACCAATGCGTTTTTGACATCATCAGGAATTGCGCCATCTATGATTACGCCGTCTAGGTCTAACAAGCTCATTGCACATTGAGTCGCAAAGGCCAATCCTCTGGCGGTTTCGCTTAACCAGTCTTGTATTGAGTGCGTGTCACAAGACCAGTGGGATGGCGATTCATAAATATGCTGACCGTTGTGCCCAGCGTCGTTTAGCTTTCTTTCCAGCAAATAAAGTGAAGACTGGGTTATTAGCTGGCGTTGTGTACTGCCATTGTAAAAGGGTAAAGAGCCAATAGCCCCTGCGTTGCCTGTTTTTCCATTAACTAACTGGTTGTTGAGTACCAGGCCACCACCTAAGAATGTGCCAACAAAGATGTAAAGAAAACTATTGTAATTTTGGGGATTACCGAAAGACATCTCTGCGCTGCAAGCTGCACCAGCATCATTTTTTATAAACACAGGTAGCGATAATAAATCTTCCAACGCGGCTTGTGGATTAAACTCTCTCCACTCTTCCAATTCATTTTTCGGAGCTCCAGCTTCTTCTGCCCAGCTCCAAATTTCGAAAGGCATAGCAACACCTAAACCTCGGATTAGGCGTTGTTGGTCGGTATCCAAATTTTTAATTAGTACATTGAAAGCACGTTTTGCAAAGGTAAGCAGGTTGCTTACGGTCGGGTAAGCAAACTTCTCGTGAAGTGTTGCTCTTACATTGCCTTTTAAGTCGAGTAACGTCATATCGAAACTTCGTCGACCTACTTTCAGCCCTATACCAAACGCTCCATTTTCATTGAGACCAAACGGCACCTTGGGCTGGCCTACCCCGCCTTTAATTGGCTTTAGGCGCTTAACAAGGCCATCAGCCTCGAGTTTTTTAATGATCACTGTCGCTGATTGTGCAGACAGCCCTGTTAATAAGGCTATTTCAGCTTTAGGCAATGAAGAACGTTGGCGAATTAGGGTAAGGATATCCCGTTCATTCGCTGAGCGGCTATCAAGCAATGTAGGTGCTTTTTGTGATGGCAGGTAAAAGGCCGATTCAGTATTCAATGTATTTACAATCTATCGTTTTAAGAAGCTAGAGTGTAATAACAACCTAGCCGTGTATCAAATTTAAGAAATGGTGTAGGTACTTGTTCAGACATAACTTTATTCGACAGTACTACGTCAACCCTATCACACCCATTGATTTTTGCGCAAAAGGTTAAATCAATTAGGTTGATTTAATTGATTCTTTCGACAATACTATGCCCCAATTAATTAACGATTCGTTAACCTTGCGCGAACTGTGCATAGGTAAGCTGCAATTTTTAAATTTTGTTAAGAGAGGCTGGTATGAAAATTTTGTGTTTAGGTGAAGTACTCATTGATATGTTAAGCCAAGGTGCTGCGCCCAAAGATGGTAACATACCGGCAATGAAGCCTTTTCAGCCTTATGCTGGCGGTGCACCTGCTAACGTAGCGGTTGCTGTTGCTCAGCTGGGTGGAGAGAGTGCAATGGTATCGAAGGTAGGTGACGATACCTTTGGCGCCTTTCTTAAAGAAATGCTTGAGCACTACAAAGTAAATACGGACTTTGTGTGGACTACACAGGAAGGCAATACGGCGCTGGCATTTGTGAACTTAGATGAAGACGGCGAGCGTTCGTTTGATTTTTATGTTGACAATGCCGCACATAAACATATTTCAGAGCAAGACTTGTCGACAATTGATTGCGACAAAAATACAGTGCTTCACTTCTGTTCAGGTTCAATTTCAGGCCCTGAACTTATTCCTGGCGCCGAGTTTATTTTAAACAAGGCGAAGGAAAACGGCATGATGGTGTGTTTAGACATTAATTATCGCCCAGCATTTTGGGATGACACTGCAAATGCGCCGACACGTATTGATGAAGCAGCAAAGAAAGTTTCTATACTTAAGGCAAGCCGTGAAGAGTTAGCAGAGCTTTATGGCGAAGAAAATGCCGATACAAAAGTTCAGCAATGGCTTGATAGCGGCGTTAAAGTTGTATTGGTAACCGATGGTGGTGAGCCAATTCACTATATTACAAAGTCGTTTAGCGGCACGCTAGCGTCACCCAAAATGGATGTAAAAGACACGACTGCAGCAGGCGATTCATTTATCGGTGGGTTCCTTTACTTCCTTTCTACCAAAGTTAAGAGCGCCGATGAGTTTGGTGCATGGGTAGAAAACTTTGAAAACGTTAGCGAAGCGACGGAATTTGCTATTCGTTGCGGAGCTTACACGGTAACTCAGTACGGTGCATTTAGTGCGCTGCCTACACAGGCTAATATCGCTAAGTAAGAGGCGTTGAACAAGGTTTTCAAAACTGATTTCAAGGCAATAAAAAAGGGTTCGATACGAACCCTTTTTTGTCATTTTAAAGCTTAACAAGCGTCGATGGCAGCTTAATTTAATAAGTTAACTCAGCTCAGTGCTTATCGGCTCTGCTTTGGAACTTACGTTCCTCGGTGTTGACCTTTATCCACTCGCCTGTACTGATGTACTCTGGCACCTGCACCACTAGCCCAGTTGAAAGCGTAGCGGGTTTAGTACGAGAAGTCGCCGATGCCCCTTTAATTGATGGGTCGGTCTCAACTACTTCAAGTTCTACGCTCATAGGCAAGTCCAGGGCAACAGGTACTTCGCTAACAATAACAACTTGAATGCCGTCAGTTTCTTCGTTAATGAACAAGGCTTCGTTTTCAATGCTTTCTTTGTTCAAGTGATAAGGGGTGTAGTCTTCCTTATCCATGAATACATATTCTTCGCCATCAATATACGAAAACATAGCAGGGCGACGAATTAAGTCAGCCATATCTAGGGTATCTGAGTCTTTAAATGTTTCATCGTATTTGGCACCTGTTACCACATCGTACATGCGCATACGATAGATGCTACCGCCTGCACGACCTTGAGGGACAGAGCGTTCAATGTCTCGCACTATGCAAGTTTTTCCGTCAAATACCACAGTGTTATTCTTTTTAATTTCACTAGCCTTAGGCATGGCGATTTCCTATTGTTTTATTTTCTTAAGGCGCAAGCCTTATTTCTATCTCGCTCTATTCTCTGCGATTTTACACGACTAAGAAAGGGTTTTTGATGGGGTTACCCTTCTATTAATGCTTTTACATTCGCTAAGGTATCAGCCTCACTCGCAGGCTTGTCCCAACGAATTCTATGTATACGGGGAAAGCGCAGCGCGACTCCCGACTTGTGCCTAGATGAAGGGTGTACAGCGTCGAAAGCCACTTCAAGCACTAGCTCTTTTTTCACTTCTCTTACCGGGCCAAACCGTCCTACGGCATTGCGCCTTACCCAATTATCCAGTTTTTTAAGCTCTTCATCGGTGAACCCGGAATATGCTTTTCCGATAGGCAGAAGCTGACTGTCCTCCCAAGCGCCAAACGTGTAGTCAGAATAAAAGCTGGAGCGCTTACCGTGCCCGCGCTGCGTATACATCATTACCGCATCCACAACTAGCGGATCGCGCTTCCATTTAAACCACTGGCCTTTAGGCCTGCCAGGTACATAATGACTATCTAAGCGCTTTATCATCAGCCCTTCTACCGCACGATTTTGGCATACTTGGGTGTGAAGCTGGCGCAAAGTTTCGGGGGAGGTGGCATTGAGTGTTTCAGAAAGAAACAAACGGCTGTTATTCATTTTGCTAAACCATTCTTCAAGGTCGTGGCGCCGCGCTTTTAGTGTTTTTTCTGTTAGATCTTCACCATTAAGCACTAAAGCATCGTAAACGATTAGTCCAACCGGGGCGGAAGACTGTAACGCTTTACTCGGTTTCTTTTTATTAAGGCGCTGCTGGAGGGCATTAAAGGTATCCACATCAGGCTGTGTGGCGGATGAAGCTTGTTTACCGCTTTTATCTCTACTCGTGCGTTGACTAGCTGCACTTTGGGCAGTCGATTCTTCAGATGGGTGAAAGCCAGGTTCTGCATTATGGATAACCAGCAGCTCTCCATCTAGCACCATATTGCCACTTATAGACTCAAGCAGATCAGGGAATGAGTGGCTAATATCATCGCCAGTGCGGGAGAAAAGGGCTTTTTGGGGCTTATCGCCATCGGCCCCACTACCGTTCTGAGCCTTATCATTGACAGGGTTATTTGACTTAACGACAAGCTGCACACGAATGCCGTCATACTTGTTCTCAATTTGCCACGTGTTCTTGGTGAAAGCGTTGATATCGCTATCTTCAATGGGATGAGAAAGCATAACTGGATGAAAGGTGACGGCATTTTCAATATCAGGCTTGTCGACTTTTCCTTCTAGCCAACCCAGCATATCGACATATGGCGGGGTAACCGCGTGCCAAAGTGTCTCAACTTCTTTAATGTCTTTATTGCCATAGTCGGCCAAGATTTGTTTTATAGAGCGAGCCGAAACGCCTATACGCAGGCCTCTGGTGCCTAATTTTAGTAACGCCCAGCGTTGGGCAGGCGTCATTATCGTTAGGTAGTGAGCTAGTGTGGCAGAAACTTTCTGCTTACTTATAGACGTAAAGGTTTCTACCACCTCGGTAAGCGTGGGTAGTGAATCTGAAGGCTCGCTATAAGGCCATAAATGGGCCACAGTTTCACTAACCTCACCCACATAGTCATAGCTCATGGCAAAAAGCTCTGGGTCGGTATGTTCGGTAATAAGCTTTTTTACCGTGTTTCGCTTAAAGAAGTCGAATCTTAATGTGCCTGCCATAGCTGCAATTGCCCATCCGCGGTCGGGGTCTGGCGCATTGGCAATGTAGTCGGCAATCAGCTGCGCCTTGGCTTTGTTTCCAGACGTAAAATACAGCTGTTCGAGTAAGTGACTGAATGCTTCCACTAGTCGCCTCCTTGCTCATCTTCATCATAACCAACTAGCGATAGCGCTCTGGCTTTATACCCCATTTTCTCTGCCTGATACATCAGCGCATCTTCTCTGCCATGAGTCACCCACACTTCTTTCGGATTGACTTCTTCAATGGTTTGCAGCAATTCAGGCCAGTCGCAATGGTCAGAGATAATAAGCGGTAGCTCGGCATTTTTTTGCTTAGCGCGAGCGCGAATTTGCATCCAGCCAGATGCCACAACAGGGCGTACATTAGGTAAGCTTCGCGACCACCTATCGGCAAGTGCAGAAGGGGGAGCAATGATTATCTCACCGGCTAACGTTTTTTTATCCGCGACCTCAGACACCGGAATTAACTCGCCTAAGTCTATTCCTAATTGCTTGTATAGATCGCACAATTTTAGCTGCGCACCGTGTAAGTATATTGGCTTGGCGTAACCCGCCTCGCGCAGCGCCAATATCACCCGTTGGCATTTGCCCAGCGCATAAGCGCCTACTAAATGGCATCGTTCGGGAAACACCCGTAACGAATGCAGGAGCTTTTCAATTTCATGTTCAATGGGCGGGTGCTTAAAGACAGGAAGCCCAAAGGTGGCTTCGGTTATCAATACATCGCATGGAACGACCTTAAACGGTGGGCATGTAGGATCGTGGCGACGTTTGTAGTCGCCTGAAACCACAACTCGGTAGCCTGCATATTCAATAAGAATTTGTGTAGACCCAAGAATATGGCCAGCAGGATAAAATGTGGCTCTTACATCGTTAAAATTTACGGCTTCACCCATTGCTACAGCGTGCTGGTGGATAGCCATATCTTCACCGTATCGGGTTTTCATAATTGCCAGTGTTTCTGAACTTGCGAATACACTGTAATGACCTGCCCGTGCATGGTCTGCATGCCCGTGGGTGACAAGCGCTGTTGCTACTTCATTCATGGGGTCAATGTAAAACTTACCAGGTTCACAATACAAGCCAGTATCATCAGTTTTTAGCCATGTTGATGGGTGCACTACTTACCATTCCTGCCAAATTAGAGAATGCTTGTTACTACGTATTCACTCCCTTAAAACGACCACTTGAAGTATGCAAGACCAATAACTCGATATGCGTGCTGAAGCAGTTGGCTTTATGAATTGTCACAAAATATGTCGATATGCTGTCAATTATTGCACTACACGACCTTTTAATTTAACTTCAACGCCTACTACAAAAGAGCTTTTTTTGGATGCTTACTATAAATAAGGATATTGCCTAATGCTGCGTTTAAGCGCTTGTTTACTAGCTATTTCAACCCTTCCTGTGTTTGCCCAATCAACTGATATTCAGCATGAAATTGCGTTAGGGTTTTCTGATGTACGCGATGCCGACGACAACTTTATTGGCGCAAGTTACCGCTACTATTTTCAATCAGTGAATATAGACCAGCAACCTTGGTCTATTAGCCCCTACCTTCAAAGAGCGAACAATGTTTCTGTAGATTATTTTGGTATTGATAACATCGATAGTATGAATGTACGAGGAGAATGGTTTTACTCAAATGCGCTGGTAATTCGAGGGCGCTATGGGCGTATAACCAACGACAGCAGATATTTTGAAGAAACGTTAAATCGCTATGCTGTAGAGGTGTCTACTTTCGCGAACCAAAATTGGGAATACGGCGTTGGCGTAGAGTACTTTCATCTAAATGAAGAGCTTTTCAGTTCCATTGATGCTGGCGTTAGCGAGGAGCGTTCAGATTCTGAATTTAGCTACAGTGCATTTGCAAGATATACGAGTTTTGGGCAGCGCGCTGGCAAGTTTCCTCCAGGCTGGGATACCAAGTTAAAAGCAACGCAGTTTGATGGTGAGTTCTCCGTTGAGCTAGATACAGATTATTATTTCCGTCCTGATTGGAGCGTAGGCGTTACTTACATTCACGAGAGTAATGAGGTCATAGGCTCTGACAACGTGATTGAACTAGGCACACACTACTGGTTTAACCCGCATTCATCTATCGAATTTGGCTTAGGCTATGATACCGATGAGAATCAGTTGGGTTCGGCTACGTTGTTAGGAACATTTAGATTCTAATACGCCACTCAAGTGGACGAGGGCCTTATTTTTTTAAAGGTCCTTTTTTATACTTCATCCGTGTAGGTGAACTGCTCTTTCTCATCATATTTTAATTTTTGCTTTTTGTGAAAACTGCGCAAATACATTTTTCGCCATAGGGCTTCGAAGGGACCTTGGTTGAAGTGCTTATTAATGGCGTTTGCCAAAATAACTTGTACTGCGGTGAAGACAATGGTGACCAGAAGCAAATCAAGTAACGCTACGCTGTAAATAAAGTTTGGAAAATATGCCGGCATGACGATGCGAAAGAGCACGGCGAGTGCTATTGATTGGGTTAGGTAGAGCGTGAGTGCAACTTTGCCGCAGTTTATAAGCGACTGATACCACCACGCTGCAGTATGTTTTATGTTTATCAATATGTGAGCGTATACCAAAGCACAAAAAATAGCTGGAATACTGGTGAACATGGGAACCACATCTAATGTTATTTGTTTGAACAAAAATTGTGGAAGTGCTGTGATGATGGATGTGACGATAGCAACCAAAACTAACTTCCTAAAGACCACTAATGAGAAGCCGTGATTAAAAAAGCCTGTTCTATACAGGTATGCACCAAACATCATAAGCCCCATAGACTGCCACAGCATAGTGAATGGCGCGACTATAACCGTAGACAGCATAAACGACGCTTGAATACCAAGCTGTGCTAAATAGCCGCTTTGCCACAAGGACGCTTCTTCGTTAAATGTTTCACTGGGGCGCGTTGGTAGTTCAGCCCCCATGTCATAAACAAACGCCATGACGAGACCACCGATTAACATAATTGCGCTTCCCACAATAAGGTAATGAATACTTTTCTTTTTGAGTTCATCTTGAGGGAGTGTGAAGTGTTTTAAAATAAAAAATGCGCACAGGCTGTAATACAGCAAGATGTCGCCGCTGAAAATAAACACACCATGCAGTAGCCCAAACACAAACAGCCACTTAAGTCTGGCTTGTGAGAAATCTAAAAAATGGTGTCCGCGCTTTTCGCAGGCCTCAAATTGAATTGCCAGACCCGCACCGAACAACAGGCAGAACAGAGAACGAAATCGTCCATCCAAAAACAGCGTGTTGAAAAGTGAAATAACCGTGTCTGATAATAGCGGCTCTTCAAAAAATGCATAATTAGCGTATCCATTTTGGTGAAACGTAATGTTCATGAATAAGATGCCAAGAATGGCTAAGCCTCTAACGGCGTCTATTGAGTGAATTCGCATGTACGGTCCTTGTAGGCAAATCGCTATTTCGTGAAGCATAAGAAGGTCGAAAACTCTGCACTAAAGTTTACGCCAAGAAAATGCATAAGGTCGAAGTGAAAAGTGTATCTAAACATTAAACGCGCTGAGGATGATTACATTGTGCATCTATCGTGAAGCGTGACAAGTAAACCTAACCAAGGTTTTGCCGTATAAGTGCTAAAAGTATTAACAAGAACCATCAATGACGCCACTTCCTTCAGTCTTTGCCCATTGGTTTGAACAAAAAGGCTGGCAACTACGCGATTATCAACACACCATGCTGGTGGAGAAAGACCAGCATGACTGTACATTATTGATTGCGCCAACCGGCGCTGGCAAAACCCTGTCTGGCTTTTTACCTAGCCTAATCGAACTTGCTGAGATGTCGAAAAACAGCGAACTTGCAGAGACATTTGGTACGAGTGAACTTACTGAGATGTCTAAAAACAGGGAGCTCGCTAAGAAGACCGGAACCAGTGAACAGGTCGAAACAAAAGCAATAAATAAACAGGCAAAGAAAGGAAAAGAAAAGGGTGGGTTCAACGGCCTGCATACCCTTTACATATCGCCGCTGAAAGCCCTCACGCAAGATATTCATCGTAATTTGTTACAGCCCATTGAAGAGATGGCGCTGCCGATAACGGCAGAAACACGCACAGGCGATACGCCCTCACACAAGCGCCAGCGTCAACGTAAAAAGCCGCCAAACATCCTGCTTACCACACCAGAGTCGCTCATGCTGATGTTGAGCTACGCCGATGCCGATAAGCTTTTTGGCAAGCTTAAACGCGTGATCATCGACGAAACACACAGCTTAATGGCCAACAAGCGCGGCGACTTTCTTTCACTCGCCCTCGCGCGGTTAAGCGTTCTATCACCGCATTGTAAGCGTATTGGATTATCTGCCACCGTGGCATTTCCCGAAACGCTAGGTGCGTGGCTGGCCGGCAGTGACGGTGTCGCTAATATTGTAAAAGTGAAAGCGGGTGAAAAACCTAAGGTGGAAATGCTGCACTCTAAAGCGCGCATGCCTTTTGGCGGCTTTATGGCTCGCTACGCCATCGATGATATTTACCAGGCCATTGAAAGCGCCAAAACCACGCTGGTTTTTGTGAATACCCGCGCTCAGTCAGAGCTGTTGTTTCAAATGCTGTGGGAGGCAAACAAAGCTGCGTTACCCATTGCGCTTTACCACGGCAGTTTGAGCAAAGAACAAAGGCGCAAAACCGAAGTTATGATGGCGAGCGGTATGCTAAGAGCAATTGTGTGTACCTCTGCGTTAGAGCTAGGTATCGACTGGGGTGATGTAGACAAGGTCATACAAGTTGGTGCACCTAAAGGCGTAAGCAGGCTGCTGCAAAGGATAGGGCGAGCAAATCACAGGCTCGACGAGCCGAGCGAAGCGTTACTCGTGCCGGCAAACCGTTTTGAAGCACTGGAATGTCAGGCGGCGATCACCGCTATTGAAAAAGGGGAGTTAGACGGGGAAAGTCCACAGCCAGGGGCGCTGGATATTGTTCCGCAATTTATATTGAACTGCTTGTGTAGTAGGGCTGATCGTCCAGATACCTTATACCAAGAGATACTTTCCGCCACGCCTTATCAAGGATTGGATAGAGATGATTTCGATAAGCTGTGGCAATTTACCCAAGACGGCGGCAGTGCGCTCAACGCATATGAAAGATATCAACGCCTGACAAAAAACGACGATGGCACTTACTCGCCAGCGAATCGGCGGGTTATTCAAAGACACAGGCAAAACATAGGCACCATCGTTGAAGCGGGTCGGCTTAAAGTAAAACGCATTCGTAGGGGAAATCAGGGCAAGATTATAGGTGAGGTTGAAGAGTATTTCGCCCAGCAGTTAACACCTGGAGATACCTTCTACTTTGCCGGAGAAGTGCTGCGTTTCGAGGCTATTCGCGACATGCAGCTGCATGCCAAGCCTGCAAAAGCCAAAGAGCCGAAAATACCAAGCTACGCAGGTGGCCAAATGCCGTTATCTACCTATTTGGCGGAAGGGGTACGGGCAATTTTGGCTACTCAGAAATCATGGAGAGCACTGCCTGCACAGGTACAAGAGTGGCTTAAACTTCAACAGGCGTTTTCTCAACTACCTAGTCCTGACAACGTGCTTGTAGAACAATTTCCGTTTAGACAGGCGCACTATACCTTGTACTACACCTTCGACGGACGCAAAGCGAACCAAACCTTGGGTATGTTGCTAACGCGACGAATGGAAAAAATGGGCATTAAGCCTTTAAGCTTCAGCGTGACCGATTACGGATTATCGGTAGCATCAGTAAACGCCATCACCCAAGGACAGCTGCAGCAGCTATTCCAGCCAGATATTTTAGGGGACGAGTTAGAAGACTGGATGTTACAGGCACCTATGCTTAAGCGCTCGTTCAGGCAAGTGGCGGTGGTGAGTGGCCTCACTGAACAGCGCTATCACGCCAGCCAAAAAACCATGAAGCAGGTAACGTTTTCTACCGACCTTATTTACGATACATTGCGTGAACACGACCGCGACCATATCTTACTTAAAGTTGCACGGGCAGATGCAGAGCGTGAGCTACTAGATTTACGACGACTCGCTAATTTACTTATTCGCTATGTAGATTCAGCGACATTAGTGAATCTTGAAAAGCCGTCGCCCATGGCCATTCCTATAGTGCTGGATGTGCGTAGTGAACAAGTGAAAGGCGCTGGCGCACAGGCTATCATTGAGCAAGCTAATTTATATGCAGAAGCTGAAACCATGTTAGATGAAGTACGTGCGTTATTATCGGGCTCATCTGTTGAGTAGTATTAGAAAGAAGCAAAAACGAAAAGAATAAGAGGATAATTTGGCAATAACTGACGCGTGGCTAACCGAAAAAGTAAGCCAGCGCCACATCACTATTACAAAATATGCAGACTACTTGTGGCTGTTAGACGCGCGCGGTGTGGCGTATTTACCCGCATGCGATTGGCTTATAGTGTCTGATCTCCACTTAGAAAAAGGCAGTTATTTACGTAGCTATGCGAACCCGTTACCGAGCTTAGATTCCACCGCTACGTTAACGCGGTTAGAAAGTATCATCGAAGATTACAAGCCACTGCGAGTTATCAGCTTAGGTGACAGCTTTCACGATAAACAAAGTATGTCGCGCATGACCACTGAGGACCGTCAGCACTTATGCAGATTAGTTAGCAATGTGGACGAGTGGATGTGGGTAGAAGGTAATCATGATCCAGATTTACCCGACGGCATACCGGGTACGCCGTGTTTTGAAATAGTGCTAGATAATATGGTATTCAGACACGAAGTAGAAACGAGTGAAACTCGTGCTCAGGTTATTGGCCATTATCACCCCAAAAAGCGCACAACTATCACCCGCCGCCGATATTCAGGCAAATGCTTTACTAACAACGAAAATGTATTTGTGATGCCAGCCTTTGGTCAGTTCACTGGTGGGCTGGATATAGATGAAGAGGTAATGCTAACGCTTCTGCCCAAACGCTCACGACAGGTATTTATGCTTTACGACAACATTATATTTAAAGTATGAATCACCAAATTGGGTCAGAGTACATTTCCAACTTGGCAGAATCAAAAAAGGGGGCAGAATACATTTCGTGACATAGAATTGTCTCGGGAAATGTACTCTGACCCCATTATTTGGGTTAGTCGCGCCAGCGCTTAGTTAGTTCGTCGTAGGCGTCTATGCGGCGGTCGCGGAAGTAAGGCCAAATGCGCTTGACCTGTTCGGTACGTTCCATATCAAGCTCTACGGTTAGCGTGGTTTCACCTTCAGCTTCGGCTTTGGCCAAAATCTCACCTTGCGGGCCTGCTACAAAGCTTTGTCCCCAGAACTGAATACCTGGATCACCTTCAACAGGTGACGCTTCAAATCCAGTGCGGTTTGCCACGATTACCGGTACTGAGTTTGCCACAGCGTGAGAGCGCTGAATGGTTTCCCATGCACCATGTTGACGGGTACGTTCTTCTTCTGTGTCAGTTAAATCCCAGCCAATTGCGGTAGGGTAGAACAACAAGTCCGCACCAGCCATCGCCATCAGACGTGCCGCTTCTGGATACCACTGATCCCAGCATACCAATACGCCAAGTTTACCTACGCTGGTTTCAATAGGCGTGAAACCCATATCGCCCGGTGTGAAGTAAAACTTCTCGTAAAAGCCTGGGTCATCAGGAATATGCATTTTACGATATTTGCCCGCAATTTCTTTACTGCGGTCGAACACGACTGCGGTGTTGTGATACAAACCTGAACCGCGCTTTTCAAATAAAGATGTCACCAACACGATATTGTGTTTTTCGGCTAATTCACCAAAAAATTCTGTCGCAGGTCCAGGGATTGGTTCAGCCAAATCAAAGGCGTCAGTATCTTCTTGCTGGCAAAAATACAGGGTGCTGTGTAGTTCTTGAAGCAAAATACACTCACATCCTTCAGCCGCTAATTTGGCAATTTGCTCGGCACTTTTATTCCAGTTCGTTGCTTTATCGTTATCGGCAACGGCCTGTTGTACCAGACCCACTTTTAGCTTAGCTGGGCGCATGTAATGACACTCCTTTCTTTAAGGTGGTGATAATCGAATCTTTTAACGTATTTGTAGGCACCTGCATGGAAATGCAATGCAAGCTGCCGTATTGTCTTACGAGTACACTGCAATCGATTGGTTCAACAATATGATTGGGATGTGCTCTCTTTACAGTTTCAATAGCTTCTGCGTCTTCCTCTTCACCGTAAACAGGCAATAATATTGCGTTGTTACAAATTAAGTAATTTGCGTACGATGCCGGCAGGCGATCCCCTTCGTCATTTACAATATTAGGCAGCGGTAAATGAAACTGTTCATGCTCAGGCAGCTCAAGAGCGCACTCGTCGCACAACGCTTTCAATCCTTCAAAATGGCTATCATTTGGGCGGTTGTTACACGCTTGAATCACTAGCCCTTTGTTCGGCGTGAAGCGCACTAAGGTGTCAATGTGACCGTCAGTATCATCGCCTTCTAAATGACCATGCTGCAAAATAGTAACTTTGCTGCAGCCTAGCATATCTTTAAATGCATCTTCGTAAGCACTTAGCGACATATCACCGTTACGTTCTGGGTTGAGTAAACACTGCGCAGTACTTAATAGATGTCCGTCTTCATCAATTTCTAGCGCGCCACCTTCAGCCACAATTGGACTGCTACGAAGTACAGATTTACACATGCTGGCAAGATAACGCTGATTCGCCAGGTTATCTTCAGCGGCGTCAAACTTATTGCCCCAACCGTTAAAGCGAAATTCTACCGGCGAGCCATTGCCTTCGCTGTCTTTACAAGTAATGAAGCCGTAGTCACGCATCCATGTGTCGTTAAATGAGGCAGGAACAATAAGCACTCGAGCATTCTCTGGTAAACGAGAGTTGAGATCGTCTACGTCACTTGGCGCACATAATAAAATTACACCCGCATCATTGCGGTTTACTGCAGCAATCACGTTCAGATACGTCGTTCTCGCGTCTTCTAACCATGGAGCCCAGTCGGTTTGCGCATGAGGCCACGCTAACATAACAGCATCAATGTTATGCCATTCAGGCGCCATAGTACGGTTGCCGTGCATAGTAAAATTCCAAATAGCTACGAAATAGGGTTCGGATTATAGCCATGCCTCAGCATGAGACCAAGGCAAATAGCGATGAAATTAATTGGCGGTGACGATTAGTGATAGCGCTTGTGAGGCAAAGCGCTATCACTGTGAATCGGGAAAGACTTAGCTTTGTGTCGCTGTCATGCTGTCTTTTTTGAGGTGTTTATTCAGAAATTCTATTAGCGCATTATAGTATTTCGCTTCATCTTCTACATAGTCGAAACCGTGACCTACATCGTCCAACACCATCCACTCATGTTTAATATTATTATCTTTTAACGCAAAGTGAAGGCGATAAGCATGCTCTATATCTACCACAGTATCATCGGTACCATGTGCAATAAACACAGGCTTGGTGATACCTTTAAATTGATACAAAGGTGAGTATCTGAATAGTTCTTCTTTTTGTGTGCTAGGGTTGCCTATAATGTCGATTAGGAGATTCATGATATCGTCGTTTTGAACATCACTTCGCTGAAACTGTAATGCAAGGTCAGTAACGCCAGCAAACGAGGCGGCACACTGATAAAGTTCAGGAGAACGAATAATGCTATACAGTGCAGAGTAACCACCGTAGCTTCCTCCAATTATGCACACATTGTTAGCATCGATATCATAGTGCGTTTTAGTGTACGAGAGCGCTTGTTCAATATCATCTTCAATAAGACGTCCCCACTGCTGCATACCTTGCTGCTTGAATGACTTTCCATATCCTGACGAGCCTCTATAGTTAACCTGCAGTGTCGCGAAACCTGCATCAACAAGTACTTGAATGTTACCTGAGTAGTGTCGGGAATCGTTTACGCCAATGGGACCGCCATGTGGGATAACAACTAACGGCGGATTTTTCTCTTCAGGCAATGTCAAAAACGCTTCTAAATCTATCCCATCCTCAGACTTGAGTTTGAGCAGGGCGGTCTTGCTAAGTTTTTTGTTCGAAAGCCAAGGGTATAAATCCACAAGGTGACTAAATGTGTCGCGTTGGCGATTGTAGTAAAAGACTTGTTCTGGATTTGCACTATCATCTGCCACAAACAAAATGTTGCTACCAGAGGCGTCCATGTCAATCGCGTAAACGCCATCAATTTTAGACTGTGCCTTTAAGCGAGAGACTAATTCGTTGTAGTTATCGGAGAAATAGAGTTGTTTGCTCATTCCTTTTTCAAGAAAGGAGACACCTATGATGTCTTTTGTCTCAGGGTGTTTGAGAACGCCTGTTAAATCGTAATCAGGGTGCTCGAATATTATGTCTTCAAACTGTTTACTTTGTGTATCAAAGCTACGCAAATTGATTTTATCGCTGCGGTGGTTAGTGAGAACAAAGAGTTTATCGCCTGACTCGCTGCCACCTACCACTTTAACAGCGTCGTTTTTATCGCTCTTCCACATTTCTTTGTAGCGATATTTACGAGGCTTTGACCCCGTTCTTGCAAAAACTTCGGTTACGCCATCAACGGTTCTGCTTCCACCTAAACGCCAGCCTTTTGCATCGAAAAACCAGTCTTGTAAATCAGGACCTGACTTATTTAGTTTTAATTTGCGGCGGAACTCACTTTCTGTGATTTTCTGAGATAAATCTAAGTTGAATAAGTCAACATAGTAATCGTATTCGTCATCATCTTCGTAACGAGCAAAAATAGCATGGGTTGGTTTATTAGGGAGTGTTTCTAACCAATGACCCGGTTGTGAAATGTATGATAATCGAAACGGCGGATTGGGTGACTTTGTGCGATCGGCAAATTCCACAATGACATAGCGATGGAATCGACCATTAGAGAATTGCTTCAATGAGATGAAGTTATCAGAGAGCCATACTAATTCAGCAATATAATTGAAGTGCCGCTCCCACGACATTATTCTGTTTGAATGTTGAACGTGCATTTGCTGACGCTCAAATGTAATTGGGTCGTCTTTAGTACCGCGAACTAAATCGTGAATAATTAAATTATATGAATCACTCCTAGGTTCAACGTAGGCAATGGCCGTACCCGAAGGATTCACCGCAAATAGTTTATACTTTGCATCTTTAAAAAAAGACTCGGTTTGAAAATCGGTAGATTGAGCAGTGGTGGCTTGCGTTTGTAATGAAACAAGAGCGAAGGCGGCTATTGAAAGAGTAACCAGCAGTTTATTGATAGTCATCAGGCTATTCCCCCGTCTTTTCAGAATGTTTTAAATAAAAGTCGATATAGTGATCGTCAGGGTATAAGCCGTTAGCGACATCGTATTTATCCGCAAATTGGGAAAAGTCTTGTTCAAGAATTTTGAGAATGATAGACGTGCGATTAAGTACTTTGATATTTGCTCGGCTTCCAAGCCTCTCTATCATGAATAGTCCGGTGTAATTGAGCTTGCCTGGCTGAACAGTAAACGTAAGATCTAAGCTTTCTAGATCCATGTAACTTTCAAGTAAGTTTCCTTTCGATAGGGAGCCGGTACGTTCGAACACTCTGTCCCACGTGTAAGTTCCCGCAGATAATTTAATCACATCAACATGTTGTGAGTTATTAAGAGGGCCAAATGTATATTTGTTCGTTAACCCACTGCCTTTAAGCACTACGCTTTCCGTGTAGCCCTTAGAATACAGTGCGATGATAGCGTAGCCCTCATCAGGCCCTAGTGGTTCAACTGTGGTTGTATTAGCGATAAGTGGTGTGGAAAATACAAAAAGCAATAATGCGAGTACAGCTTTCATTACTTCATTCCCTTGATGGTTTATTGTTTATCACAAATTTCTTATGTGAGCGTTTTGGACAACCCTACAAACTACGATGTGTAAAATCAACAAAGATATAACGGTTTCGTTTCTTTATTTTAACTGCCGCCCGCCATTTAAATGAAGGGTTTGCCCAGTCACATATTCGCTATCGAATAAGTAATTCATGGCTTTCACGGCTTCTTGTGCGCCAGGTACGATTTCAAGTAACGACTTCTTTACTGCCTTTTGTCGATAGGCGTCGTCGTCACCTTCGTTAAACATAAGTAGAGCGGGTGCGATACTATTTACTTTGGCACGTGGCGCCAACTTTTTTGCAAAGGACAAGGTGAGGTTGTGTAAGGCCGCTTTGCTTGCGGCGTAAGCCATGTGTTTCTCGCTTCCTGTTTCTTGAACGTAATCCGTCATATGAATAATGTCAGCTGGCACTTCACAGCCACACAACGCGTCTTCTAACGCCAAGTTTATGCGGTAAGGGGCGACGGCATGAATCATCATCATGCGCTGCATTAATTCGTGTTTACTATCGTTATCTTTCTCCTGTGCCCAATCTGACGCGTTGTGAATTACTCCTCGATAGGTTTTACTGATTGCCTTAATCTCATCAATTGCTCGATCAATAGCCGCCTCAGTGCTAAAATCAGCCTGTATGACTGTAGCGCCTTTATCCTTAAGTAGCGCAATACTCGAGCGATGGGTTCGATAAGTCACAACAATGTGATGACCTTGTTCGAGTAAGCTTTCCGCCATTGCTAAGCCCAATCGTTGGCTTGCGCCTGTTATTAATACAGGTGATTTCAAGGTAATGTCCTTTTAATAGAAAGGTAACAGTCTCTATATTTTGTGCTAAGTGCACAGTAGGTAGCAATGACATTAAATAAAAGTCATGTTGCCAAGTAATCGATCTCTAACGAGCTGAAAGTCGTAGAAGATCAAAAAAGAAGTAACAACGGATAAAGTGATGTTAGCAAAAGAAGCGGTAATTGTGCGTGATGCACTAGACCCCTCTATATCAGAACCAGCGCAACGTGTACGAGATGCATTAGAAGCCAAAGGGTTGGAAACGCCTATGGTGGCTAACGGTCTTACTGACGAACAAAAGCGCAAACGAATCGAAAGTGCTATGCGAGATGTAATGGACACGCTAGGGCTTGATCTAACAGACGATAGCCTTTGTGACACGCCCGCACGTATTGCCAAAATGTATGTCAATGAGATTTTTGGTGGCTTAGATTACCGAAAGTTTCCAAAAATTACTGCCATCGAAAACAAGATGCAGATCGATCAACCTGTACAAGTCTCTGATATTAGTCTAACGAGTACTTGTGAACATCACTTTGTGACTATTGATGGTACGGCAACGGTGTCTTACATACCCAAGGGCACAGTGATTGGTCTTTCAAAGATAAATCGTCTTGTTGGTTTCTTTGCTCAACGTCCTCAGGTACAGGAGCGCTTAACACAGCAGGTGTTAATAGCGTTACAAACGCTTACTAATACTGAGGATGTAGCAGTAAGTATTAATGCTACGCACTACTGTGTTAAAGCGAGGGGGATTCGCGATACCAACTCGTATACGAAAACATCTGCACTTGGTGGTCGTTTCCTTACTGATAGCGAATTAAAGAGAGAGTTTTTTCGTTAATGTCTTTCCTTACTCTAACGAAGTACTCAAAAAGCCGCTCTTGAAGCGGCTTTTTAAATTGAGGGTACTGATAAAAGTGGAGCGTTAGGCTTTTAATGTCGAACTATTTAATAATAAGCTCTGAATCTAGCGCATCGACAATAAGATTTACACGACCACCTATACCATCAGCTGCTGTTAGGCTTAGCACCTTATTACAACACCCGCACGATTCATGTTGCTCGTGATACATGTCGCGAACAGAGTTTAAATAAAAATCATTAATTGCGCCGCAATAGGGGCACATGTATTCCAACGCATTATCACTTTGCATCGTTTTATCCATTACCATGTTTAACATATCCATATGACGTAAGTCGAAATCCGCTGTGTGAAAAAAGATATTTGTACTGCTTCTATGCATTAAATTTGACGGTCCCTTATGGTAAGAATCAAATTAATGGCAACGCTCTATCGAGAGTCGCTCTTCATAGAAGCTGCAAAAAACAAACCACACACATTGGTAAAGTGCTACTTACACGTTAGATTACCGTCAGACAAGTTGAACAGCTGTAAGACGTTTCCGAACGTAGTAAGAGGTAAATGAACTATCCACCTCTCAACTAAAGTATAGTCGGTAATTTCTTTACTGCCTGTGTAAATAGGGAGGTATTTAGTAAGTCTTTGGCGACAAAGCCAATTCACTTTATTGACAACACTCTGCTTGTCGCGAGCTTCGCAACAAGCAGAGTGTCATATACGAAAGTAATTAGTTGGCTAACAGCCATAGCTGCTGATAGGGGGCGAGTAATAAAGGTGCAGCTTCCATGGACACAGTTTCACCTGACAGCAAGTCTGTAGTCGATGTGCAGTTTAGTGTCGCCAATAGGGAACGCTGAAGCTGTTGCTTATGTTCACTAAAATTACAGACAACAAGAAGTTTTTCACCTCCATCATTCTCGCGCATAAAAACAAAACAATGTTGATTGTCAGCATCTAATATATGTGTTTGAGCTTGGCCAAAAACCGAATACTGTTTTCTCGTTTCGATCATTTTTTGCAAGCCTTTAAATACGCGAAGGCTAGCGACATCCGCTTTACTAGACGGTGCTGTCTGGCCTAGAGCCAATGCGGTATCTTCTTCATTGACTGCGATGCGATTAACCCATCTGTCGTCGTGTTTTTTACTTTCGTCTTGACGGTAGCTGTAGTCGTTTAGCTTTCCAATTTCATCGCTGGAATAAAGTAAAGGAATACCGCCGATACTAAAAGTTACTCCATATAACAACAACATACGTTTAACGGCTTCGTCGATACCTTGTGCATCATCGTTTTTAAGTGCCCCCTCTAAGCCGCATAACGATGCCAGTGAACCACATACGCGGCAATCGCCATTGCTTGGATTTTCAGCAAATGGCACGCCGTTAGCAAAACTTCCCTCAAAGCGGCCAGTATAAAATTGGTTGAGGAAATAGCGATGATCGAAGGGGTTTATACCCAATTGACTAGCGACAGCATCATCAAACGTCCAGCCTATGTCGTCGTGACAGCGCACGTAGTTAACCCAGGTACACTCGTTTGAAATAGTAAAACTCTTTTTCAAAGAGTGTGTAAGCAAGCGCGTTTTTCGTGTAGCTAGAGAGTTCCACAGTAATGCCATTAACAACGGGTTGTAAGACAGTTGGCATTCCTCTTTATCGATATACTTCAGCACCTCATCTGGGTGAACAATCGCTTCTGACTTAAATACCACTGCTGGCGCAACTATTTGTAAACAGCAATTAAACGCTTGAATAAGTACGTGTGCTTTCTCCTGATTTTCGCAGTTAGTCCCCACTTCTTTCCAAATAAACGCTAGTGCGTCTAAGCGCAACGCTGCGCTACCAATGTTAGCTAGAAATAGCATTTCAGAGGTAATGGCATTAAACACTTCAGGGTTGCTGTAATTTAGGTCCCATTGAAAACTGTTAAACGTCGTCCATACCCATTTTTCTATCTGCTCGTTAAAGGTAAAGCTGCCTCTTCTAACTTGAGGAAATATCTCTCTTAACGTTTCTTCATACTGATCGGGAATGGTTCTATCATCAAACAAGTAATAATAATTTTGATACCGCTTGTCGCCATCTAATGCTGCTTTTGCCCACGTATGTTCGTCTGAGGTGTGATTAAACACAAAGTCGAGTACTAGGTTAATCCCTTCCTTTTGAAGTGAAGATGCAAGTTTCTCTAAATCTTTCACGGTACCCAAGGCGGGGTTTACTTTACGATAGTTAGAGACCGCATAACCGCCATCACTATCTCCTTGTGGTGCGTCGTATAGTGGCATTAGATGTACATAGGTGACACCAAGCGCTTTAAAATAAGGAATTTTATCGTGTAAGTCATTTAGCGTAGGCCCCATTAAATCTACGTAGCACGCCATGCCAACCTGTTGTTCATCGCGATACCACAAAGGCGACTTTAACCTTTCATTATCAATCTTCTTAAGAGCTGGCTTTCGATTTTTTAACCCATCTCTTAATATTTCAATAAGTTTTTGTAAATGAAAATAGCAGTCATACTGATGTCCATAGACGTATGTGTAATGTTCAAATAGGCGAGGGAAATGCACCTCTAATCGCTGGGTAAACGTCTTTGCATCCTTCTTTGTAAGGCCAGATAAATCGGTGGATGCCAAGATGCGCTCTAAACATATACTACTATCGGCAGCATAGCTCATAGAAAACTCCATAGTATGACGCGGTTGAAAGGCCGGCCAACCTATCCTAATTGACGGGTTTACAGGCTTTTTAAATTCTGTTAACTTTTATCTTAAACGATTAAGCTGGTTTTTCCAAACTAGATGTTAAATTCGTTATCAATTTTATTACATCGTTATTTTCATTTACTAAGTATGTGAAATAAATGAGTGCTTCAGACGCCTTATGTCTGTCAAAACTGACATGTTTTTTATAAGTGCAGCCGGATATTAGTTATCCGTCATGCCATTTTTGCGAGACCGACTATGCCTAACCAAGACCGTAGTAGCAGAATTATCCGCTGGTTAACCTATCTAATGTTCATGATGTTTGCGATGACATCGGATTCAGTAGGCGAGATAATCAAAGAAGTGAAAGTGGCGTTTTCCGTTACCAATGCGCAAGCGAGTTTAATGCATTCTCTGCCCATGCTCGGTATCGCACTATCAGGCTTATTCTTGGGGTTTCTTGCCGATAAGTTAGGCCGTAAGCCAACCATTATCATCGGGTTAGCCTTATTTGGGTTAGCTTGTTACAGCTTCCTTATTGCTAACGACTTTATGCTGATTGTAAGTTTGATGAGCCTTTCAGGGGTGGCCGTGGGTATTTTCAAAACAGGTGCATTGGCCCTTATTGGTGACATTTCAACTTCAACAAAACAACATACCGCAACGATGAACGGTGCTGAAGCCTTCTTTGGTGTTGGCGCAATTATCGGGCCTTTGATTGTAGCCTACCTTATCCATCAAGGGGTTGCATGGCAGTGGCTTTACGTTATTGCTGGTGGCGTTTGTACTGTTCTTATCGTCGGGGCTCTACTGGTTAAGTATCCGGCCTATTCTCGTGACACGTCTTCTGGCGAAAACAAAGTTTCCATTGCGCAAAGCTTAAAACTTGTCAAAAACCCTTACGCGTTAGGCTTTTCAATTGGCGCATTTTTATATGTTGCGGCAGAGAGTGCTATCTACGTGTGGATGCCCAGCTACCTAGTATGCGACGCAACTACGCTTAAAGCGACGTATGACTGTTACAGTGAGGGTTTCTCTCAAACTTTGGCTATTTATTCGGTAACCGCATTTTTTATTTTGCGTGCCGCAGGCCGCTTCGTGGGAATTTGGATGATGTCTCGCTTCAACTGGGCGCTGGTGTTGATGTTGTTTACAGGGGCTATAGTTCTATGCTTTGGCTTGGGATTATGGGGCGGAAAGCAGCTCGCGCTTTATTTGTTCCCACTCACAGGTATTTTCATGTCGGTCATTTATCCTACGTTTAATTCAAAGGGTATAAGCTGCTTCCCTAAACACCAGCACGGCAGTGTGGCAGGCGTTATTTTGTTCTTTACCGCTGCGGGTGCCGCCGCTGGCCCTTTTATTATGGGCCTTGTGAGCGATGCTAATGGAGGTGATGCAAAATACGGTTTCATGGTCGCCACTGGCTTTGCCGCTTTGCTGTTTATCGGCTTAGTATATAACTTCGTGAAGAATCCCACCAAAGACCGTTTAGCTGAAATTGAAGCAAGCGAGTACGCTAGCTAAGTGAAAAGTACCGCTAAGTTAATCGCTCGCGGTGTCAGTCAATCTAAACGTGCCGGACTTGTGTTCGGCACTGGTTTTTCATAACGTTGTTGTTTAAGCTTCCCTATATTCCCTCATTTATCAATCTGTATTAACGTCCCATGGATGAATTAAAACAAGCCCAAGCCCTTTACGACACACTGGTTGAGTTTGCGGTCACCTACAGCTTCCAAATTGTAGGTGCCATTATCATTTTCTTACTTGGCTGGTGGGTGGCCAATAAAATAGGCCATGTTGTTGAAAACCTCATGGTGAGCAAGAAGATTGATGTCACGCTTAGTCGGTTTACCGGTGGTATATGCAAGCTGGTGGTGCTTGGTATAGTCATCATCATCGCTCTTGGTAATGTCGGTATCAGTGTAACACCACTAATTGCGGCGCTTGGTGCTGTAGGTCTAGGTGCTGGTCTTGCTATTCAGGGTATGCTGGCAAACTATGCCGCTGGTTTTACCATAATCATTACCCGTCCTTTCGTTGTCGGAGACACTATTCGTGTTCGTGGCGTTGCTGGTGTTGTTGATCAAGTCATGCTGCCTTATACCATTCTCATCGATGAAGATAATGTGCATATTCAAATTCCCAACAAGCTTATTGTTGGGGAAATCTTGCACAACTCTGCCGAGAATATGCTTATTGAGCTAGAAATTGGCGTTGCTTACTCGAGCAACGTAAACAGTGTCATAGAGGTTATTCGACACGCGGTCGAGACAGTTGATGGGGTTAGTAAAGAGAAGTCACCGGCTATTGGTGTCGATAATTTCGGTGACAGCAGTATAAATTTTGGTATTCGGGTTTGGGCACCAGCGGTAAGGCATTTCGAAGTGCGTTATGCGCTAAACCAAGCTATTTTTAATGCCCTTCAGCAGAATAATATTGATATTCCGTTCCCGCAGAGGGAAGTTCGAATGCTTGAGTAGGGCTGTCATTAGCACCTATTTCATAATTTGTAATTGAATAACTGCCGAATAGCCACTCAGCCATTCGGCATTTTTTTACAGTTCGTAAAGTTCTAGCGGTAACCCATCCGGATCTTGGAAAAATGTAAAGCGCTTGCCGGTGTATTCGTCAGTTCTTACTGGCTCGCATTCCACCCTTTTGTTGGTCAGGTGATTAATCACCTCATCTAAATTGTCGACTTTGAACGCTAAGTGCCTAAGCCCTTGGGCCTCTGGACGTGACGGCCTTTGAGGCGCCCCTGGAAACGAAAATAACTCAATTTGACTTCCGTCAGGCAGGCCAAGATCACATTTGTATGAGTTCCTGGCTTCTCGATAGTTTTCATCGATAATCGAAAACCCTAACACGTCGGTGTAAAACGCTTTTGAACGTGGGTAGTCGCTACAAATAATAGCAACATGATGAAAGCCTTTTAGCATGCTATTTCCTTATTAATACTTATGGCATCTCTTGGCCACGAGCGACTTCAAATAACTTGTACCAGTGTTCGCGAGACAAATGAACGTCCATCGCTTTTTGGCTAGATTTGATACGTTCTACATTAGTGCTGCCTAGCACAGGCGCGATATTAGCTGGATGTCGCATCAGCCATGCTAAAACAATCGCTTCAGGTGTTGTTTGATACTCGCTTGCAAGCTTTGCTACCAATTCTGCTGCAGCAAGGTCAACACTGCTCTCGGTTTTAGCGCCCGTATACTTCCCTTGAGCTAAACTTCCCCACGCCTGAAGTTGAACATTATTCATCATGCAGTATTCAAGTGTGCCAGGGGCATAACCTATGTTGCGATTAGCCGTGCTGTTGCTGGTTATTCCGTCTTCCAACCAGTCCCTAAAACCAAGGCTCATTTCAAGTTGGTTAGCTACAATAGGAGTTGATAGCGCTGATTGAAGGTAGTTTATTTGGTGGCCATGCATGTTAGACACACCTACGTGTTTAATCTTCCCCTGTTGCTGTAGAAGTAACAAAGTGCCTGCCACTTCTTCTAGCTCCATCAGTGGGTCAGGGCGATGGAGCAGCAATATGTCAAGTTGCTCAATACCTAAACGCGAGAGAATACCTTCAACAGACGTGTGGATATGATTTGCTGAAAAATCATAGCGCTTTGGTCCTAAATCATCTTCAAAGCGTATTGCACATTTAGATTGAATAATCATTTTGTCTTTAAGTTCTGGCGCTTGCTTAAGGGCTTCACCAAAGACGGTTTCGGCTTTGCCGAACGTGTAAATGTCAGCATGATCGAAAACGTTAATGTTTAAGTCTAATACTGCGTCAATGATTGTTCTTGCCTGGGTTATATCGGCTTTGGTGGCAGGGTCATTATTCCAACCTCCACCTAAGCCCATACATCCATAAACTAGGCGGCTTGCATGTGGAAAGTGTGCATTCATGTAGATATCTCCCTGTGAAAAAGGTGAGTGGACAAAGTACCTTTGCACTCAATAAAAATGTTGGAGCTTTTTATAATCATTAAGGCGGCACTGTAATACAGCCTTTGCAATTATAAAAGCGCGATTAGGCGAGAGCATTCTGGCTATCGACGATTAGCGCTTCAGTACACTTACGGTGCGGCAGAAGCAATAAAGATCACAAAAAGCAGTGTTGGTAATATCCGTTTTAAAGGGAGGCCAAGCACTTGAAAGTATCGTCAAAAAACGAGGATTTATGTTTAAAAAATGGGGTTTAGTCGCAATAGTAGGCATAGTGTTCGTTGGCTTATCTGGTTGTACCGGTACGCCGGATAACGTCGAACCAGTTGAAGGGTTTGAGCTTCCTAGGTATTTAGGGAAGTGGTACGAAATCGCGCGCTTTGACCATAGCTTCGAAGAAGGGTTAACCGAAGTTACGGCAACTTACAGTATGCGCGATGATGGTGGCGTGAAAGTTATTAATCGCGGTTATTCAAAAGAAGAAGGTACTTGGGATGAAGCCGAAGGCAAAGCGTATTTCGTAGAGTCTGAAACCACAGGGCATTTAAAAGTATCCTTCTTCGGCCCGTTTTATGCCAGCTATGTCATTATTGAGCTAGATAAAAAAGGTTATCAATATGCTTTGATAACAGGCCCAGATAAAGACTACCTTTGGATTTTAGCGCGCTCACCTTCTATTTCAGATGAGGTCCGCGCCCGCTTGCTAGAAAAGGCAGAGGTCGCTGGGTACGACGTTAGCAAGCTCATTTGGGTTGAGCACGGAAAAGTGAATTCATAGGTACTATCAAGCGAGTTGTTCTGCGCGCAAATTGGGATTTGTGCTATTATTGCGCGCAAATCCCTTTTTGTTTGAATAAGTACCAAGAGAGATAAGGCATGCAAACGCTCACCATTACTACGCCAGACGATTGGCATCTTCACTTTCGCGATAACGAAATGCTAGCAGAGACAGTGCCTGCAACTGCACGTTGTTTCCAGCGCGCGATTGTTATGCCAAACCTTGTACCACCAGTGGTTAATGCTGAAATGGCAGTGGCGTATAAAGGGCGAATTGAGGCTGCAAGACCAAATGGCAGTAGCTTTGAGCCTTTAATGACTTTATTCCTTACTAACCAAACAACTCCCCAAGATATTGTCGATGCAAAACAAGCTGGGGTAACCGCATGTAAGCTTTATCCTGCTGGAGCTACCACTAATTCAGACGCCGCAGTGAAAGGCATTCAGGCTTTGTACCCGGTATTTCAAGCCATGCAAGAGCAAGGATTGTTACTGTTGATACACGGTGAAGTGACCGAGCATCACATTGATATTTTTGATCGTGAAAAAGTATTTATTGATACCCATTTAGGCCCTATCGTTGACGCATTTCCTAGGCTGAAAGTGGTGTTCGAGCACATTACTACAGCAGATGCCGCAAGCTTCGTTGCGGGCGCCAGCGAGTTTGTAGGCGCCACTATTACGCCTCAGCATTTATTGCTTAACCGTAACGATTTACTGGTTGGTGGGGTGCGCCCTCACAACTATTGCTTGCCAGTACTTAAACGCAACACACATCAAAAAGCGTTGCGCGACATGGTGGCAAGTGGCAACAATAAATTCTTTTTAGGTACTGATTCTGCACCTCATGCTAAGCATAAAAAAGAGAATGCGTGCGGCTGTGCAGGTTGCTACAGTGCATGGTCTGCAATAGAGCTTTATGCAGAAGTGTTTGAGCAGCTAGGCGCAATAGACAAGCTTGAAGGCTTTGCTAGCCATTATGGTGCAGATTTTTATGGTTTACCTCGAAATACGACTACAATGACACTAGTGAAAGAGTCGTGGACGGTACCAGAACAAGTAACCCTAGCTGATGGCACCGATATGGTTCCATTTTTTGCGGGACAAACGTTGCAGTGGAAATTAGAAAAGGCATTTCAAGCTTAGCAATATATATTAGTGTCTGTTTATGTGCCCTATGGAGCTTTTCTATAAGGGCACAAACACTCTCCTACTCTCACGCCAAAGATTTACCCAGCGCCATCACTCCCTCCGACCAGCAGAGCATTCAATCTTACTCATTTACGGTGTTTGAAAATGCTTTATCAAAGAGTGGTATTGATTTAAGGCCTGCTGATAAAGCAATGCCTAGCGGATCCCAAATTCATTTCAACGTCATAAGAAATGAAGATAATGAAAATTATTACTACTGGATAACGCCGTTATTTGCCTTTAAATGTGGAGGTGATGTCCCTTGTACGCCGAATGCAGGTAGTCAGGAAATAACAATAGCAGTGAGCTACATTGCACTTGCAAAAACTAAAAGCACTGTTGAAACTGCAGAGCGCCTGAGTGAACTAGTGAGCCAATACAAGCACTCAAAAGCGTTTACTTTGCATGCTAAAACGATGTTAAGTGAATTGAAGCTATCTTTTCCAGCTACCATACTTGCTTTTGGCACTTTAAGCCTAGTGGGCGAACTGCATACAAATACCGACAACCTTTGGGTAATCGCTGACGTAGTGCCTTTGTTTTCTGAAGTCGGAGAGCGAGGAAGAATTGAAGGTATCGCTGCTGATTTGGTTAGCGATATTTTGGATGAGATGGCACTTGACCAGACTATTCTCTCTGCGCCTTGGACAAGAATAGCAAAGGAAGCCATGACCAAGTCTAACGTTCTGGTATTTTCTGTAATTCGAACTGATGAAAGAGAAAACGTGTTCCACTGGGTAACGCCGGTTTCAAGAAATCTTCACGGTCTGTACGGTATTGATAAACCCTATTTTCCTTTCTTTGAGGATGTTCCGAAGACCTACAGGGTAGGTACCTTATTGGAGGACTATCGCTATCAAATCGCGATAGAACATGGCTTCAAAGTAAAAGCCTATGATTCATGGCAGGCGTTAGTGGACGCACTGATTAACAACGAAATTGATACTATTTTCGGTTCTCAGGGAGCAATTGACTTTGGATGTAACCCAAAGCAATTTAAATGTGAGACAATAACCCTCTCGAGTAAGTACGACATTTCAACGGCCTACCTAGCACTGTCAAAAAAAGACACCTGTGTTTTGGCTTTAGAGAAGCTCAAGTTAGCGGCGGCCGGTGTGAAAATGAGTGACAAGTTTAATGAGCAGCTTTCTTCATGGAGTGACATGGTGTCTGAAGAATACGGCATAGCTCATCATACCAAAAATGGTGTAGTGCACCTTTGGAAACCTAATTAATGACAGTTGAAACCGTTAAGCATTTAGATATAAACCCGGCCATCACTAAGGCGCTAGACTCACAAGGCATTTACCAACTTTCCCCTATACAGGCACAATCGCTCCCTGAAGCGTTGCAGGGAAAAGATGTAATAGGCCAAGCGCAAACTGGCAGCGGCAAGACTCTATGCTTTGTAATTCCTGCCTTGCAGCACGTAGAAGTGAATGATTTTACCACACAGGCCATCATTCTTTGTCCTACCAGAGAGCTTGCTGATCAAGTGGCGCAGCAGTGCCGTTCGGCGGCTAAAAACATTGGCAATATCAAGGTAACCACGCTGTGTGGTGGCCAGCCTATGGGGCCCCAGATTCAGTCATTGAAGCACAGCCCTCATATTATTGTGGGCACGCCGGGTCGCGTAATGGACCATGTGGAAAAGCGTCGAATTGACCTAAGTAACGTAAAGTTGCGTGTCCTCGATGAAGCCGATCGCATGTTAGACATGGGCTTTGAAGACGATTTACGCATTATTTTCGGTCAAACGCCGAAACAAGTGCAAACCCTATTGTTTTCTGCAACTTTTACAGAACAAATTGAGCGTGTAGCTAAGCAGTACCTGCACAACCCGGTAACCTGTAAAGTTGAGTCTCAAGACAGTAAACCCGCTATCACACAATTGGGCTACAACGTGCTCCCGCACACACGCACTCAAGCGCTTAAAGCGGTACTTACCCACTACCAACCTAAAAACGCCATAGTATTTTGTAACCGTAAGGTTCAGGTAAACGAAGTGGTTGACGAGCTTATCGAGGATGGCTTTAGCGCAGCTGGGCTTCAGGGGGACTTGGAACAGCATCAACGCACGTCGGTGCTAATGCAGTTCGCCAGCGATGCGCTACAAGTACTTGTTGCCACCGATGTTGCCGCGCGAGGGCTGGACATTGACGATGTTGCCTGCGTGATTAATTACACAGTAAGTGAAGAGCCGGAAACCCATATTCACCGCATTGGCCGAACGGCACGTGCGGGCGCTAAGGGTATGGCAGTGACGCTAGTGAGCGATGACGAAGAGCACTTTTTGCGAAAAATTGAAGTGTTACAAGAAAGCGACATTCCGCTTAAAGGCGCGCAAAGCTTACGTTTTCATAAAAACAAAATCACTCAGCCTGAATTCACTTGTATTTCACTAAGCGCGGGTAAAAAGGAAAAGCTTCGCCCAGGCGATCTGGTGGGTGCACTTACCAAAGATGCGGGCATTCCTGGCGACGACTTAGGCAAAATTAAGGTGCAAAACAGCATGAGTTTTGTCGCAGTGAAAACGCGAAGCGTGAAAAAAGCCATGGCGCACTTTAGAGAAGGAAAGATTAAAGGAAAGCGTATTAGAGCCCGAAAGCTTTAATATGCACTCATAGATCTAAGTACTGACGTTATTCAATGGAAGGTTGAGTGTGGTCGCTGAAACTGACTTGAGCGTGTTACTGAAAAATTTGAATCCTGTGGCGAGTGGTGAAAATTACGTTTTTACTACTTTGCCTGCTGACAGATTAACCAGCACGTTAATTTCAATAGCTAAGGGTATGTTTCAGGAACGCGAGGGCACCACGCTTATCCTTCCGGTTGCGGCAGCTGAGAAAGCTAACTTGCCATTTGAAGGTTATTACCGCTGTATAACCTGTGAAGTGCATTCTAGTTTGGAAGCGGTAGGCATGACTGCAGCTATGTCCACTGCGCTGGGTAAGGCAGGAATTAGCGCTAACGTGGTGGCCGCTTATTATCACGACCATATTTTCGTGCCAGCTGAAAAAGTCGAGTTGGCGATAGACGTTTTAACTTCGCTGTCTAACTAGGCCTGCCCCTTTTATTCCTGCCTGTTCTCTTTTCTAAAAAGCGCATCAACAAGCCCCATGGTTAAGCAATATTGGGCTGCATAGTAAGTTGTCATTACCCAAAAGGTAGACAGTGGGAGCGGGTTTTTGAAAACCGACTGAGCGAGAATGGCATCTGATATCACAAAAAGTAGCGCACCGGTTACGATTAGCTTGGTTTGAGCCAACCACACTGCGGTTAAGCCCATCAGTGTGATTACGCTCATATATGCCACTACAGGGTAAAAAAGCGAACTTGATGCAGGCAGAATATGAACGGCCATCACTGCCGTAAAGCTAATAATGATAAGGCTAATTAGCCATTTCACATTGCGCGAAATAATTCCGCCTGAGAGCGCTTTGAGTTTTTGGCGATTTAGATTGGCAAAACACGCGGCATAAGATAAGTGCGCAACAAAAAAGCACGCCAAGCCGACAATAAAACTATCCGCAAAGGGCAAGGCCAGACTAACATCTCCAGCAAGACTGAAAAGTAACGCCGTCAACACCATATATCGCGGCATGGCGCGAAGTTTTAGATAGGCGAAAACTGCCAGTACCACAATTGGCAGGGCTTTGGGTAAGAATTGCGCCACGTAGGGGGTAAGCGGCAGCGTCGTCAGGTAAGTCAACGCTAAGCTGCTAAAGACAAGAGTTGTTCTTACATTCATGTTTAGCCTTTTTGAAACTGCTTAGTCATACACTTCAGAACGACAAAAAAAGCCCCAGTTTGGTGACGCAAACATGGGGCTTTAGCTATCGTATTTTATGTACGCTACTCTCTATGTACTGTGTTTAGAGTACGCGAATTACCAAATTTTCACGCGTTCTTCTGGTGGTAAATACAACGCATCTTCTTCGGTCACGTTAAACGCTTCGTAGAATTCAGGTACGTTGCGAACAGCACCGTTAGTGCGGAACTTCGTAGGTGAATGGGTATCGGTTTGTACTTGGCTGCGCAGCGCTTCTTCGCGATATTTGCTTGCCCAAACCTGGCCGTAACCAATGAATACACGCTGATCGCCAGTGAAACCGTCTAGTTCAGGGGCTTCTTCACCATCAAGAGACAGGTGGTAAGCTTTAAGTGCGATGCTGATGCCGCCAAGATCGCCAATGTTTTCACCTAGGGTATATTCACCGTTTACGTGCAAGTCAGGCAGAACCTCAAACTGGTTGTACTGTTCAATCAAGTTCGCAGTGCGTGCTTCAAACTCGCCGCGATCTTCATCCGTCCACCAGTTTCGCAGAACGCCGTCACCGTCGAAAGTAGACCCTGAATCATCAAAACCATGGCCAATTTCGTGACCAATTACCGCGCCAATACCGCCGTAGTTAACCGCGTCTTCGGCGTTCATGTCAAAGAACGGCGGTTGAAGGATAGCCGCAGGGAATACAATTTCGTTTAGCGGCGGGTTGTAGTAAGCATTAACAGTTTGTGGTGTCATGCCCCATTCATGGGTCCACACTGGGCCACCTTGTTTTTTAAGCATTTCTTCATACAGCACGTCAGATGAACGCTTAAGGTTTCCAAACAGGTCACTGGCATTAACTGTCAGCGCTGAATAGTCTCTCCACTGGTCCGGGTAACCAATTTTAACGGTAAACTTAGACAGCTTGTCTAGTGCTTGTGCACGAGTTTCGTCTGTCATCCAATCAAGATTTTCGATACTTTCTTTGTAAGCTAACAGCAGGTTATTAACCATTTCCATCATGCGGTCTTTCGCTTCAGGCGGGAAGTGCTGTTTTACATAAACCTTACCGATAAGCTCGCCAACGTGGGCATTTGAAAGGCTTACCGCACGACGCCATTGTGGCTGTTGCTCTTCAACACCGCGAAGCACTTTACTGTAGAAATTGAAGTTTGCTTCATCAAGCTCGGCATTTAAGCGACTGGCTGAAGCATTTAACAAGCCCCACTTAAGGAACGTTTTCCAATCTTCCAGTGAGGTTTCTGCAATAACGCCATCAATGTTTTGCATGTAGTCTTTTTGCAAAATACCTAGCGAAGGAATGTCGCTTATATCAGCTTGGGTTAGATAAGCGTCCCAGTCAAACTTAGGCATTAACGCTTTAAGTTCTTCAATTGTCAGTTTGTTATAGTTGGCAGCAAAGTTACGGGCCTGCTCTTTTTTCATATGTAGCTGAGCAATTTTAGTCTCAAGTGCGAACAGCATATCCGCACTTTCTTTGGGCGCGTCGAAACCCGCCAGCTCAAACATGGTTTGAATGTGTTTAACGTAGGCATCGCGAATGGTTTGTGATGTTTCGTCTTCCTTAAAGTAATACTCGCGCTCAGGAAGGCCTAAACCCGACTGCCACGTGTACATTAAGTATTCTTTCGGTGACTTAAGATCAGGGTACTGAGTTAGGCTAAACGGTGTACCGTAGCCATAACGGGCGGCATAAGCAAAGTACTCAGCAAGGTCGGTGTAGTCTTCAATGGCTTCAATCTTAGTTAACTCAGGCTTTAGCGGTGTCATGCCAAGTTCGTTGCGGGTTTCCATGTCCATATAGGCACGGTAAAAATCACCGACTTTTTGCTCGTCGCTGCCCGCTTTAAAGTCGCCTTCGGCAGACGATTTTATAATATCCATAACGTGATCTTGTGCTTCATCGCGAAGGATCACGAAAGAACCGTAGCTCGATTTATCTGCTGGTATTTCAAAATTATCAAACCACTTGCCGTTTACGTAGCGGAAAAAGTCATCACCTGGGTCAACAGACAGATCCATATTTTCTTTAATGACACCTGAAGAAAGCTGTTGTTGAGCCTCTTCGGTAGCCGCGCTTTGTGTCTGTTGTTCTGTGGATGAATTTTGTGGGCTACAAGCCGTGAGGGCCAGCGCCACGCTTAAGCTTAAAACGCTACGTAACATGTGGAGTTTTCCTTTTCATTTTATTGGGCAACATTTGGGCTTGCCGCTTATTGTTTTTAGTGCGTTGCGAAACCTGTGCATCCCTTCTAAAGAATGGTGTGGCGTATTGCGTGCACGCTTTTTACTAATTTTTAGCATGGCGGGGGGGATAGAAAAAGTGTTTATAGTGAAAATACACAGCTTGTAACAACTTGTAGGGCTAATTTCGCTATAGTGTTTTTTTCCCACACTACAACATTCAAGGAACGGTAATGGACTTACACAATACCCCTTTCGATAGCGTATCACCCTGTGAGTACGCCGATGCGCTGCCAAGAGAGCAGTTCATGCACTATGCGATAAAACCATTGTGGGAAGGCATGCCACGCATTGCGGGTCCAGCATTTACCGTTAAGTGTGAGCCGGGTGACCATCTTATGCTGCATGCGGCGATATATCGCGCAAGCCCCGGTGACATTATTGTTGTGGAGGCCGATGATGAATTCGCTGTTGCGGGCGGTAACGTCTGCGCGATAGCCCAGTCTCGCGGCATTAAAGGCTTCGTGATTGATGGTGTTATACGAGACCTTGCAGAAACCCGTGACAACAAATTCCCAGTATTTGCCAGGGGCGTTATACCCAAGCCAGGAGCCAAAAAGTGTATAGCCCCGTTAAATGAGCCGATTACCTGTGCAGGTGTAACTGTTCACGCCGGAGATATCATTGTTGCAGACGAAGAGGGCATTGCAGTAATTCCAAAAGATGAGGCGCTAGCAGCCTATGACATTGCCCAAAAGCGAGCCCAGAAAGATGGCTCCATGTTACTTGAACAGTGGCAGGCTGAGCACGCTGAAAAAGTGGAAAGCATACTCGCTAAATTAGGCTTTGCAGAGTGAAGACTGACAGGAAATTAGCTTAGTGTTGAGTTGTTTTATGTAAACTCTTCTCCAAATAATAATTTTCGCCAAGTATCAGCCTGTGCCAAATATTAACTAATGTTAAACGAGCTTTGCGGTAAAAAAGCACCGCAAAGTTCAACACACTTTCAGTTATCGTGTAGAATTGTGACGTAAGCATTTTGGGGCATACGTAAACGTGCTCTGTCACTGAATAACTAACGAGTTCTACATGTTTTCATTTTTTGAAAAGCTGACCCAGCCTTTCCCTGACACGCCGCCTACTCAACCGCCAACAGGTATCGTTGCATTTTGTAAGTACTACACAAAAGGCATGTGGGGCGTAATCCTTACTGTTTCTGTGCTAAGTGCCATTGTTGCTATGTTAGAAGTGGCGCTGTTCGGATTTTTAGGGCAGTTAGTTGACTGGTTCTCTGATCAAAACCGAGACACGTTTTTAGCCGACCAAAAATTTACCCTAATTGGCATGGGTTTAACCGTTCTCGTTTTTATTCCATTGTTTATTCTGTTGCGCTCGCTGTTTTCTCGTCAGTCTTTGATGGGGAACTACCCCATGCGCATTAGATGGCAGGCACACCGCTATTTGCTTGGCCAAAGTTTAACCTTCTTCCACGATGAGTTTGCCGGCCGTGTGGCTACCAAGGTGATGCAGACTGCACTATCGGTAAGAGAGGCCGTAACCAAGGTTCTCGATTTGCTGGTGTACATCAGTGTTTATTTTATCTCTATGGTCGTGCTTATTTTTAGCACTGACTGGCGCTTAGCTATGCCGCTTATCGTGTGGTTCTTTGTGTACATTGGCATTTTAAAAGTGCTGGTGCCTAAACTAAAAGAAGTCTCGCAAAAGCAAGCCGACGCGCGCTCATTAATGACCGGACGTATTGTTGATAGCTATACCAATATCACAACGGTGAAGCTGTTTTCACATAGTCGACGCGAAGCGGATTACGCTAAAGAAAGCATGTATGGTTTTCTTAAAACGGTTTACCCGCAAATGCGTTTGGTTACCGTGTTGGAGTTCTGTGTAGAAATGGCTAACGCCATTCTTATTTTCACCATTGGTGCGCTATCTGTTTATTTATGGATGGAAAACATTGCGAGCCCCGGCGATATTGCCATTGCTATTAGTCTGTGTTTGCGACTAAACGGTATGTCGCACTGGGTTATGTGGGAAGTATCAGGCTTGTTCGAGAACTTAGGCACAGTGCAGGACGGCATGAATACCTTAGCACAGCCGATTGCGGTTAAAGACAAGCCTAAGGCGAACGCACTTAAGGTAAATGGCGGCGGGATTAACTTCGACAACGTGAACTTCTCTTATGCGGGGGCCGATGAAAAACCTATTGAAGTGTTTAAAAACCTCGATTTGAACATCAAGCCCGGAGAAAAAGTGGGCTTAGTGGGGCGTTCTGGCGCAGGTAAATCGACGCTGGTTAATTTGCTCATGCGTTTTTATGACACCCAGAGCGGTCGCATTGTTATTGACGGCCAAGATGTCACTGAAGTAGGACAAGAAACCCTTCGCGCCAAAATTAGCATGGTGACACAAGATACTTCACTGATGCACCGCTCGGTACGCGATAACATCCTTTACGGTCGAACCGATGCGACAGAAGAAGATATGATCCGTGCAGCCAAACAGGCCGAAGCGCACGACTTTATTCTTACCCTTACCGATAGTCACGGTAGAACAGGGTACGACGCGCATGTAGGTGAGCGAGGCGTTAAGCTTTCAGGCGGTCAGCGCCAGCGAATTGCCATAGCTCGAGTGTTACTAAAAGACGCGCCTGTATTGGTACTAGACGAAGCAACATCGGCATTAGACTCAGAGGTTGAGGCGGCTATTCAGGCCTGTCTGGATAAAGTGATGGAAGGCAAAACCGTGCTGGCTATTGCTCACCGCTTGTCGACCATAGCGCAAATGGATAGGTTACTTGTGCTGGATAAGGGCAACATTGTAGAGCAGGGAACCCATGCCGAGCTTATTGCGCACAATGGTATATATGCCAAGCTCTGGGCACATCAAACAGGCGGATTTATTGGCGTCGAGTAGGTAAAGCGCGAAATAGTGTTCAATCGCAGATGGGATGGATAAACCGCTTGTATCTTGAAAGTGGTTAAGTATAATACGCGTCCCTCCCTTGCGATACCGCACTTTCCTTAGAAAAGACGCACAACTCACAAGGGCAGTGTAAGTAAATTTTGTCTTTTAGACACCACAGGGGTGTAGTTCGAATTGGTAGAACAGCGGTCTCCAAAACCGATGGTTGGGGGTTCGAGTCCCTCCACCCCTGCCAAATTTACTTAAACTAAGAATTTTTAAATTGCGCATTTAATGAGTGCGTAAAACAACGACGCTGTAGTGCTAGGATCGTAACATGAGCGAAAAGACGGAAAATCAGTCCAATGCATTGGACATGTTTAAATGGGTAGTGGTTTTTGCACTACTTGCCGGTTTAGTAACCGCTAATACAATGTACGGTGAGATCTCGGTACTATACCGTGCTATCGCTATTGTTGTAGTAGTTGGTATAGCTGGTTTTATCGCGGCAACTACCGAAAAAGGTAGCACCTTCTTGAGCTTTGCTAAAGAGTCTCGCACAGAAGTACGCAAGGTTGTGTGGCCAACTCGTCAAGAGGCAAACCAAACTACACTTATCGTGCTTGCAGCGACGTTAATCATGGCACTAATTTTATGGGGACTAGACGGCATCATCGTTCGTGTAGTTGGCTTTATTACTGGAATAGGAGCATAAACGTATGTCTGAAGAAGAAGCAGTAAAGAAAAGATGGTACGTAGTTCAAGCCTATTCGCAATATGAGGCTCGAGTTAAGAAAACCCTGCTTGAATACATCAAGATGCACAACATGGAAGACTACTTCGGTCAGGTACTAGTACCAACAGAAGAAGTGGTAGAAATGCGTGCAGGTCAAAAGCGTAAATCTGAGCGCAAGTTTTACCCTGGTTACGTATTAGTAGAAATGGCGATGACAGAAGAGTCATGGCACTTAGTGAAAAGCGTACCTCGCGTACTTGGCTTCATCGGCGGCACATCAGACCGTCCTATGCCAATCACGCAGAAAGAAGCGGACGCTATCCTAAATCGTCTAGAAGAGAACGTTGATAAGCCAAGACCAAAGACGCTGTTCGAGCCAGGCGAAGTTATTCGCGTTATCGATGGCCCATTTGCAGACTTCAACGGTGTGGTAGAAGAAGTAGACTACGAAAAGAGCCGCGTAAAAGTATCGGTACTTATCTTCGGTCGCTCTACTCCAGTAGACCTAGAATTTGGTCAGGTAGAAAAAGGCTAAGCCTACTCAAGCTACCGTATAGCATTTTTAAAAAGCCCCGTTTGACGGGGCTTTTTTGTATAAGGTCTCCGGTTCAACGGCGAGAGCGTAAAAATACTGACCTTTCGATGGTTTTTTATTCTAAATAGCCCTTGCATAGTAATTAATCACCTTATATAATGCGCGCCCTTTTAAACGGAAACGGGAAGCCGATTGAGCAAATAATCTCTGTATTTGCGAGGCGTTAGACCCAAACAAGAGAGCATGTAAAATGGCTAAAAAAGTAAGCGGTATTATCAAGCTTCAGGTTGCAGCAGGTGCTGCTAACCCAAGTCCACCAGTTGGTCCTGCACTAGGTCAACACGGTGTAAACATCATGGAATTCTGTAAGGCTTTCAACGCGAAAACAGAAAGCCTTGAGAAAGGCGCTCCAGTACCAGTAGAAATTACTGTATACGAAGATCGCTCTTTCACATTCGAAACTAAGACTCCTCCTGCGTCTTACCTGCTTAAGAAAGCAGCGGGCATCAAGAGTGGTTCTGGCCGTCCTAACACTGAAAAAGTGGGTAAAGTTACTCGCGCTCAGTTGGAAGAGATTGCTAAAACTAAAGAGCCAGACCTTACTGCAGCTGATCTTGATGCAGCGGTACGCACTATCGCGGGTTCTGCTCGCTCAATGGGCTTGAACGTAGAGGACTAATCGAATGGCTAAATTAACTAAACGCGCTCGCGTAATCCGCGATAAAGTTGACTCTACTAAAGAGTACGAAATCAACGAAGCAGTAGCGCTTCTTAAAGAACTAGCAACAGCTAAGTTCGCAGAAAGCGTAGACGTATCTGTTAACCTTGGTATCGATGCGAAGAAATCTGACCAAAACGTTCGTGGTGCAACTGTACTACCTAACGGTACTGGTAAAGACGTTCGTGTTGCAGTATTCACTCAAGGTGCAAATGCTGAAGCAGCGAAAGAAGCTGGTGCAGACATCGTTGGTATGGATGACTTAGCTGAGCAAGTTAAGAAAGGCGAAATGAACTTTGACGTAGTAGTTGCTAGCCCAGACGCGATGCGTGTTGTTGGTCAACTAGGTCAAATTCTAGGTCCACGCGGCCTTATGCCTAACCCAAAAACTGGCACTGTAACGCCTGACGTTGCAACGGCAGTTAAGAACGCTAAAGCTGGTCAGGTACGCTACCGTAACGATAAGAACGGTATCATCCACGCTAGCATTGGTAAGATTGCGTTCGAAGCGAACCAAATTCAAGAAAACCTTGAAGCGTTACTTGAAGCATTGAAGAAAGCTAAGCCTTCTTCTGCAAAAGGTACATATATCAAGAAGATCAGCCTAAGCACTACAATGGGTGCTGGTGTTGCTCTTGATAAGGCTTCTGTAGGTCTTTAATTTCGCTGAGCTTAGGCTCATCGAAATCTCTTAAAGGTTATGGGTTGGAGCTGTGACAATTAGCAGTGCTAATAAGCAGCTCCCGTCCTAGACCGCAGGTGCGGTGTGGTGAAAGAGGTAAGAGAACTTTCACAGTCAACACACTGCTTAATACAACAACCTGCGCAGACGGTGGTTTGACTCAGACTCTCTGGGGTAACAAACACCGTAGAGCGGTATCAACCATGAGGGTTGGTATCAATCTGTGAACCCTGACGGCGCAAGCGGTTAATCCGCAAACAAAGTCAGATACAAAGAGGTGAACTCAGTGGCACTAGGTTTAGCAGCAAAAAAAGAGATCGTAGCAGAAGTTTCTGAAGTTGCGTCTCGCGCTCTATCCGTAGCCGTTGCTGAATACCGTGGGATGGAAGTTGCAGAACTGACTGACCTACGTGTTAAAGCTCGTGAGCAAGGCGTATACCTAAAGGTTGTACGTAACACTCTTGCAAAGCGTGCTCTAGCAGACAGTCAATTTGCAGACTTAGACAGCGCCTTAACTGGTCCGCTTATCTATGGTTTCTCTATCGACGCACCAGGCGGTGCGGCACGTCTTTTCAAAGACTTCGGTAAGACTAACGATAAGCTAAAGGTTACAGCACTATCTATTGGTAGCGGTCTTCTTGGTCCAGAGAAATTGGACGCAGTTGCAGCACTACCTACCCGCGACGAAGCGCTTGCGAAACTACTTGCAACCTTCAAAGCACCAGTTGGGAAATTCGTTCAAACAATCAACGAAGTTCCTGGCAAGTTTGTGCGCGTATTGGCGGCGGTCAAAGACACCAAATAATTGGCGTTTTTGGCATATTGATTTTTTTAACATTTTATACCCAGGAGTTTAGAGAACATGGCTCTAACTAAAGAAGATATCTTAAACGCAATCGCTGAAATGCCGGTAATGGAACTGGTAGAACTAATTGAAGCGGCTGAAGAGAAATTCAACGTATCTGCTGCAGCTGCTGTTGCTGTTGCTGGTCCAGCTGCTGGCGGCGACGCTGCTGCTGCAGAAGAAAAGACTGAATTCGACGTTGTAATGACTTCATTCGGTGGCAACAAAGTTGCAGTTATCAAAGCAGTTCGCGGCGCGACTGGCCTAGGTCTTAAAGAAGCTAAAGAAGTAGTTGAGTCTGCTCCTAAAGCTATCAAAGAAGGCGTAAGCAAAGATGAAGCTGAAGCACTTAAGAAAGAGCTTGAAGAAGCTGGTGCAGAAGTAGAAATCAAGTAATCTGACATAGTCAGATTATTGCCTGAGACGGCAAGGCTGGTGGTTTTTTGAACCACCAGCCTTTTTGCGCTGTATAGTGTGTAGAATCTAACCCTTGGTTACACTACTTAAAGCGCCATTCGGAAATACCCATAAAAAGCATAAAAATCCAACAAGTTAACTAATAATTGGTTAAATTTTGTTGTATGCTGGTGTATCTGCCCGAAAAAGGGTTGTGGAAGTTTGTTGCTTAGTGCGCCATTTGAAACGCAGCTTTTAGCCCATAGCACGCGTTTTAAAGCATTTTGCAGCAGGTTGGGTCATAAATCAGCAGGCTGAGGAACCCATGGTTTACTCTTATAGCGAAAAGAAACGTATCCGTAAGGATTTTGGCAAACGCCCACAGGTATTGGAAATTCCATACCTTCTTTCAATTCAGCTTGATTCTTTCAAAAAGTTTATTGAGACCGATCCGGAAGCTCAATACGGTTTGGAAGCAGCATTTCGTTCCGTTTTTCCAATTAAAAGCTACTCAGGTAGTTCAGAGCTTCAGTATGTAAGCTACCGCCTGGGAGAGCCCGTTTTCGACGTTAAAGAATGTCAAATTCGCGGCGTAACTTTCTCTGCTCCGTTAAGAGTAAAACTACGGTTAGTGTTGTTCGATAAAGACGCTGCCCCAGGTACCGTAAAAGATATTAAAGAACAAGAAGTGTACATGGGCGAGATCCCATTGATGACTGAGAACGGTACGTTCGTTATCAATGGTACTGAGCGTGTTATCGTGTCACAGCTACACCGTTCACCTGGTGTATTCTTTGATCACGACAAAGGTAAAACCCACTCGTCAGGTAAAGTGCTTTATAACGCACGTGTAATTCCTTACCGTGGATCGTGGTTAGACTTCGAGTTTGACCCGAAAGATAACCTATTCGTACGTATTGACCGTCGTCGTAAGTTGCCTGCAACGATTATCTTACGTGCACTTGAAATGACGTCTGAAGAAATTTTAGATACTTTCTTCGACAAAGTAAGCGTACGTATCGACAAAGACAAACTAATGATGGAAGTGGTTCCAGATCGCCTACGTGGCGAAACGGCAGCTTTTGACATTATTGACGGTGAAGGTAACGTTGTTGTTGAAACGGGTCGTCGTATTTCTGCGCGCCACACGCGTGCACTAGAAAAAGCGGGTCTTACAGAGCTTGAAGTACCAGCCGATTACCTAATTGGCCGTGTTTACGCAGCTACTTACGTAAACGAAGACACAGGCGAAGTGATTGTAAGCGCGAACGAAGAACTTACCCTTGAAAACCTAGCGGCACTTAGCCAAGCGGGTATCAAAGAGTTCGAAACGCTTTACATCAACGAACTTGACCACGGCTCATATATTTCAGATACACTTCGTATCGATTCTTCAACTAACCGCCTTGAAGCATTAGTTGAAATTTACCGTATGATGCGTCCCGGTGAGCCACCAACGAAAGATGCAGCGGAAACCTTGTTCGATAACTTGTTCTTCTCTGATGAACGTTACGACCTATCTTCTGTTGGCCGCATGAAGTTCAACCGCCGTCTTGGCCGTGAAGAACTAATTGGTGCTGGTACACTAGACAAAGAAGACATTATTTCTGTAATGAAGCAGCTAATAATGATTCGTGACGGTAAAGACGAAGTAGATGACATCGATCACCTTGGTAACCGTCGTATCCGTTCTGTAGGTGAAATGGCAGAGAACCAATTCCGCGTTGGTCTTGTACGTGTTGAGCGTGCAGTTAAAGAGCGTCTAAGCTTAGGCGACCTAGACAACGTGATGCCACAAGATCTTATTAACGCTAAGCCTATCTCGGCTGCGGTTAAAGAATTCTTCGGCTCATCTCAGCTTTCTCAGTTCATGGACCAAAACAACCCGCTATCAGAAGTAACGCATAAGCGTCGTATTTCTGCATTAGGCCCGGGTGGTCTTACACGTGAACGTGCAGGCTTCGAAGTTCGAGACGTACACCCGACGCACTACGGTCGTCTATGTCCAATCGAAACGCCGGAAGGCCCGAACATCGGCCTAATTAACTCATTGGCGAGCTTCGCGCGTACCAATGACTTCGGTTTCCTTGAAACGCCGTTCCGTCGCATTGTTGATGGTGTGGTAACAGACGAAATCGATTACTTATCTGCAATTGAAGAAGGTCAATTCGCAATCGCTCAGGCTAATATTGCGCTGACTGAGAATGGCGAGTTGGTAGACGACCTAATTCCTTGTCGTCACCGCGGTGAAACTACTTTGATGCCGACTGAAGACATCAAATACATGGACGTTTCACCACAGCAAATCGTTTCAATTGCTGCGAGCATTATCCCATTCCTAGAGCACGATGATGCGAACCGTGCACTTATGGGTGCGAACATGCAACGTCAGGCAGTACCTACACTACGCGCTGATAAGCCGCTAGTTGGTACCGGTATGGAAAGAACTATCGCGGTTGACTCAGGTGTTACTGTAGTTGCTAAGCGCGGTGGTGTGGTTGACTACGTAGATGCCAGCCGTATCGTAATTAAAGTAGACGAAGACGAAATGCTTCCAGGTGAAGCGGGTATCGATATCTACAACCTGACTAAGTACACTCGTTCTAACCAAAACACGTGTATCAATCAGAAGCCTACTTGTAGTGTTGGCGACCCGATTGTTACTGGTGACGTGCTAGCTGACGGTCCTTCAACAGACTTAGGTGACCTTGCACTTGGTCAGAACATGCGTATCGCGTTCATGCCGTGGAATGGTTACAACTTTGAGGATTCAATCCTTATCTCTGAGCGTGTAGCGCAGGAAGACCGTTTCACTACTATCCACATTCAAGAGCTTAGCTGTATCGCTCGTGATACTAAGCTTGGGCCAGAAGAAATTTCTTCTGATATCCCGAACGTGGGTGAATCTGCATTAAGCAAGCTTGATGAATCAGGTGTTGTTTACATTGGTGCGGAAGTGAAAGGCGGTGACATCCTTGTAGGTAAAGTAACGCCTAAAGGTGAAACTCAGCTTACGCCAGAAGAGAAACTACTACGTGCAATCTTCGGTGAAAAAGCCTCTGACGTTAAAGATACGTCTCTACGTGTACCTAACTCTGTTCACGGTACGGTAATCGACGTTCAAGTATTTACCCGTGACGGTGTAGAGAAAGACAAGCGTGCGCTAGAAATTGAAGACATGCAGCTACGTCAGGTTAAGAAAGACCTTACTGACGAGTTCGAAATTCTTGCAGACGGTATCTTTGCTCGTGCGCAAACTGCCCTTCTACGTGCTGGTGTTGATCAAGCTAAGCTTGATAGCCTACCGCGTGAAAAGTGGTTTGAAATTGCACTTAACAGCGAAGATGCACAGCTAGAACTAGACCAAATCGCTGATCAACACGCTGAAATTAAAGCAGACTTCGATAAGAAGTTTGAAACTAAGCGTCGTAAGATCACTCAAGGCGATGACCTAGCACCGGGTGTACTTAAGATCGTTAAGGTTTACCTTGCGGTTAAACGTCACATCCAACCGGGTGACAAGATGGCCGGTCGTCACGGTAACAAAGGTGTTATCTCGACTATCCAGCCAGTAGAAGACATGCCATACGATGCTAACGGTACGCCGGTAGATATCGTTCTTAACCCACTAGGTGTACCGTCTCGTATGAACATCGGTCAGATCCTAGAAACGCACTTGGGTATGGCTGCACACGGTCTTGGTGTGAAGATTGATCGCATGATTAAAGAGCAGCGTGAGCTGGCTGAACTACGTGAGTTCTTGAAGAAGGTGTACGAGCTTGGTGAGAATCACCAAGAAGTTGACATCGATAGCTTCACTGACCACGAAGTACGTCGTCTAGCTGAAAACCTTCGTAAGGGTGTTCCAGTAGCGACGCCTGTATTCGACGGTGCACGTGAATCTGAAATCAAAGAAATGCTGAAGCTTGCTGACATTCCAGAAAGCGGTCAGATTTCATTGTTCGACGGTCGTACCGGTCGCGAGTTTGAGCGTCCAGTTACGGTTGGTTACATGTACATGCTGAAACTGAACCACTTAGTAGACGACAAGATGCACGCGCGTTCTACTGGTTCTTACAGCCTTGTTACACAGCAGCCTCTTGGTGGTAAAGCACAGTTCAGTGGTCAGCGCTTCGGTGAGATGGAAGTGTGGGCACTTGAAGCATACGGTGCAGCATATACCCTTCAGGAAATGCTTACTGTTAAGTCAGATGACGTTAACGGCCGTACCAAGATGTACAAGAACATCGTCGATGGCGACCACAGAATGGAGCCTGGCATGCCAGAGTCATTCAACGTACTACTTAAAGAAATTCGCTCGTTGGGTATCAACATCGAGCTTGAAGAAAAGTAATACGGCAATCGCCGCGTAATGTTATGAGATGGCCCGGTGCTTGCGCCGGGCTCTAGAGACTGACTCCGCTGGGAGAGTAATGTGAAAGACTTATTAAAGTTTCTAAAGCAACAAAACAAGACTGAAGAATTCGATAATATTCGAATCGGTCTGTCTTCACCTGACATGATCCGTTCATGGTCATTTGGTGAAGTTAAAAAGCCTGAAACAATCAACTACCGTACGTTCAAGCCTGAGCGAGACGGTCTGTTCTGTGCGCGTATTTTTGGTCCGGTTAAAGACTATGAGTGTCTTTGCGGTAAGTACAAGCGCCTTAAGCACCGTGGTGTTATCTGTGAGAAGTGTGGCGTTGAAGTTACACTGACTAAAGTACGTCGTGAGCGTATGGGTCACATCGAGCTAGCTAGCCCGGTTGCACACATTTGGTTCCTTAAATCACTTCCGTCTCGTATCGGCCTAATGCTTGATATGACACTTCGTGATATTGAACGTGTACTTTACTTTGAATCATACGTGGTAACAGAGCCAGGTATGACTACGCTTGAGCGCAGCCAACTTCTAAACGAAGAAGAATACTTGGATGCACTTGAAGAGCACGGTGATGAGTTTGAAGCGAAGATGGGTGCTGAGGCAGTATTCGATCTTCTTACAGCACTAGACGTAGACGCAGACGTTGCGGCTATGCGTGAAGAGCTGCCTTCAATCAACTCTGAAACCAAGCGTAAGAAAATTACTAAGCGTCTTAAATTGCTTGAGTCATTCCAACAGTCTGGTAACAAGCCAGAGTGGATGATCATGACGGTTCTTCCGGTACTTCCACCAGATTTACGTCCTCTAGTACCACTAGACGGCGGCCGTTTTGCAACGTCTGACCTAAACGACTTATACCGTCGTGTTATTAACCGTAACAACCGTCTTAAGCGTCTTCTAGACCTAGCTGCTCCAGACATTATCGTACGCAACGAAAAGCGTATGCTTCAAGAGTCTGTTGATGCGCTTCTAGATAACGGACGTCGTGGTCGTGCGATTACCGGTTCTAACAAGCGTCCACTTAAGTCGCTTGCAGACATGATCAAAGGTAAGCAAGGTCGTTTCCGTCAAAACCTTCTTGGTAAGCGTGTTGACTACTCAGGCCGTTCTGTAATTACCGTTGGTCCTACGCTACGTCTTCACCAGTGTGGTCTTCCTAAGAAGATGGCACTTGAGCTATTTAAGCCGTTTATCTACGGTAAGCTTGAAGGTCGTGGTCTTGCGACAACAATTAAAGCTGCTAAGAAGCTTGTAGAGCGCGAAGCACCAGAGGTTTGGGACGTACTAGACGACGTTATCCGCGAACACCCGGTACTACTTAACCGTGCACCTACACTTCACCGTTTGGGTATCCAAGCATTCGAACCTACACTAATCGAAGGTAAAGCGATTCAGCTTCACCCTCTAGTGTGTGCGGCGTACAACGCCGACTTCGATGGTGACCAAATGGCGGTACACGTACCGTTGACAATCGAAGCACAGCTAGAAGCTCGTGCACTTATGATGTCAACGAACAACATTTTGTCACCTGCGAACGGTGAGCCAATTATCGTACCTTCACAGGACGTTGTATTGGGTCTTTACTACCTAACGCGTGACAAAGTAAACGGCTTAGGCGAAGGCATGGTATTTACCAGCCCGAATGAAGCAGAAAAAGCATACCGTACAGGTAATGCAGAGCTTCACTCTCGCGTTAAAGTACGTATTACTGAATATGACATCGATGAAGATGGCAACAAAACTGAGAAAGTTACGCTAACTGACACTACTGTTGGTCGTGCGATTTTCTCATTAATCCTTCCAAAGGGTCTGCCGTTTGAAATCATCAACCAAGCGATGGGCAAGAAGCAAATTTCAAGACTATTGAATGCTTGTTACCGTACGCTAGGTCTGAAAGACACAGTAATTGCTGCTGACCAAATCATGTATACCGGTTTCCACTACGCGATGATCGCGGGTGCGTCTGTTGGTATCGACGATATGGTTATCCCTGCTGCGAAGAAAGACATCATCGATGCAGCGGAAGCAGAGGTTATCGAAATTCAGGAACAGTTCCAAAACGGTCTTGTTACCGCGGGTGAGCGTTACAACAAAGTTATCGATATCTGGTCAAATGCCAACGAAAAAGTTGCTAAGGCCATGATGGATAACCTTAAGACTGACATCGTAATTAACCGCGATGGCGAAGAAGAAGAGCAATCATCATTTAACTCTGTTTACATGATGGCCGACTCGGGTGCTCGTGGTAGTGCCGCTCAGATTCGTCAGCTAGCAGGTATGCGTGGTCTGATGGCTAAGCCAGATGGCTCAATCATCGAAACCCCAATTACGGCGAACTTCCGTGAAGGTCTGAACGTACTACAGTACTTCATCTCAACTCACGGTGCTCGTAAAGGTCTTGCGGATACCGCACTTAAGACAGCTAACTCGGGTTACCTAACGCGTCGTCTAGTAGACGTTGCACAAGACTTGGTAATCACTAACGACGACTGTGGCACATTCGAAGGTGTTCAAATGACACCACTAATCGAAGGTGGTGACGTTGTTGAGCCACTACGCGAGCGTGTACTTGGTCGTGTAGTAGCAGAAGATGTACTTAAGCCAGGCACTAACGAAGTACTAGTAGAGCGTAACGTTCTTCTAGACGAAGCGTTAGTAGACATGCTTGAAGCTAACTCAGTAGACCAAATCATGGTTCGCTCGGTAATCACTTGTGACAACGACTTCGGTGTTTGTGCTAAGTGTTACGGTCGTGACCTTGCACGTGGTCACATGGTGGGTAGCGGTGAATCGGTTGGTGTTATTGCAGCACAGTCAATCGGTGAGCCAGGTACACAGCTTACCATGCGTACGTTCCACATCGGTGGTGCGGCATCAAGAGCATCTGCTGAGAACAGCGTACAAGTTAAGACGGCGGGTAGCCTTAAGCTACACAATGCGAAATTCGTACGTAACTCTGACGGCAAAGTGGTTATCGTTTCTCGTTCAACAGAACTTACTGTGATCGACGAGCAAGGCCGTGAGAAAGAGCGCTATAAAGTACCTTACGGTGCTGTACTTAGCGTGGATGACGGTGCAACTATTGCAGCTGGCGACGTTGTTGCTAACTGGGATCCGCATAGTCACCCAATCATCACTGAACGTGCAGCTAAGATTAGCTTCGCAGACATTGATGACTCTAACACCGAAATGCAGCAAGACGAGCTTACTGGTCTAACCCGTATCGTTGTTAAAGACCTTGCGAAAGTAAACTCTAAAGAGCCTAAGCTAATTCTTGAAAGCGACGAGTTCGGTCTTCAAGAAATTCGTCTTCCAAGCTTCACAACCATCGAAGCGAAAGAAGGCAAAGTGGCTAACGAAGGTGACGTGCTAGCACGTATTCCTCAGGAAAGCTCGAAGACTCGTGATATCACGGGTGGTCTACCGCGCGTTGCGGACCTATTTGAAGCACGTAAGCCTAAAGAGCCTGCAATCCTTGCAGAAATCTCAGGTACTATCGGCTTCGGTAAAGAGACCAAAGGTAAGAAGCGTCTTGTAATTACACCTGCTGAGGGTGACGCATACGAAGAGATGATTCCAAAGTGGCGTCAGCTTAACGTGTTCGAAGGTGAGAAAGTGGAAAAAGGCGAAGTTATCGCTGACGGTCCAGAGTCTCCGCACGATATCCTACGTCTACGCGGTATCTCAGCAGTAGCAAACTACATCGTGAACGAAGTTCAGGAAGTTTACCGTCTACAGGGTGTTAAGATTAACGATAAGCACATTGAAGTAGTTATTCGTCAGATGCTACGTAAGTGCGTTATCACTCACCCAGGCGATACGCAGTTCCTTGAAGGCGAACAGGTTGAAGTATCGAACGTTAAAGTGGCGAACCGTGAAATTGAAAAGCACGGCAAGATCCCTGCGCAGTACGAAACACAACTGCTTGGTATCACCAAAGCGTCACTGTCTACTGAGTCATTTATCTCAGCGGCATCGTTCCAAGAAACAACGCGTGTTCTAACTGAAGCTGCGGTTCAAGGTAAAGAAGATGACCTACGCGGTCTGAAAGAAAACGTAATCGTTGGTCGACTAATTCCAGCGGGTACAGGTTTCGCTTACCACGAACGCCGCGCACAACGCCGTAAAGAGCAAATCGAAGAAATGTCAGTTTCTGCTGCTGAAGCAGAACAGGCACTAACCGAAGCGCTTAATGCTGGTGCAGACGAAGATACTGCCGAATAAGGCAAGATCATAGGAGTACGTTAACGTACTCCTAACAATTTGGCAGTTCAGTTGTACAGATTGCAGATAAATTAACTGCTTAACCTTTGTACACCTTGACAGTCAGAGCGATGATCTTTAATATTCCGCGACCCGATTTTGGATAGCCATCAAATGGCTCGATAAACGGTCGCGGTTTTTTGTATCAGCGCTCAGTGAATGTTGACGAGCACAATGTTCACAAACAAGCGCGATTAAGCAATTAATCGCATTAATATGGACCCAATCACAGTGATTGGGTTTTCGTAGTTTTTAATCAGGAGCTAGTTAATGGCAACAGTTAACCAGTTAGTGCGCAAGCCGCGTAGAAAGCCCGTTGAAAAAAGCAACGTAGCTGCTCTACAAGCTTGTCCACAAAGACGTGGTGTATGTACTCGTGTATATACTACTACGCCTAAGAAACCAAACTCTGCACTACGTAAAGTATGTCGTGTACGTCTAACTAACGGTTTTGAAGTTTCTTCATACATCGGTGGTGAAGGTCACAACCTACAAGAGCACAGTGTAGTACTTATCCGTGGTGGTCGTGTTAAAGATCTACCAGGTGTTCGTTATCACACAGTTCGCGGTACTCTTGACTGCGCAGGTGTAAACGATCGTAAACAAGCCCGTTCTAAGTACGGCGCGAAGAAGCCTAAGTCATAACGGTTCTCCGTTAGTAAGGCCAAACTGAAGTTTAAGAGTTTTGGGTTTTCCCTGAATTCATACGGAGAATAGAAAATGCCAAGAAGAAGAGTCGTAGGTCAACGTAAAATCCTACCAGAGCCAAAATTTGGTTCACAACTGCTTGCGAAATTCATGAATGTCGTAATGCTCGACGGCAAAAAGTCAGTCGCTGAAAGAATCGTTTACGGTGCGCTTGATATTGTTGCTGAAAAAACCGGCAAAGCACACCTAGATATCTTCGAGGAAGCGCTTGATAACATCCGCCCAACAGTAGAGGTTAAGTCTCGTCGTGTTGGTGGTTCAACTTATCAGGTTCCAGTTGAAGTACGTCCAGTTCGTCGTAACGCGCTAGGTATGCGTTGGATGGTTGAAGCTGCACGTAAACGTGGCGAAAAGTCTATGGCACAACGCCTAGCGGCTGAAATGCTAGACGCAGCAGATAACAAAGGTTCAGCGGTTAAGAAACGTGAAGACGTTCACCGTATGGCCGAAGCAAACAAAGCGTTTGCTCACTACCGTTGGTAATCAACGTTATTTAACTGAGAGAGATTTATGCCTCGTAAGACCTCGATTGAGCGTTATCGCAATATTGGTATTGTGGCTCACGTGGACGCGGGTAAAACCACGACCACAGAGCGTGTTCTGTTTTATACAGGACTGTCTCACAAAATCGGTGAAGTGCACGATGGTGCTGCTACCATGGACTGGATGGAGCAAGAGCAGGAGCGTGGTATTACTATCACGTCTGCTGCAACGACTTGTTTCTGGTCTGGTATGGAGCAACAGTTCGATCAACACAGGATTAACATCATCGACACCCCTGGACACGTAGACTTTACTATTGAAGTAGAGCGTTCATTACGTGTTCTAGACGGTGCAGTTGTTGTTTTCTGTGGGTCTTCTGGGGTAGAACCTCAATCAGAGACAGTCTGGCGACAGGCTGACAAATATCAAGTGCCACGCCTAGTGTTCGTTAATAAGATGGACCGGGCTGGCGCTGATTTTGAACGTGTTGTGGGTCAAATCCGCAAGCGTTTAGGCGCAAACTGTGTTCCGATTCAAATCAACATGGGCGCTGAAGAGAATTTCCATGGCGTCATCGACCTTGTGAAGATGAAAGCCATCAACTGGAATGAAGAAGACATGGGTATGACATTTACCTATGAAGATATTCCGGCTGAATATTTAGATACCGCTGAGCAGTACCGCACAGAAATGATCGAAGCGGCTGCAGAAGCATCTGATGAACTAATGAATAAATACTTGGAAGGTGAAGAGCTTTCTGAGGAAGAAATTCGTTCAGGCCTTCGTCAGCGTACGCTGAACAACGAAATTGTTCTTGCCACCTGTGGCAGTGCCTTCAAAAACAAAGGTGTTCAGGCAGTACTAGACTCTGTTATTCATTATCTTCCGTCTCCAACTGAAGTTAAGGCCATCACAGGTGTACTTGACGATAAAGACGAGACAGAAGCAGAGCGTCATTCAAGCGACGATGAGCCGTTCTCAGCGCTAGCATTTAAAATAGCGACTGACCCATTTGTGGGTACGCTAACCTTCTTCCGTTGTTACTCTGGTGTAGTAAACACGGGTGATACGGTTTATAACCCTGTTAAGGGCAAGCGTGAGCGCTTTGGTCGTATTGTGCAAATGCACGCTAAAGACCGTGAAGAAATTAAAGAAGTACGCGCAGGTGATATCGCTGCGGCCATTGGCCTTAAAGATGTAACCACCGGTGACACGCTTTGTGATCCTAACCATGTTATTACGCTAGAGCGTATGGAGTTCCCAGAGCCGGTAATTTCAATTGCGGTTGAGCCTAAGTCGCAAGCTGATCAAGAGAAAATGGGCATTGCCCTAAGCAAGCTTGCAGCTGAAGATCCGTCGTTTAAAGTGAAAACTGACGACGAGACAGGCCAGACGATTATTTCAGGTATGGGTGAACTTCACCTTGATATCATTGTCGACCGCATGAAGCGCGAATTTAAAGTTGAATGTAACGTAGGTAACCCTCAGGTTGCTTATCGTGAAACCCTTCGTAAATCTGTTGAAGTAGAAGGGAAGTTCGTTCGTCAGTCAGGCGGCCGTGGCCAATTTGGTCATGTATGGCTACGCATTGAGCCTCAAGAAGAAGGTTCAGGCTACGAATTTGTGAACGAAATCGTCGGTGGTGTGGTACCAAAAGAGTTCATTCCAGCGGTCGATAAAGGAATTCAGGAGCAGATGCGAAGTGGTGTTCTTGCAGGGTATCCAGTACTTGATGTAAAGGTTACGCTGTTTGACGGTTCATACCACGATGTTGACTCTTCTGAAATGGCGTTTAAGATCGCCGGCTCTATGGGTTTCAAAAAAGGCGCCGCAGAAGCAAATCCGGTGTTACTTGAACCCACAATGAAAGTTGAAGTGACTACTCCAGAAGACTGGATGGGTGATGTAGTTGGTGACATTAATCGTCGCCGCGGCATGATCGAAGGTATGGAAGATGGCGTCGCAGGTGTTAAAATAATACGTGCTAAAGTGCCGCTTTCAGAAATGTTTGGCTACGCAACTGACTTGCGTTCACAAACCCAAGGTCGTGCTTCATACTCAATGGAGTTCTTCAATTATTCTGAGGCGCCGAACAATGTGGCGCAGGCTATTATTGAATCTAGAATTTAATCTAAATGAAGGTTCGGTCCGGTCTATTGGTGGGTCGGACTTTTAACTTAGGAAACGAGAAAAATGGCAAAAGAAAAGTTTGAACGTACGAAACCCCACGTAAACGTGGGTACAATCGGCCACGTTGACCATGGTAAAACTACGCTAACTGCAGCTATCACTACAGTTCTTTCAAAGACTTACGGTGGTAACGCTCAGGCTTTCGATCAAATCGATAACGCGCCTGAAGAAAAAGCACGTGGTATCACCATCTCTACTTCACACGTAGAATACGATACTCCTACTCGTCACTACGCACACGTAGACTGCCCAGGACACGCTGATTACGTTAAAAACATGATCACTGGTGCTGCTCAGATGGACGGTGGTATCCTAGTAGTAGCTGCGACTGATGGCCCTATGCCTCAGACTCGTGAGCACATCCTACTTGGTCGTCAGGTTGGTATCCCTTACATCATCGTATTCATGAACAAGTGTGACATGGTTGAT